>CAZVNP010000006.1:0-99478 GCA_964628285.1 uncultured Lentimicrobiaceae bacterium
CCATGAATACCTTAGTAGCGCCCATGCAGCGCCTGATAGAGATCATTCACAATACCTTACAAATGTATGAAAGACGAAGCCTTTGAGAACAGTGTGATTTACCAGTATAACCAGGGCTGGTCCATCCGTCGCCTGGCCAGGGAATATCATTGCGGCCGTAATCGTGTGATAAGGATCCTCAGGGAGAATGAACGCCGGCGATCCACGGGGACGAATCCCCCGGAGCCCCGGCGGGTGTATCCATCCAAACCGGATCCCTATAAAGAATACATCCAGGATGCATTGCAAAAGTTTAAGGATATAACGGTTCAAAGAATCTATGAGCAGATCCTGGAGCGGGGCTATACCGGAAAGATCAGCATTGTGGAGGTCTATGTGAGAGGGATACGAACTTCCCCGGGCAAAGAGGTGATACGCTGTGTGGAGACCGCTGCAGGACAGCGGGCGGCTCATGACTGGAGCGAGTACATGATCGGGTTCACCTCAACCGAAGGCAGAGAACATAAGGTGACCTTTTTCAGCTACATTCTCTCTTACAGTCGCCGACAATACATCGAGGTGGTGGAAGATAAGAGCCAGCGTACCTTGTTTGAATGTCTGGTCCATGCCTTTATGTATTTTGATGGTGTTGCCCGGGAGATCAAAAGTGATAACCAGAAAGTATGTGTGGACCGCTGGGAATGCGGGCAACCCATATTTAACCGGCATTACCTTGGGTTTGCCTCGCATTACGGCTTTCGTCCCCTGGCGATCCATCCCCGCCGGCCGGTTGAGAATTTAAAGGTGGAACGGCCTTTTTATTACCTGGAAACGAATTTTCTGAATGGCCGCAGCTTCCGGGATGTCCATGATCTGAAAGAGCAGTTACGAAGCTGGTTGACCCGGGTGAACGATGTGCGGGTGCACCGTACCACGGGAAGGCAGCCCATCGAGATGTTCCGTGAGGAGTTGCCTTGTTTAATTCCACTGCCCGCGGCTCATTACGACACCTCGCTGATTGTCTACCGGGTGGTAAACCAGGAATCCTGTGTTCACTATCAGGGATACTTCTATTATGTCCCGGGGGACCACCTTTTCAAGAGTTGTCCCCTAAGAATCACCAGGGATCGGGTGATCATTTACTCGCATGATTTTAAGCTTCTCATCTCCCATCCCCTGGCCGGGAAAGGTGCTGTGGGCCGGTATATTGGCCTGCCACCTGGCCATACCCATACCCGGGTGCTTAAGTTATCTGAGGTAAAACAACGTTTATCGGCCATGGGAGAGATCATGGAAAAGTATATTGAAAAATTGGCGTTGCAGAAAAAAGATCCCACCCCGGCGCTCACGCAGTTATTGGCTTTAAAGGTTCACTACTTTACCGGGGACATTCTGAAGGCTGTCCAACGCGCACCGGTTCACGGGGTCTATGACATAAGAACCATAGAACGCTTTCTTCAGACCCATGCCCAGGGTCGTGATGCCATAAAAACCTTGTTTGATCAAACCCCATACGATGATGACTGAACCGGACACGATCTCCCGGATGAGCGAGTACCTGGGATTAAAAAATCTCTCCCGGATGTATACCGGGTATATTCAGCGAGCTCATGATAAGCAATTAGGGTTACCGGATTTTTTGGAGATGATCCTGAGCGAAGAAGCGCTGCACAAGAGAGAAAACAGTATACGCTACCGCATCAAAGAAAGCCATCTGCCCCAGCCATACAAGCTTCTGGCAGACTTTGATTTTAGCTTTCAGCCAAAACTGCGAAAATCCCTGGTGATGGATTTGGCTACCATGGAGTTTATCAAACACCATGAATCACTCTTATGGATTGGTGATGTCGGGACCGGAAAATCACATTTGGCGCAGTCCCTGGGCTTAATCGCGTGTGAACAGGGATACAAAGTACTCTATACTACCTGTGCCGCCCTGATTGGCGATCTGAACAACGGGGTGTTTGAAAAGAACCTGTCCAAACGCCTCAGACGGTATGTCAATCCCGACCTGCTGATCATTGATGAAATGGGTCATGACCGGCTGGAACTGCAGGTTACCAAAGAAGCCCATTTGCTCTTCAAAGTGGTGGATGAGCGCTACCAACTCAACCGTCCCTTAATTTTTACCACCAATGTCGAAGAAAAAGCCTGGGCCGAATACCTGGGTGATCCGGTCTCTACACGTGCAATCCTGGACCGGATCTTTCATCATGCCGTTAAGATCGAAATCCGTGGCCCAGGTTATCGGCAGCACCAAGGCATGGAACTGCAAAAGAAATATGAAAAACTCAAATAAACACCCCCGTTTATCCTGCATACAATCATCCGGCAGGTACATGAAACTCAAAGCCAGGCTGTCATCCATGATGGCCTTTTTTATTAGTAATCATCTTCAAATACTGACCATCCTGCCTAAAAACCAAAAGGAAATGCCAGAGTTGTTTATTTGGGCTTGTCGCTTTACAGTTCAAAATGAAACAGGAATATTATCCCGAATGTACATAAAAAAAACCTGCCATGAATTGATGAAATGGCAACAAGTTCAACAGAGTGGCCTCGTTTTGTTCCGTTTTCCGGGATCGATTTAAATCAAGGTTAAAAGTTCCGCCCCTGTGCCTTGTATCGGTACTCTCACTCTTGCGGGGCTTCCGCTTGAATTTCTCCCTTAGCACCAAGGCGACAGGTTCCCACGTTCTACACATAAGCCTGTATTAAGGTCACGCTACCTTTATGCCGGATGCCGTTTGGTCAGTAATCAGGTCACTTCCAAACTTATCCCGGGCTAACGACTACCCCTCGGTTTTGACATCATTCCTACGCTTTCGACACTTCATCAGTAGTTCACTTTCACTCGTCTCCTTAATACTTACCTGATTCTATCCTGTAGAACCTTTTCCTTAACGCTCACTACATTGGCTCTTTACCAATGCAGCTTAAGGTGGTTTAAATCCGGTACCTGAATACCGGTTCCGGGAGGTCATACTCTCATCTTTTGTGCAGCTTCGTGGCGCACTATCGTCAGCATACCTTTCAAATACCATGATGGAATGATGTTGCTGCATCCAGCTATCAAACACCTCATGCAGAAAAATATTCGACAATAATGGACTGATCACTCCTCCTTGCGGACTCCCCTCCATCCTGTCTCTTTCCGCACCATCTTCCGTTCGCACAGGAGTTTTCAGCCATCGTTCACAATACATCAGTATGTGTCGTTTGTCGGTGAACCTGCGTAAAATACGCATCATGTGTTCATGGTCAATGTGGTCAAAGAACCCTTTGATGTCAATATCCACAACATACCAACGTTCCCAGCAATTTCTTGCACATTGCTCAACTGCATCATGCTGACTTTTGCCAGGCCGGTAGCCAAATGAACTCGGATGAAATTAGGGCTCTACTATTGTTTCTATCTCCCGCTTGATTACATCCTGCGCTACCCTATCAAGCACTGTAGGGATACCTAATTTCCGTCCTTTGCCCTCTCCTTTGGGAATACTTACTTCTCTGACCGGTGGCAGAAAGTAACTGCCACTGGCCATACGATTCCATAAGGGATACAGATATTTGCGTGGATTCTTCTCAATCTCAGCGATGGCGATGTTGTCAACTCCAACACCTTTTCCGCCTTGTCTGACATGCTTCCACGATGCCCATACCTGTTCCTTGCTTATAGGTTGTGTCTTTGTCTCTAACCCGAAAATCATCCTCTTTTGAAGTTGTTTTACACGTTATTGACTGTCAGGTGAAGTCCTTCGCTCCATAACCATTACAGTTACTTCGTCGCTACTACAACTCCATCCGCCTCCGCCTGATACCTCTCTACTTTTAGCCTCACGGTGTTTCCGCTTGTGCCGTTTCGATTAACATCATCAGGCGGCTTCCCCAGTTCCGTAATCAAGCCCTTATATAAGTCTTGCTGCCTTTATACCGAGCGCCCGCACAGGCAATATGTCTCTCAGGTTACCCCCTGTGCTTGTCCCCAGACTGACTAAGAAACTCGGGTTTCTGACGCTGTCTACTTCAATTTCGATACCTCATCGGCAGAGCACTTTCGTTCAGCTCTTATATAAATACCTGAAGTGTTTCTTTCAACACCCCTTTTCCCTGACCGCTCAACACCTCCCGCATTGACGGAAAGCACCGCAGGGCGGTTTGATAGGTTCTCCTGATAGCCCCTATCGGTGGATCAGTTCTGCAACTCATTGTTTCTTCATGGTTCTCCGTGAGACTTCTGTTTATCTGTAACAGCTCGTTTCTTTCCATTTTGATTCATTTTGTTTGCAGCCCACCATCTTGATTACAGCGAGCTCACTTATATGGATCAGGCGTACTAAGCCTGACCTTTTTGTGTGCGTCTGGGCGCACTCAATCCTTGAGGCAAGTAACTTTTTCTGTTCCACTGTTTCAAGTTCCTCTAACTTACCTAATCCGATTATTGTCCGATGGCGTATGTACCCATTCAATCGATAACTTTCGCACAATCGGTAAACGGTGTAACGTTGTTTTGTTGTCCGGTTATATTTTGGAAACGGCTTGATAAACATACCGCAATATTACACCGTAACAATCTAAATGTCAATAGGCTGGGTAGGTCTACATTTGAAAATCATAAAATACTCAAAACTAAAGTTTCTGATTATCAATTCGGTATATTCAGCGCGCTCCAAATTGTTGATAAATATATGGGTTATTAACCGATTTTTATCATGTTGGGCCTCTTGAAGCTGCAATGTGGGTTAACAACCACCTGTAAAAACCCTGAAGGGGTGACATGATTATAGGCTTTTCATTTGTGGGTTTTCAGATTTCGAAACCGCTGTTCATACATTCGACGTTTCAAGCATCACGAAGAAACACAAGGAATGTAGCGATAAAACGATGTAACGAAGTAAGGAAGTAACGAAGTTGGGCAAGACAGGTGGATAACTATCAATAACCCGGTATCGCCTCTATGAGCTTTTTGGTGTATTCGCTGGAAGGATTTTGATATAGCGCATCGGCCTCGCCGATCTCCACGATCTTGCCCTCTTTCATTACGGCGATGCGGTCGGACATAAATTTGACCACCGACAGGTCGTGTGAGATGAAGATGTAAGTAAACCCAAATTCTTTCTTCAGGCTGTTGAGGAGGTTGAGCACCTGAGCCTGTATGGAGACATCGAGTGCCGATACGGACTCATCACAGATGATGAATTTCGGGTTCACCGCCAGAGCTCTGGCTATGCAGATGCGTTGCCGCTGGCCGCCGGAGAACTCATGCGGATAACGGTCGAAATGGCTTTCTTCGAGTCCCACTTTCTCAAGGAGTTCCAGGGCCTTTTTTTTCCTGTTCCTGTCACTGGCATACAGCCGGTGTGTCTTCATCGGCTCCGTGACGGCCTTGCCGGCCGTTATCCTGGGATTGAGTGATGAATAGGGATCCTGGAAGATGATCTGTATCTCTTTCCGCAGCATCCGGAGGTCGCCCGGTGACAAAGAGAATATGTTTTTACCGTCATAAAAAGCCTCTCCTCCCGTCACGCCGGTCAGCCGCAGCAATGTTCGGCCCAGGGTGGTCTTGCCGCAGCCCGATTCGCCCACCAGCCCGAGGGTCTCACCCGGATAGACATCGAAGCTCACATCATCGACGGCTTTGATGATCCCTTTTCGTTTTTTGACAAGGCCCTCCGTCACCGGGTAATAGGTGCGGAGATGGTGCAACTCGAGGAGTGGTTTTTCACGGTACAGGCGTTCATGGTGGCGCCTCCGCTCTTCGGCCGGAACCTCTTTTCCGACAGCTATGTTTGCCACCGGTATATATTGGTTTTTATCCTCATTATCTTTTGTCATCTGCATGAAATCGTTGACGGTGGGCAGGACGCTGAGGCGCCGGTGGGGCGTGGGACGGCACGCTATCAAGCCTTTGGTGTAAGGATGTTGCGGGCCGGTGAACAGTTTCCTGACAGGACCGCTTTCGACAGCCTTACCCCTGTGCATGACCACCGCCCTGTCGGCTATCTCGGCCACGACACCCAGGTCGTGTGAGATGAATATGATCCCCATCCCATATTTTTGCTGGAGTCGTTTCATCAGCTCGAGGATGGTTTTCTGAACCGTCACATCCAGGGCCGTTGTGGGTTCGTCGGCTATCAGCAGGGAAGGACTGCATGACATGGCCATGGCAATCATCACCCTTTGTTTCTGACCCCCCGACAGCTGATGGGGATAAGCATCGAAGATATCTTCGGGGCGTGGCAGCTGCACCTCCCTGAAAAAGTCCAGTGTCCGGGTGCGGGCCTCACGGCGTGTGATGCCCTCATGCAGCAGGAGGACCTCCGTCACCTGCCGGCCGCAGGTATGCACCGGGTTGAGCGAGGTCATCGGCTCCTGAAAGATCATCGAGATGTGCTTACCCCTGTAATGTTGCATCTCTTTTTCGGGGAGACGGAGCAGATCAACAGGAGAGGCATCACCGGGATGAAAAATGATCTCCCCCTGTGCAATACGGCCCGGCACAGGAACCAGCCTCATGACGGACAGGGCCGTGACCGACTTGCCCGAGGCCGACTCACCGACGAGGCCCAGCGTCTCACCTTTACCGACAGTGAAGGAGATGTCGTCGACGGCACGGATGATACCGTTTTCGGTGACAAATTCGGTGGTCAGACGGTTGACTTCGAGCAGGGTCATGGGTGTGGATGCAATCGGTGTTTCAAAAGTAATCTTTTTTGACGGATATGGATTTTCAGGGAATGATATGAAATTGTTGGCGTAATAGGGTCACAATATCCTTTTCGGGAGGATAAAGGATAAATCATGTGAAGTATACAGAGAATTGTCGCTTTTTTTTAACCACAGAGGACACAGAGGGATTGAAACTCAATATCCCCCTCTCCTAAATTTTTATAGCCATGATCGCGCTCATCGATGATTTCCTGTCGCTGATCTATCCCAGTGTCTGTTATGCCTGTGGCACGGGTCTGGTGCACAGCGAGGACATCCTCTGCACATCTTGCCTGTACCATCTTCCGCGGACTCACTTCCACCGTGATGGCGACAATCCTGTGGCACAAACGTTCTGGGGTCGTGTGCCGGTGCATTCGGCCACCGCTTATTACTATTTCAGCAAGGGAGGCCACGTTCAGCACCTTCTGCATCAGTTGAAATACAAGGGGAGAAAAGAGATCGGCATTTTCATCGGCCGGCAGATGGGCTACGAGCTCAAACAGTCGGAGCTCTTCAATACGGCCGGGCTCATCATCCCTGTCCCCCTTCATCCCGACAAGCTGAAGAAAAGAGGCTACAACCAGAGTGAGCAGTTTGCCCTGGGCCTGGCCTCGGCCATGGATATTGAGACCGATTTCACCAGCCTCATCCGTCAGAAGCCCTCCGAGACACAGACACGCAAATCACGCTTCAAACGCTGGGAGAACGTCAAAGATATTTTCTGTCTGACAGGTACGGATCATATAGCCGGAAAACATATCCTGCTGGTTGACGATGTCATCACCACCGGTGCCACCCTTGAGGCCTGTGCTTCGGTACTGCTGACCATACCGGGCATTAAGCTGAGCGTGGCCGCCATCGCGTTTGCTCTCCATTAACGGTTGATCACCTGTTTATTATGATCATTGTTTGTTCGGATTGACGACCGTTGACGAAGCCTCTTTCGCATGAAAATTTGAATTTTTTTTGCAAAACTTGTAAATCTTTCCCTAATTTTATAGTCGGTTATGTTTAACCTAAATCGCTTGTAATGAGAAAGTATCTACTTCCTCTTATTTTTACATTCTTAGCTTTCTGTCAGGCCTTTGGTCAAACCACGCTTCCCAACATGAACCTTGAAGATTGGGTGTCGGTGCCATGGGTATATCATGATACCCTGACAGGTTCATATGATTCGGTAGCCGGAGGCGTGTGGGTGACGGCCAACAGGGCTGTCCTTCTGAATCCTACTTATTTCATGCCCACCACTTTTAAAACTTCAGATGCCTATAGCGGATCCTGGGCCGCCAAGATTGTTACAGATATGACCGAAAACGGTTTGCTTGTGACAGGAACCCTGGCCACCGGTAGATTTGATATTTACGCCCCTCCTCCTGATAACCTGAAGATGGGAGTGCCGTTCACGGGACGCCCCATCCATTTTAAGACATGGATCAAATACTTTCCTGTGGAACATGACTCTTGCGATATATGGTGCATGCTGCTAAAATGGAATCCTCAGAAGATGGCCCGCGACACCATCAGTGTGGCCTGGTATACCGACACCATCACCTATACGCAATATTATCATCTGGATATCCCCTTCAAATATTATTCAGATGCCGTCCCTGATACGGTATCCATTGTCTATGCGCCCAGTGCTTCCGGCGACCTTTTTCTCGGTCAGCCGGGGAGTACACTCTATGTGGATGAAATAACCCTTGAATACTCGAGCGGTTTTAACCAGATTCTTATGCCTGAGGTAGGTGTAAAATATTATTCCAGCCCGGCAACTGACCTTATACGGTTCGACATACGCGAGGAGATGAAGGATGCTGTCATACAGATATTCAATGGCCAGGGCCAGTTACTGGCTTCAAAACGTTTTTCCGGGCAGGATGTTTTATTTAACCTGGCAGGCTTCACTCCCGGCACCTATTATTATCTTTTAAGCAACAAAACAACGCAGTTGAACAGCGGTACATTTCTTAAAACAGGTAATTGAACTGACCTAATACCCTGAGACATGAGGATTAACGCCAGGATCATTATCCTCGTTCTGATCATCTCGTCACTGGTGGCCTTTTCTCAAAACGACCAGAACATGCTGTTGGGCATACGTGCCGGCATCAACATGGGAACACCCTATTCCAAGCCTGAGAAGGGGGCAAAAGGTGCCATCGGCATCGGACCGCGCATTGGTTTTTTTCTGCGCCTGCGGGTGAATGATAAATTCGACTTCCAGGGTGAAGCCATTTATTCGGTTAAGGGAGGGACCTATACAACACCCGTTGATGGCGATACCATATATGAACAGATCGTCGTGGGGGATACCATACCTATCCCGACATTTTATTCAGGTATCGTGAGAGGAAAATTTGATAACCGTTACATCGATTTTCCCTTTCAGGCCAGGTACCATCTGGGCAAACGGTTCAACCTGATGTTTGGACCACAGATCTCCTACCTGCTGAAAGGAGGAAATTCAGGCACAGCCGATATCGATATAGGCCTGAATTATTCTCATGTTTCCAATGAGCCCTTCGACACGAGTGACAAGATCAACAAATGGGATTACAGCTTTCTCTTCGGCACAAACTATCAGACTTATGGCGGACTGAATGCAGACGTGGGGCTGAGCTTTGGCTTGCGGTCCATTTTCAGATCGGATTATGATCTGATCGACAACACGGTGCGCAACATTTATCTCCAGTGTTCGCTGGGATATTGCTTTGGCCGTCATCACAGGCAGTAAATGCCGTCAGGATCAGCTCAAAACCGTCGGGCCAGCACACACACCTTTTTATATCTTTTTACCGTTCCCCTGAGATTAAAGGATTCGAGAAGGATGACATACATCCCGTTCTGCGGCAGGTTACCGTTATCATCGCGGCCGTCCCAGGAAAAAGTGGCTTCGTTGCCTGTTAGAAAATTGTTGACCAGGTGCCTGACAATATAACCGTAAGCGTCAAAGACCGTGATGGTAACGACTTCACCGGGCTGCTTTCCTTCGTACATTATGTCCAGAACATCGTGTTGCCCGTCATTATCGGGCGAAAATATCTGTGGTGCGAGGGTGAGGCGATCGTCCTGTGAGGGAAATTCGCTGAACTGTGAATTCTTATATCCGGGCGTGGCATAACCTGCATCCCGTGATGCCGAGTGCCAGTTAGTAGGGTCTCCGGTCGGCCTGTCGTAATGTATCCGTTCAAGACTGACACCTTTCGTTGAATTCAGCAAAGCAAAATGCAATTCAGGATAGTAGGTCAGCTTGTCAATGATACTCCCGTCATTTTTTCTGGCCAGCACGACGATACCTTTATCGACGTTGTATGGGGGGAAGGAAGCCATCTCAATAAATCCATCCCGGTTGGGGGTGACGTATCTCGAGATGATATCCTCCGGACGGGTCGTAAGAACAAGGTAATCACCCGGGAAAATCAGATATCCCTGGCCGGTAATGGATTTAACCGAGGTGACGGCGGCGGCGATCGTATCGAAAGAGGCTAGAATATAATCCTTCATATCGAAAACGTAGGCTGACCGGTTGTATATCTCCACGAATTCCGATCCCCCGGGCTCCGGATCGGTCAGGATCTCGTTGATCACCATATCCATGAGACCGGCTGTCACCGCCAGGGCCAATTCTGACGAATCACCGGTCATCAGAACAACATTGCCGGAGCAATCGCACAAAGCCCCACTGAGCTGCATGTGATAGGTGCTTTGGTCGCTAAGGCTTGTTGAGAGATCAAGCCATACCGCCCGGTAACTCGGCGATAAAGGGTGCGCTTGCGCAGGATAGCCGATGCCATTGTCAATGAAATAATTCAGGGGATCGGACAGGGGAAGGCTGTCCATTTTCTCGGTGAAAGTGACCATGACATGCCAGGGGCTGTCAGGGGCCATGCTGTGTAGGCGTGGCCGCGTCGTATCGGGGTTGATACCGTCGATTGAATTGACACGTCCGGGGGTGCCCCCTGAGATATCGACCGAACCGTCCCAGTTGGATCCCTCACCGCAGGGATTGCCGGGGTCAATTTGTTCCAGCGACCATCCCCCTTCATTTTTATAAGGTTCATTGTACCACTCGGTGGAATAGGAAACGGAGTGTATCACATGACCTTCCGGATCCTTCAGGGTAACGGTGGAACTTTCATTGTTCAACGATGAGTTCGATGTGAACAACCCGATGACGGGCCCAAACGCTGCAAGGTCGTTTCCTTGTGTGATCAGCAGAAAACCTCCTGACTCGACGGTGACATCCGGCAACACGGACCGTGATGTACCATAATCCAGCACCCATCCCTCAAGATTCAGCGCCACACGACTTCTGTTCAGTAATTCGATATATTCTGCATCAGGTAATCCGACAGTGGGCGAGGGGTCAGCCATGATCTCGTTGATCACGACGTCATAAGTTTCGATCCTGTGCCAGGAAAAGGGAAGAGCGCACGGATACATGACATTGCCTTCCCAATCGCAGACATCCGATACATTGAGGGTATAAACCGTATCCTGCATAAAATCGTTAGCAAACGTAAGGCTTACACCTCTCGGATCGGATTCATCCCTTTCGGCCATAACAGGATGACCGATATTTCCTGTAACCATATAATGAGCAGAATCTTCACATTCGCTTTCCCTGACAGGTTCGGAGAAGAGAAGGCTCAGTTGCCGGCACGACAGGGTGTGGATTTCATTTACCACGGGAGGCAACGTGTCAATGACCTGAGAACCCGCATAAAAGTCATCAAAATAGAACTTGCAGCTGTTGCTACCTGTGAATTTGCACAGAACACCGAAGTAGGCATATGTCACCGTGTCGGGGGCGGAGCCTTCGCCTTCCGGAGTGAATTCCCACGCCGTATCGGATTTAGAGTATACTTTCCATACTTCATTGTCAGTTTTAACGACTTTGATATCCATGGCAAAGGCTTCCGCTATTAATCCTGCCGTGCCGGAACACAGGGTGGTGACATCGTTGCCCGACTGCCTGCAAAGCCTTATGGCATCGTCCGGGCCCGCTTCGCCCAGCTGAAGGAAATAGCCGTTCAGGTTACCCGTGAGGTGCGGCTGATCGGCCGCAAGATAGATCCTTGAATAATTGTTTGAGGAAGGACTGAACGACAGCCTGACCCACAGATCCCATTCCATGGTCTCCTGTGACAAACAGGGTACCGAAAGAAAGCATTCCCCGGAACCGGCTGCGTTGAGCTGCAACTGAAGATCACCGTTGACGATAAACGAATCCGTATCGCCTGACCATGGCGGGGATGACGTGAAATCACCGTCGGTGAAGTCGTCGTTCATCTGACCTTGCACGGCCCGGGTCAGCACCAGCAGCAGCAATAATGGAATTAGACAGTACAGGACCGGTTTCATAGTGATGAGATTTTATTCATTAATCATTTTTTATGGTAAAATGTGACCCTCTGCCAATGCGTTTGGGAATTCATTCCACGGATTTCATCTTTCTTATTTTGTCGTGAATCAATGATATTGCATTTAAAAATTATATTTTTGCGTTCCCAATACCAATCCTGTGAGAATTTATCAGGCCATTGAAGAGTTTGAAGGCGTGAAATTCGCGGTTGCCAGTGTCGGCACCTTCGACGGTGTGCACCTGGGTCATCAGATGATCATCCGCAGAATGAAAGAGGTGGCTGAAGCGAAGGGAGGTGAAACGGTGATCGTCACTTTCGATCCGCACCCACGGCGGGTCATTTATTCCGACAGCGCAGACATGAAACTGATCAATTCTTCCCGCCTGAAAAAAGAACTGCTTGAAAAAAACGGCATCGATCATCTGATCATTTTACCGTTCACGGCCGAACTTTCACGGCTGACCTCAGGTGAATTCATCGAACAATTCCTGGTGAACAGGATTCATGCGGGCATGGTGGTCGTGGGATACAATCATCATTTCGGCAGGGGACGCGAGGGTGATTTCAGGAGCCTGGAAGCCTTAGGTGACAAGTACTGCTTTCAGGTGGAGGAGGTGCCGCCGCAGGTGATCGACGGTGTGGCCGTGAGCTCAACGAAAATTCGCAAGGCGCTCCTGGAAGGTAATGTGACGCTGGCCAACAAGATGTTGGGTCATGAATACTCCCTCACGGGCCGGGTCATCGATGGGGTGAAACTGGGCAGCCGCATGGGATTTCCCACGGCAAACATCATGATGGAGGATAAAAGGCAGATCGTAGCAGGTGACGGCGTGTACGCCTGCAGGGTCAGATGGAGAGAACGTGAATTTTTCGGGATGGGAAGCATCGGGACACGCCCTACTTTCGACGGGCATAACCTGGCCATTGAGGTGCACATCTTCGATTTCCATCACGAGATTTATGGCGATGAGCTGACCATATACTGGGTGGAACGAATCAGGGACGAAATCAAATTCAACAATATCAACGGGCTGAGGGATCAGCTGATCAGCGACAGGACGAAGGTGCTCAGAATTTTCGGCCGCGAAGTATAACAGTCGTTCCATTCATTTTCTTTTCCGCATAATGATAAGATGAAGTGACCTGATCCCCGTGATCTCCGGTCTGGGTATCAGATCTTCAATTTCGAGTTTACATATACCTTCTTCAGAAAATTTCAGATCACGCCACAGGGGGAAGGTCGTCGTCATGGCATCATCTTCCGGCCGGCCCACCGGGGAACCGTCGTCATTGACCATGCCATGATCATATTCATTTATTCTTTCCTCACCCGAAGGCATGTCAAGGATAACATTGATGTAAAAATTCCTGAAGGGGTAAGTGGAATCATACGTTATTTTAAGAAGGATGTCATAGGGATGTTTTATATCCGTGACAGGGAATTCAAAATTCAGTTTTTGAAATCGATCCCAGGTTTTGCCAGGGAATTGATGAGTGAACTCCACGGGGCGCCGGTGGCAGCATGTCAGCAGCAGTGCTATGGCAGCAAGAGCCGCGTAGAGTGTGATGATACGCTGGAAAGTCATATCAAATAACCTGTTCATACAAAATTATAAAATTTGACCACATCAGGGAAGACGGTGCCCTTTACATTAATCTCTAAATTGTAGCTTTGTAAGATCAAAGGTTGAAAGGATGGCCAAGCAAAGGTATTACGTGGTCTGGAAGGGCAGAAAGACAGGTGTTTTCGACAGTTGGGGCGCCTGCAGCCGGCAGGTCCTGGGCTTCACCGGGGCCGTGTACAAGTCGTTTCCGACACAAGAACTGGCTGAGGAGGCTTTCAGGGGTGACAGCCAGGACTACCTGGGCGTTGACTTTGACAAGAGTGTTCCGGATCCGGAGCAACTGAAAGCCATAGGACGACCTGTTCGCGACAGCGTGGCCGTGGATGCCGCCTGCAGCGGCAACCCGGGGGTGCTGGAGTACAGAGGCGTCATCACAACTACCGGCAGAGAGCTGTTCAGGGAAGGACCCTATGAACAGGGAACGGTCAACATCGGTGAATTTCTTGCCATTGTCCATGCCCTGGCCATGCTCAAAGAACAAGGTCAAGCGCTACCGGTGTATTCCGACTCGGCCACGGCCATCAAATGGGTGAAAACGAAAGAGGTCAGAACCAAACTCCCCCGCACCCTGCAAAATGAAGTGCTGTTCCTTCTGGTGGAAAGAGCCCTGAAATGGCTTCGGGGCAACAGCTATCCAAATACGGTCCTCAAATGGGAGACCATGGCATGGGGTGAAAACCCTGCCGATTTCGGACGCAAGTAACAGCCACCTGCCCTGCAAGCCTCTCCCAAAATTTTTTTAAAAAAAACCCCTCCCGAGGGTCACAAAAGAGGGCTCATTTTGATTAACCTATGAGATTGAGGCGTTGGTTGAGTATTTTTCCCCTGAGAGCTTACCATACAACTTAGTCAGGTTCTGTTTCATGGGTTTAATTAAAAAATGTGGATTATGAAGAGGATGATGACGGTGGTCATGTGCTTACTCTTAGGAGGTATTTTCATGGCACATCACGTGAACGGTCAGACGGTGCTACAGGCCGGCGACTTAGCCATCACGGGTTTTAACATGGATAATCCGGATGAATTATCGATCGTCTTTATGGTGGCTGTCGAATCCGGAACGGAGATTCGTTTCACTGACAACGGCTGGAAAGCCGATAACACCTTCCGCACCGGTGAGGGTATTTATATCTGGACGGCGGAGCAGGATTACCTTGCCGGCACCGAGATCATCATCGTACCGACCGCCATGTCACTGGCCAGCGACGGTGATCAGATCCTGGTTTATCAGGGTGATGAGGATAACCCTCAGTTCATCGCCGCCGTGAATGATGAAGGTGAGCATCTCTGGCAGGACGATGCCACCAATGCCAATACGTCGGCGTTGCCGTCCGGCCTGTCAGATGGTTATACCTGTGTAGCTCTGAATGAAACGGACAACCTGATGTATAACCGGGTGGATACCACGGGTAGCCGCGATGAGCTCCTCAACGCAATCAACGCCTATGGCAGCTGGGACGGATCAAATTCGGTCAGGCAAACATTATCGACGGCGGGTTATGTGATCAGCGGCATGGGAGCCATGACACCCGACAGGCTCAGGTTCATATCGATAAACAATGGTTATCCGCCTGTGGTGAATCTTCCCTTTGACATTGTCATTCACTCGGAAGATTCTACAGGCCAGGCTCGTCCCGTATCACAAAACACTGTCGTCATGCTGCAAAAGATGACGGGAACGGGAACTTTAAACGGGAATCTCACCGACACGGTACCTGAAGGTTCCTCCGCCGTCACTTTCTACGGCATTTCCTATGATGTGGCTGAGAACGGCTTAACGATTTCGGCAGTGGTGATCACCGGTGATGGGTTGGCTTCCGATACAAGTGCTGTGGTTGAGGTGGTCACCCTGCCTGATATCGTTATCAATGAAATTTATTACAACGGACCGGAAACAGGAAATGACACCTCCGAATTCATTGAGCTTTTCAATCATGATTCCGGCATCTTCGAACTCGAAGGTTACTCATTCGGCCAGGGTGTGAACTTTGTGTTTCCTGCCGGAAGCATGATAGCCTCCGGCGAATATATCGTTATCGCGGGGCAGGCTGATCTCTATTCCGGTCAGGGTTATCAGGTGTTTCAGTGGGACAGCGGCACGCTGGCCAACAACGGTGAGACGGTGGAACTGCTTGACCCCATGGATCACCAGGTCGATGTGGTCACTTACGGCAACGGACCTGACTGGGGTAATAGCGCCCCTGATGGTTATGGCCCTTCGCTGGAGTTGAAGAATCCGGCTGATGACAATTCATTGTCATGTAACTGGAGAGCCAGTTATTCCGACGGTGGCAGCCCGGGGGTTGCCAACAGCACCCCTCCCGGTACCGCCGTTTGGATGGGAGGGTATCCCGGCCAGGAAAACAACTGGGCCGTACCCTCCAACTGGTTTTCCCAGCTGTCGGCGGGCCCTGCAACCGATGTGTCGCTGCCGGCACAGGTCAATGCCATGCTGGTGGTGGATAATATATTTTCCTGCCATGATATGAGTCTGGATCCCGGGGCACGGCTGACCGTCAAAGCCGGCATGATGCTGACGGTTACGGGTGACATGGCGATACAAGCAGATGAAAACGTTACAGCCTCGCTGGTACTTGAGAACAACACAGCTCAGGTTTCCGTGGAAGGTAATACGGTTGTGCAGCAATACATCACCGGAGGCACCTCACGTGATCCGGATAATGCCGTGTACCATTACGTTTCCTCTCCTGTGCACGGTATAGAAGCGGGCGATGTTTTCCCGGCGAGCGCCTATGTCAGATCGTATAATGAACCGGCGCAGCTTTGGGAAAACCTGACAGCCTCCGACAGCCTGGCTGTCATGAACGGTTATTCGCTGTGGCTTGAGGAAGGAGATACCATAGTGAGTTTTTCCGGACCACTGAATGCGGGCTCACAGTCGATCGACGGACTGACCTATACACCTCCCGGTATCCCACAGTACAATCCCGATTATGCCGGCTATCATCTCATCGGCAATCCTTATCCGTCATGCATCAACTGGGATCATCCGGAAACAGTGAAGACCAACATCGATGATGCCGTCTATTTCTGGAATTCAGATCTTCAGGGCTATTCTTCTTATATCGACGGCATAGGTAATAATCCTGAAACCACCGACTCCATTATACCTCCCATGCAGGGATTCTTCGTGAGGGTGAGCCAGACAGGCATCACCGGCAGCCTGTCAATGAAAAACGATGTCCGCTTGCACAGCGAGCATGGCTATTACAAGAATAATGATTCCAATGTTTTACGCCTGACAGCCATGGATAATATAAACAAGGATCAGACAACCATCCGGTTCAAACCTTCATCAACTTCTTCTTTCGACAGTGGTTTTGATGCTTTCAAATTGTACGGTAACACGGGTGTGCCGCAGATCTGGTCACGTGGTGATGACGATGTCATGATGTCCATTAACACTTTACCATCTGTTGAAGATAACGGATTGATACCGGTGGGATTTAAATGTGATCTCTCCGGGAGGTATGTTATTCAGGTGGGAGGAGTGGAAAGTTTTGACCCTGAAATATCCATAGCTCTTGAAGACCTGCGGGAAAATGTGACCATTGACTGCCGGCTCCAGTCAACCTATGAATTTGATTATCAAACGGGGGAACCCGAGAACCGGTTTATGATACATTTCCTTCCGGCGTCGGTCATTGAAGAACCTGCTGACCATCCCATTCAAATTTATTACGCCCGTGGGTATCTGCATTTCATCACTCTTTATCCGCAGCTGATCAGAGAGGTAACGGTCAGTGATCCGGCCGGAAGGACCATTCTGAGGCGTTCATCCGTCAACAGGGAGTCTCTTCCGTTGCGACCGGTGATGTCCCCTGGGGTATATATTATCCGAGTGGTCGCAGACCGTTCCATATACACACAAAAAATAGTTGTCGACCAGGTGACTTATTAAATCACGGGTATGTACCCCAGGGCAAGTTGAGCCTGCGAAATGCCGCTTCAGCGGTGCCCTAGACCCAATTTCCGCCCCAAGGGACGGGGTATTATACCCTCCGCCTCCGGCGGGATTGTTCAACTTATAAATTTTAATTCACTACGTTCTTAAAATTTGAGTTTCACAAATAAAATGATGATGAAAAAAATGATACAAAGAGGCATCGTGTTGATGCTTGTCGCTTTTATGATGTGCATGGCACATGGCTTTTCATATGCACAGCCGAGACCCGGAGCCAACGGTGACAGCACGGCCGTTGGCGGCGATCCGTTAAATGGCAGCGCTCCCATCGGAAGCGGACTGCTTGTTTTCCTGATACTGGGCGCAGGTTACGGCATCAGGAAGATGATGAGGACAACCGGTAAAAAGAATGATTTTGAGCAATAAGGTGTGCCGTTTAAATGTCTTATTCCCGTTGAACTTTCATGGTGCCTTAAAAAGACTTTTGTTCAATGTGACGGATGTCGTTACATTCATGGTGATCACCGTGGCCATTCATATCCTCTGGAGATTCTGGGAATATCACCTGGACTATGTTCCGCTGCGATCTGCCATACAATCGTTATCGGCTGTTCTGGTGAGGGATATCTGTTCACAGACTTTTCATATTCTGCGATGGTGGATGGGTGACCGAGTCACGTCACATGGTCATATCATTTTTTTCTGCCATCACGGGAGCCTGGAAATATTTGACGGATGCTCGGGATTAAAGCAATATGCCCAATTTGGATTATTAATGCTGGTCTGGAAAGGGTCCCTCACCATGAAATGTCTTTATATCCCCGTCGGAGTCGTCATTGTACATTTTGTCAATATTGTGAGGATGGTTGGTCTGTCCTTGATCATTTTGTGCCGTCCCCACCTTTGGCATGCAGGCCACGACATCCTTTTCAAGGTTCTTTTCTATGCCGTGATTTTTGGTTTGTGGGTGGTGTGGGTGGAATTTTTTTCACATCATCACTCGATCGTGAAGGTGGTCTGGCCAATTTCTTCGTCGTCAGAAAATAACGTGACAACATATTGACCTTTCATCAGCTCCTCCTTTTGATTTTTAGTCCAATAGGAACAAACATTCACAGCCTGGTTGGCATAATCAACCTGTTCCAGGATGGAATATTGTAACCGTTCACCTTTATAAATAAATGAATATTCCTCACCCCTTCCTTTAACGAGGATCATGTTATCGGGTTGTGCAATACGAATATAAACATCCTTAGTGCCGGGAGCGAGCAATTTATTTTCACCCAGGGTGAAACATATTTTTATTTTATCGATCCTGCTTGCCTTGGCGGTTATTTTTTCCACGTTTCCCCCTTTCAATCTTATCCCATCAACCGTCACGTTATAAGCATATAAAACAGCTGCCTCGGAAATTTTCTGTGTCAGGGTCTCCTTATCTTTGGCCAGCTCGGTGCTTTTTTTCTGTTCGGCCTGCAAATCGCGCCTGATCGATATATTTTCTTCCTGTAAGGCCTGGTTCACCTGATAAAGTGAGTCGATCTGCTTCAGATATCCCTGCGTGATCACCCGCAGCTGGTCAAGTTTTTTCTTCACCTTATAGTATTCCCACTGGGTGTTGAGAAGCTTTTTAATTTCAATGGCATTGGCTGTGATGACGCTATCTTTCAGTGCCAGGGTATCAACCAGATCGCCGTATTCCTGTTTGACTTTTTCGTGTTCCTTCATCAGTGAATCCAGTTCACCCTGCAATTCCATACGGATACTTTCCTTTTCTCTGGTCAGTGTGTGCACTTTACTTCTGGAGGAAAAGAAAAGCCACCCCAGGGCAATGATGATGGCGGCCAGGATAATGATGATATAAAGGCCAGATCTGGATTTCTTCCCCTTATTTTTTCCCGTGGTTTCAAAGTTGAGCTCAGAATCATTCATTGGGCATTTTTTTATGTAGTTTGTAATAAAACAGTTTCGTATTCATTTTATTGTGTCCGGTAATGAATAGACAAATATAACAGTTAAATGGTCATATTTCAAGTTCAGGTCCGATAAAAAAATGTCCCTCCTGCTTCTTCCATTTAGTTTAAACCTGAAAAAAGCAGGAGGGACATATTACACCGGCGATAAAAATCTCAGTGCGGTGGCAGTTTAATTTCTTTAAAATGGTCGCCTGTCTCTTTAACGATGAGCCTGTACCAGTCTTCACCGTAACCGGGCTGTTCCAGAAAGGGATTCAGCTTACCGTCGTTTTTCCATTTGATGTTGCCATCCATGTACTTAGTGAAGAGATAGCCATAGAAGTTCCTCCATGTTTCGACCGTTGAGTTGCCGACATTGTCGGAGAAGGTTGTGATCAGGTCGATGGCCAGCCGTGGATCGATGGCATACATGTCAACAGCAGCTTTATCAATACCTTTTGTATAGTCGATATAGCGGCTTTCGAGAATGGATTGCAGCGAATCGATTTCAGGATGAATGACGTTATAGCGTGTATAGGCAAAGTTTGACACCTGATTGAACACCCAGAAAGCGGCGTCTGTCGTAAATTGCATCATCGAGCCATTACCTTTGGCATAGCTGTGAGGGACGCTGGTGATACCGCAGTACATAGGCACATACACGGTGCTGGCCGCATCATCGACGCTGAACCAGAGTATTCCTCCGATGGGATCAGGTAACCATGACCTTGACTGTGTGATAAAAGAGAAGCCGGTTTGTTGGGTGGAGGTGGCACGTTCATTAAAGTAAGTGACCGAATCGACCTGCCAGGTGAGAGGGCGCCAACGGTAAGGGCATCCGTAAGGGCCTGCACCGACATCTTTTGTCATATCCAGTTCGGTGCCTTCCAGATGATCCCTCATGAAATGCATCATGTCTTTAACTGAAATTTTACGGTCGGGCTTGATCCATAAAGGTATGCGGTTGTTTGCATAACCCGTCACAGAATCAAAAGTCACATAACCTTTTGCATAATCAAAATAGCGATACATATCCTTGTTCACTTCTTTGAACATCGACCATACACGTATCTCACAAAAACGGGCTTGTTCAAAGTTTAGAGGTAAATAGGTGTCGGAGAAACTGAAGTCTTTATCTTGTCCTTTGAACCATCCCTTTTCCCTGGCGAAAGAAATAACATCAGGAGAGTAAACACACTCTACTGATGGATTTGATATTTTATCAATGTCATTGAAAGTGATAGATTTAACGCCATCGGCCAGAGGAAACTGGGTAATCCGTGGCTGGTTGGCATGAGCGCAGATGTATCCGTCGGGGATACGGCGGGCCACCCACACGGCTCCTTTTTGATCTTTTCCTTTCCCGATGATTTCGAATATCCATACTTCATTGGCATCCGACACCGACATCGATTCCCCTTCGCTGGCATAACCGTATTCGGCCACCAGTTCCGTCATGGTCCTGATGGCTTCACGAGCCGTTTTGGACCGTTGCAATGCGATGAACATTAGGCTGCCATAATCCATGATAGCACCGGGTTGTGAGAGTAATTCCTCGCGCCCGCCAAATGTAGTCTCACCAAGAGCAACCTGGTGCTCATTCATGTTACCGACGACATTGTAAGTATGACGTATCTGCTTTATTTTACCCAGATAATTACCTGTATCCCATTCATAAACATCGAGCATGGCCCCCTCATCATAATCGGCAGCCGGCCAATAGTACAGCTCACCGAACAGGACGTGTGAATCAGCCATGTCGCTAATCATAACTGAACCATCAACCGAAGCCCCTTTAGTAACAATGAAATTCGTGCAGGCTGACAGATGATTTTGAATTCCGGGAAACGTCAGAAAAATGTAACCCGTGATAAAAAACGCTATTTTTTTCATAATTGTTTATTTATTGAATTTATACTGTGATTTACTATTATATCACCATGCCGACTCCGACCGTATTGTTTGTCGCCTCGTCAATCAGGATGAGCGCGCCTGTTTTACGGTTTTTGCGATAGGGATCGATGAACAAAGGCTTTGTCGTCCTAAGTGACACTCTGGCTATTTCATTGAGGACTATATGCTTATTAGCTTCTACTTTTTCAAGGTTGTTCACATCAATTTTATAATGTACTTCTTTGATCAGGCATTTCACTTCCCTGGTGGTGTGCCTGAGAACATATCGGCCGTTGAATTTCATGGGGGTATGGCTCATCCAGCACATCATGACATCGATGTCCTGTGTGATCTGAGGTATGTTATTTTCCCCCACGAACATATCGCCCCGGCTGATATCAATGTCATCTTCAAGGGTGATGGTTACTGACATCGGAGGAAATGCTTCCCCGAGTTCACCGTCAAAGGTGTCGATGGATTTGATTTTTGTCACAAAATGTTCCGGAAGGATCCTTATCCTGTCGCCTTTGGAAAAGACACCTCCTGCCACCCTGCCTCCATAACCTCGGTAATCAGGATATTTGGCGGAAACAGGCCGGATAACATACTGAACCGGAAAGCGCGGATCGTTAAAATTTTTATCACTGGCAATATGGAGGTTTTCAAGCACCTGCATCAGCGTACCTCCGTGATACCAGTTCATGTTCCGTGAGGATTCCACCACATTGTCGCCATATAAGGCGCTAATGGGTACAAAGCGGATATCGTCGATGTCGATCCTGGAGGCAAAGTCGATAAAATGTAATCTGATGGCCTTGAATACTTCTTCATTGTAATTAACGAGGTCCATTTTATTGACACAAACGATGATGTGTGGTATTTGCAGGAGGGAAGCGATATAAGCGTGGCGGTGTGTTTGTTCGGTGACGCCGTTGCGGGCATCAATAAGGATGATGGCCGCATTGGCGGTGGAAGCGCCGGTCACCATGTTCCTGGTATATTGCACATGTCCGGGCGTGTCGGCGATGATAAACTTTCTTTTGGGAGTGGCAAAATAGCGGTAGGCCACATCAATGGTGATGCCTTGTTCCCTTTCGGCGCGGAGACCGTCGGTGAGCAGGGCAAGGTTCACCTGTTCATTGCCGCGGCGCATGCTGGCGCGTCTGACGGCTTCAAGCTGGTCCTCAAATATCGACTTGCTGTCGTACAAAAGGCGCCCGATCAGGGTGCTCTTACCGTCGTCCACGCTGCCGGCGGTAGTGAAACGCAAGAGTTCCATATCGAGATAGGCCCTATGTGAGAATGTCTTTTCTGCCATCATAAGTTACATTGCAACAGTGAAGGTAACTAAAAGTAACCTTCACGTTTGCGGTCTTCCATGGCGGCTTCCGACCGCATGTCATCATACCGGCTTCCTCTTTCCGTGATCCTGGTAGCCGCTATTTCCTGGATGATATCCTCCAGGGTGTCAGCATTGGAAAGAGTCAGTCCGGTGCAGGTGATGTCACCGACAGTCCGGCACCTTACCCGTCGCGTTTCCACCCGCTCATCTTGTTTGAGTTTCATGAAAGGTGCCCAGGCCAGGCATACACCGTCCCTGAAAAAAACCTTCCTTTCATGGGTATAATAGATATTGGGTAAGTCGATATTTTCCATGTAGATGTACTGCCACACGTCCATTTCAGTCCAGTTACTGATGGGAAATACCCTGAAATGTTCACCCATATGTTTGCGCCCGTTGAATATATTCCATAATTCGGGTCGCTGGTTTTTGGGATCCCATTGTCCAAACTCATCGCGATGCGAGAAGAAACGTTCCTTGGCTCTGGCTTTCTCTTCATCACGGCGTCCACCTCCGATAGCGGCATCGAATTTATATTCGTTCAACACATCCAGAAGTGTGACCGTTTGAAGGACATTGCGACTGGCGTTGTAACCTGTTTCTTCCACCACGCGTCCTTTATCGATGGAATCCTGGACATAGCCCACGACCAGCTCGGCATTGATTTTTTTCACCATGTTATCGCGGAAGACGATGGTTTCATCGAAGTTATGACCTGTGTCAATATGCAGTAAGGGAAAAGGTAAGCGTGAAGGCCAGAAGGCTTTCCGTGACAGGTGCACCAGAACAATGGAGTCTTTGCCTCCCGAAAACAGCAAACAGGGCCGTTCAAACTGGGCTGCAACCTCCCTGATGACGTAAATCGACTCCGATTCAAGTTCCTTTAGATGTGTAAGACGATGTTCCTTCATCTACCCGCCAATCTTAAATTCAATCCTGGGTAGGACGAATGTCAGCAATTTTTTTACCGATTCCCTGATGGACAGCTGATCGGTTCTTATTTCAACATCAGGGGTCACAGGTTCATCAAAGGGTGAATCGATGCCGGTAAAATCTTTTATCTCACCTGCCCTTGCCTTAGTGTATAGACCTTTGACATCCCTTTTTTCACATACTTCCAGCGGTGAATTGACATAAACTTCGATAAAATCATCCGGACCTATGATTTCTCTTGCCATGGCCCGCATTTGGTATGTTGGGGAAATAAAACAGGAAATAACCACGATACCGGAATCAAGAAATAATCTGGATATCTCGGCGATGCGCCTGATATTTTCATTTCTGTCCTCAACCGAAAAACGAAGGTTATTATTTATTCCTGCACGTATTTTATCCCCATCCAGCATCTCGGTCAGATAATGACGCTGAAACAGTTCTTTTTCCAATGCCGTACCTATGGTGGTTTTCCCGGAGCCTGACAAACCGGTCAGCCATATCACCCTGGCACGCTGTTTAAGTAATTTTTCTTTTTCTGACCTGGAGATTAGGTATGGTAATCCTGTAACCAGTCGTAAATCTTGTTCGGCCATTTTATCTTTCACGTCCGTTTGAGCATATTATTCCGGCACATACCTTTTGTAAAGAGTGCAAAAATAGAAATTTTTGATCATCATTTCGATAACTAAGGATCAAATAAAGACTTTAGCGGGAGGTGACGGCTTCACCGATCAAGGTGGCGGTGGTACATGACGTGATCCGGACTTCGGCGTACTGGCCGGGTTTGAAGTGTGTCGCGGGAAAAATAACTACTTTGTTATGGCTGGTGCGACCCATCATGCTGGCGGTGGATTTCCTGGAATGACCTTCCACCAAAACTTCAAAGGTTTTACCCACATCATGGAAGTTGCTTCTGTAAGAGAGCTTCTGCTGGAGACGGATGATCTCGTTCAGCCGCCGGCTTTTAACCTGTCCAGGGACATCATCCGTCAATTTTTTGGCTGCCAGGGTATCCGGTCGTTCGGAATATATAAACATATAAGCAAAATCGTAACCTATCCTCTCCATCAGTGATAACGTGTCGTTATGCTCCTCTTCCGTTTCGGTGCTGAATCCGGCAATTATGTCGGTTGAGATGCCACAGCCGGGCAAATAGTGGCGGATGGCTTCAATGCGGTCCAGGTACCATTCACGGGTGTAGTTTCTGTTCATGAGCCGAAGGATTCTGTTATTGCCCGATTGCACAGGCAGATGAATGGACCTGCATATGTTCGGATAGGCGGCCATGGTCTGCAACAACTGGTCCGAAAGATCTTTGGGATGGGAAGTGGTGAATCTGACACGCAGCCTCGGATTGATCTCTGCGACTTGTCCCAGCAAATGAGGAAAATCGATGGTCAGACCGTCATTTTCCCAGCAATATGAATTAACATTCTGTCCCAGAAGGATGACTTCCCTGAAACCTGTGTCAAACAGCTCTTTGGCTTCATCAATGATGGAATGTGGTGAGCGGCTCCTCTCCCGGCCCCGGGTCATGGGAACCACACAATAGGCACAATGGTTCCGGCAACCCCGCATGATGGAGATAAAAGCCGTGACTTTGCTGTCATTAAGACGGACAGGGCGGATATCGGCATAGGTCTCCTCCTCCGAAAGAACGGTATTGATGGCTTTTTGTCCACTGACGGCAGCGGCCAGGAGTTGCGGTAAGCTGCGATAAGCATCGGGACCCACGATCATGTCAGCCTGGTAGGCCTCACCGAACAACTGCTCCTTCATTCGTTCCGCCATGCATCCCACAATGCCGATGATCAGGGAAGGATTTTTCTTTTTCATGGACTGTAACTCCTTGATCCTTCTCTTAACACGTTGTTCGGCATGGTCACGGACCGAACAGGTATTGATAAAAACAACATCGGCTGAGGTGGCGTCGGTCACCGTTTCACAACCGCCATCCTTCATTATTGAAGCAATGATTTCACTGTCGGAGAAATTCATCTGGCAGCCGTAAGTCTCGATGTATATTTTTTTCTTTCCTGACAATTGGCTCTTTTTTATGTTTATGTTGTCTTTATTTGAGCAGCAGATAAAAAAGCGGAGGCAAAATTAATTAAAACTGATTTTTTTCTTCCCTTGCAAGGGTCACAAAAAGCAATTTTCTGGATATACATTAAGATAATATTATAATTTTGTGCCGTTTTAAAAAAACCGGCCATTCACTTTAACATCGGTTATAATGGTTAAAAACCTTGTCATTGTTGAGTCTCCAGCAAAAGCTAAAACGATTGAAGGTTTTCTGGGAAAAGATTTTACTGTGAAGTCGAGTTTCGGTCATATCAGAGATTTGTCAAAGAAAAACCTGAGCGTTGATATTAACAATGGGTTCCTTCCACATTACGAAGTCACTCCGGATAAGATAAAAGTCATAAAAGAGCTGAAGAAGCTGGCCAATGAGGCTGAACTGGTATGGCTGGCATCCGATGAGGACCGTGAGGGTGAGGCCATTTCATGGCACCTCATCGAAACGCTAAAGCTCAACAAAGACAAGATCAGGCGCATTGTTTTCCACGAGATCACGCGGGTGGCGATCACCGGTGCCATCGAGCATCCCCGCGGTATCGATATGAACCTTGTTGATGCCCAGCAGGCACGGCGTGTGCTGGATCGTCTGGTCGGTTTTGAGCTCTCGCCTATTCTCTGGAAGAAAATAAAACCCGCTCTTTCAGCGGGCCGGGTGCAGTCGGTGGCTGTCAGGCTGATCGTTGACAGGGAGGACGAAATAAAAAATTTCAGCCCTGTGTCATCATATCGTGTGGCAGGGCGTTTTGAGCTTAAGACGGGGCAGGGTGTCGCCGGCCTGGATGCCGAATTGCAGGAAAAGTTTGAAAGCAAGGAGCAGGCCATAGCCTTTTTAAATAAATGCATGACGGCACGCTTTACCGTGGAAGATGTGGAGACCAAGCCGGTAACAAAGTCTCCAGCCCCGCCATTCACCACCTCTACGCTGACACAGGAAGCCAGCCGCAAGCTGGGATTCTCCGTCGCCAACACCATGAGGATAGCGCAGCAGCTTTACGAAGCCGGTAAGATCACTTACATGCGTACCGACTCGGTCAACCTCTCCACACTGGCTCTGGCCATGGCCCGTGATGTCATCACAAAAACCTATGGGATCCCATATGTCAAGACAAGACAGTACGTCACCAGAACCAAGGGAGCCCAGGAAGCCCACGAAGCCATAAGGCCGACATACCTTGAGAATCAGGTCATTCAGGGGGATGTCTCGCAGAAAAAACTCTATGACCTGATATGGAAACGCACCATCGCATCACAGATGAGCGATGCCCTGGTGGAAAAAACAAACGTGACGATCAGCGTTTCAAACACACGGGAACAGTTCATTGCCCGGGGTGAAGTCATAAAATTTGACGGATTCCTGAAAGTTTATTTTGAGTCGTCGGATGAAGATAACGGGGAATCGCAGGAAGGTATGCTGCCCCCCGTGGAGCCGGGACAACCTCTGACACGTGTTCAGATACAGGCCATTCAGAAATTCACTCAGCCCCCGCCACGTTACAGTGAGGCCAGCCTGGTGAAAAAATTGGAAGAACTGGGCATAGGCCGTCCATCAACCTATGCCCCCATCTTATCCACCATACAGAAAAGGGAATATGTCGAAAAGAGTGATATCCCCGGTACGGTGAGGGACTATGACCATATCACCCTGAAAAACAACTCTATCACAGAAGAGACCAAAACAGAAAAGACAGGCTATTCAAAAGGTAAACTGATACCCACCGACGTGGGGATAGTAGTGAATCATTACCTGCTTCAAAATTTTAACAACATACTCGATTATAATTTCACTGCCAGCGTGGAGAAAGACTTTGATGAGATAGCCCATGGCCGGCAGGTATGGAATAAAATGATCAGGGACTTTTATGGGTCTTTTCATAAACAAGTTGAAACGGCCCTCAGCAGCCCCGAAAAAGCAAAAGGTGAAAAGTTGCTCGGGGTGGATTCTCATACCGGTAAAAATGTCTATGTCAAATTGGGCAAATTTGGTCCCATCGTGCAGCTGGGCGAAACCAATAACACCGTCAAGCCACGGTTTGCCGCACTGAAAAAAGAACAAAGCATCGAAAAAATCACCCTGGAGGAGGCCCTTGACATGTTTAAATTACCGCGTCATTTGGGGGAGTATATGGAATCGGAAGTGATCGTGGCGTTGGGTAAATTCGGCCCGTACATTAAACATCAGAACGCCTTCTATTCACTGCCACGACAGGACGATCCCCTCACGATAACCAAAGAAAGAGCCATTCAGATTATCGAAGAGAAAAACCAGAAAGAAAAAGAAAAAATCATCAGGGAATTTGCTGAAGACGACCGGATCAAAGTACTCAAGGGACGATGGGGCCCTTACATTTCCATGGAAAAGAATAATTATAAAATACCCAAAGGGAAAGACCCTTTGAAGCTCACGCTTAGCGATTGCCTGGCCATTGTTAAAAACACCAAACCTTCGAAGTCAAAACGTAAAAGAAAAAAAACCTGACCGGCATACGTTCATAGTGTCAATTTGTAATCAATCTTCCTTTATATGGATTTCTCTGTTTACTTCGATCCCATCACCTCTTTTAATCACCTACCCCCCGACAATCCCAACAGGGAACGAATGGGCGACAGCATCAGGACCTATACCATTGAAAACGGATTTCCTGATCTTGAAGATATTGATATCGCCATTATTGGCGTGGAGGAAGACAGGAATGCGATAAACAACGCCGGTTGCGGAGAGGCCCCGGATATGGTGAGAGAAAAACTATACCGTCTTTTCACCGGTGATTTCAATGCCCGAATTGCCGATCTGGGTAATATCAAAAGGGGGAACCGGCCTGACGACACTTATTATGCCGTTACCACGGTCGTGGCAGAGCTTCTCGGGGTCAAAATTCTTCCCGTTATCATCGGGGGCGGCCAGGAGATCACCTATGCCAACTATAAAGCCTATGAAAACCTCGGTCAAATCATCAATATCGTTTCCATTGACCCTGAATTTGACCTCGGTGAATCAGAAGATGAACCGTTCAGCTCAAAATCCTACCTGAGCCGGATCATCCTGCATCATCCTAATTTTCTGTTTAATTACACGAATATCGGATACCAGACCTATTTCGTGGATCAGGATGCCATCCGGCTCATGAAAAATCTTTTTTTTGATGCTTACAGGTTAGGTGAAGTAAGAGCCAATATTCAGGAGGTTGAACCGCTGATACGCAATGCCGATCTGCTGACTTTCGATATGTCAGCCATCCGTTATTCCGATGCTCCCGGCAACGGTAATGCGGGTCCCAACGGTTTTTACGGTGAAGAAGCCTGTCAGATCATCAGGTATGCCGGCCTGAGCGACAAGCTGACCTCGATAGGTTTTTATGAATTGAATCCCGGATTTGACCAGCGGGAACAATCCTCGCACCTCGTGGCACAGATGATATGGTATTTTATCGACGGCTTTTACAAGCGGAAAAAGGAACTGCCTTATAAGGACAAGGAAAATTTTGTCAAATACATCGTTAAAATTGAAGGGCATAAAGAGGATATCATTTTTTACAAGAGCAACAAAAGCGACCGGTGGTGGATGGAGGTGAACTGTCCGGTGGATGTCAGGATGAAATATGAACGGCATTATCTTGTCCCCTGTTCCTATAAAGATTACCAGACAGCTTGCGAAAATGATATCCCCGACCGTTGGTGGCAGGCTTATCAGAAATTGATGTAATCACCCGTCAGGTATCCTTTTCCCGGGATGATCGTTAAGATAGCCTTTCCAGCTATGATAATGCTTCTCGTCGGTCACCTGCCTTTTCTGGAAATAATGGCACAGGGCCACGGCCACAGCGTCGGTGGCATCGAGCGATTCGGGTGTCCCGGTGAAGGGCAGGAAATGCTGCACCATGGCGGCCACCTGTTCTTTGGAGGCGCTTCCCACACCCGTGATGGATTGTTTTACTTTTTTGGGCGAATACTCGAAGATGGGTATCTTCCGTGATAAAGCGGCCGCAATGGCCACACCCTGAGCCCGGCCCAGTTTCAGCATCGATTGAATATTTTTACCGTAAAAAGGAGCTTCTATCGCCAATTCATCAGGTTTATAATCATCGATCAGTTTAAGAGTGAATTGCAGGATCCTCTCCAGCCGTACCTGATGATCGGCAAATGCATTCAGCTTCAGGATACCCATATTCTGCAAGGTGAGGGTCTGATCCTGCTGTTTTATGACACCATAACCCATGATGTTGGTGCCCGGATCGATACCCAGAATGATTCGATCGATCATTGAATTGGAATATGACGTTATAAGGACAGAACAAATGTAATCAAAACATCAATGCGGGCGTTGTGCCATAAGCGCTTCTGCCAGCACCAGATCCTGAGGTGTGGTGATCTTTATGTTTTCCGTATCTCCCTCCACCAGACGAATGGTGACGCCCAGGGTCTCGAGCACGGTGGCGTCATCAGTGAATCCTTCACGGTCATCCTGATCATAGGCTTGCTTTATTAATGTGGAGAGAAAAACCTGCGGTGTCTGAATAATGCGGAACAGATCTCTGTTGACCGGATGATTTGAATTCTTGTTGAGTTTCCTAAGGGATTCATAACAGGGCAGGGCGGGAACGGCATGACCATGAGCTTCGGCAGCATCAAACAATCTGCAAACGGTCTCACTTCTGACCAGGGGGCGGACCCCGTCATGAATGCCGACCAGCACACCGTCATCCACCCTGCGAAGGGCGTTCTTCACTGATTGAAAACGCGTCGGCCCGCCCGCGACAAGCTCATGGGCGACATGACAGCGGTATCTCCTGCTCAGCTGTTCCCAGGTGGTGAACATATCTGGCGGCAGAACCAGAAGAACGCGGATGTTGCTGAAGGTTGTACCGAAGATATCAAGGGTATGCATAAGCAAGGGCTTGCCCGCAAGGAGAACGAATTGCTTGGGTATCCCGGCGTTCATCCTTTCCCCTCGACCACCGGCAGCGATGATGATGCATTTATCCAAAGCCGTCGTATTTAGGGCTGCATGCTCATAGTATCAGCATGGCATCACCGAAAGTGAAGAACTTATATTTCTGATCCACCGCCTCCTTGTAAGCATTCATGATAAACTCATAACCGCCGAAAGCACACCCCTGCATGAGCATAGGCGATAACGGGAGATGGAAGTTGGTGATCAACGCCGTGGCGATACTGAATTCGTAAGGCGGGAAGATGAAGCGGTTGGACCATCCCGAAAAAGGCTTGAGTTGCCCCGAGATGGAGACCGATGACTCAATGGCTTTCATGGTAGTGGTCCCCACCGCACAAATGTTCTTCTTGCGTTCCTTGGCCTTATTGACAATGTTGGCGGTCTCCTCGCTGATATAAACCTCCTCGGAGTCGGTTTTATGTTTGGTGAGATCTTCGACATCAATGGTGCGAAAGTTACCGATGCCGGCATGGAGGGTGATCTCGGCAAAGGTGACACCTTTCAGTTCCAGCCGTTTCATCAGTTCACGGCTGAAATGCATGCCCGCCGTGGGAGCGGCCACGGCCCCTTCCTTTTTGGCGTAAATAGTCTGGTATCTCTCCCTGTCTTCAGGTTCAATCTCACGTATCTTCTGTATCTCCGCCGGCAGCGGGGTCTTGCCTAAACGCTGGATGGTTTTTTTGAATTCGTCGTAGGGACCGTCGAACAGGAAACGCAATGTCCGGCCTCGTGACGTCGTGTTGTCGATGACTTCTGCAACCAGTGCATCATCCTCACCGAAGTATAGTTTGTTGCCGATCCTTATTTTCCTGGCCGGATCAACGAGAACATCCCACAAGCGCGATTCCTTATTCAGTTCACGTAAAAGAAAGACCGTGATTTTGGCACCGGTTTTTTCTTTCTCTCCCATCAGCAAAGCGGGAAACACCTTCGTATTGTTGATAAGAAAGACGTCACCTTCATCGAAATATTCCAGCACATTCCGGAAATGCTTGTGCTCTATGGCCTGGGTTTTCCGGTGGAGAACCATCAACCTCGATTCGTCCCTCTGTTCAGGCGGACGATCGGCTATTAAGCCTGAGGGTAAATGAAACCTGAACTGAGATAGTTTCATGGAAATATTTTAGAACTTCTAATTTATTAAAATTTACAAAGTTAATGATTTTTTAGCCAAAAATCAATATGAGCGATATAAAAATATTAACAATCTTGTTTTGATCCCCGGATAAAAAATGCAAAAATTTCATCCTTAATTACTATCACTATATAGTGAAGTTTTAACGTATTAGGGATAAAAATGTTTTAAGAAAAAAAGGTTACATTATAATTGAGCGAGGACAGCCTGTTTAAATTCATCTATTCCGTGGGCATCTTGCAACCGGTAATTCCCGATGGATGTTCTGGTCAGTGAGGCGAGATAGGCTCCGCATGAAAGTCTGTGACCGAAGTCATGGACCAGCGAACGGATATAGGTCCCTTTGCTGCATTCAACGATGAAGTCGACGGTGGGCATGTCGATGTTGATGAATTCAAATCTTTTTATGGTGACCTGCCGGGGTGTAAGCGCCACTTTGATATTTTTTCGTGCATAGCTGTAGGCCGGTTTGCCTGCCACTTTTAACGCGGAATACACCGGGGGGATCTGATCGATGGTGCCGATAAATGATTGCCGTGCTTTCTCGAGAAGTGCCGGTGTGATATGGCCAATGGGGTAATGATGATCGGGTTCACTATCGCCATCATACGTGGGTGTGGACGCTCCCAGCATCAGCGTTCCGTTGTATGTCTTGTCCAATGCTGCAAATTCGCTGATCCGTTTTGTCGCTTTTCCGGTACACACGATCAATAAACCCGTTGCCATCGGATCAAGTGTGCCGGCGTGACCGACCCTGATCTTTTTAACACCTGAAACCTGACAGATAAAGTTGCGGAGGTGCCTGACCACTGCAAATGAAGTCCACCCCGGCGGTTTATCGATCAAAAGGATCTCACCGTTAACAAAATCAAATTTCCTGTCGGCAGGCAGTTCCATGATATATATACCGGTATTCTTAACAGGTTATAATGAGATGACCACAACCACTAGACCTATGATCAGGCAGTAGATGGCGAAATAGATCAGTTTACCTTTCTTGACGATCCGTATCATCCAGCGGCATGCCAGCAGGCCGCTGATAAAAGCGGCTATGAATCCTATGACCAGTGGTAAAAAGCCTATGCTTCCCGTTGTCATGCCCCGGTGACGCCAGATCTCCATCAGGTTGGCACCGATCACAGGTATGAGCACCATCAGGAATGAAAAACGGGTCACTTCTTCCCTTTTGTCACCCAGCAACAATCCCGTTGAGATGGTGGCTCCCGACCGTGACAGCCCCGGCAGCACGGCAACGGCCTGGGCTATGCCGATGATCAGGGCATCCGGATAGGAGATGCTTCTTTTTCCGGGCTTATGAATGTGAGCCAGTACCAGCAAAAGAGCGGTCACCAGAAGCATGACACCCACAAAAAGGACATTGCCGGTGAACAGGCTCTCAATCCGGTCGGAGAAGAAAAATCCTGCGATAATAACGGGTATCATGGAAAACAAAAGTTTGAGGACGGTTGTGCTTTGCTCATCGCGGCGGAAAGTGAAGAATGATTGGGCCAGTGACAGGATGTCACGGTAAAAGACGACGATCGTGCTGAGAACGGTGGCTCCGTGAACGGCAACGGTGAAGGTCAGGTTTTCTTCGAGCTTCGTTCCCAGAAGGACTTCTCCCAATTCGAGATGACCGCTGCTACTGACAGGAAGAAACTCAGTAAGCCCCTGTATCAAACCCAGGATAAGTGCCGCTAACCAATTCATTTATCCCTTTGTTGCTGACTAATCCCGTGGTTTTCTGATAATGGCATACAGATCGATCATGTAACCCAATAAAATCAAGATGGGGGCCAGCGTGATACGGCGGGGACTGAAAATTTTCTCATTGAAGACATTGGGATCTTTCGATCCGCCACCGATCATCAGGAGAAATCCGATGAAGATCAAAGCCAGTCCGATGACAATGATCAGATAATTCTGCTTTTCAAGCGCAAATTCAACCGGTTTGGATTCAGCAGCTTTGGGTTTATTGGTGACAGCCGGATTGCCTTTTTTTTGTTTCATGGAATTAATAATATAATTTATCAGTATTTATCCTTAAATACTTCATAACGGCTAAATAAGTCGATATCCACGTGAATATTATCCCAAGAATAACCACCAGGGCGAACAAAGTTAAAAATAATTTGTAATCCTGTAATTCAATCAGCTCGGGTAATTGTTTCTGCACTATATAAAGGAGACCTGTCAGTAGCATGATAGCCACCAGCGCCGCAAACATTCCCTGGATGACACCGCGAATGAGAAAGGGTTTACGTATAAAGCCCTGGGTGGCTCCCACCAGCTGCATGCTCCTGATAAGAAATCTCCTGGAATACACCGACAACCGGATGGTGTTGTTGATCAGTGCGATGGCAATAATTAACAGCAGCGCACTGAATCCCAGGATGAAAAAACTGATCTTCTTCAGATTTTCATTCACGATGTTGACCAGTGATTTTTGATAAAAGACCTCCTTGACACTGTTGTCGGACAACAACACCTGTTCGATCTTCTGAATGCTGTCGTTATTGGCATAACTGGCTTTCAAATACACGTCGATGGAAGGTAAAAGGGGGTTGTATCCCAGGAAGGAAATGAAGTCCTCACCCAGGTCCTTTTGAAGCATCTCCGCAGCCTTCTCTTTCGTGATGTACTCGGTGCTCTTCACATAAGGTGAAATGTCAAGCCTTTTTTGAAATTCGAGGATGCGGGTTTCCTTCACATCATTTTTCATGATGACGGATAGGCTGATATTTTCCTTGACATAATCGGAGAGTTTCCTTGCGTGAAGAATGATCAATCCCAATAAACCCAACATAAAGAGGACCAGGGAGATGCTGATAACGGTGGTCACATAGGATGTTTTCAGCCTGCGGCGATGATATTTTTCTTCAAACCCTGGCATGTATTGAAACAGTCATGCGAAAATACGCATTTTTATATTAACGGTGATCCGACATCCGGTTTGCGTGACAGTTATTTCCATGCGATAACGGACTTGCTGCTCCGGCTCAATGATCAAACGGCGCTGAAGGGAAATGGCATCCGATTGACATGTTTTTACTAACTTCGCAGGCTATAATGGCAAAACCTATTTTCAGGCATAATGGAGTATAATTTTTCTGAGATAGAGAGAAAATGGCAGCGTTTCTGGGGTGAGCATAAAACGTTCAAAACAGACATTGACCGGGGTAAACCGAAATATTACGTGCTGGATATGTTTCCCTATCCCTCGGGTGCGGGTCTGCATGTGGGTCACCCTCTGGGATACATAGCCTCCGATATTTACAGCCGTTACCAGCGGCTGAAGGGCTTCAATGTCTTGCATCCTATGGGCTTTGATGCTTTCGGTCTGCCGGCCGAGCAATATGCCATCCAAACGGGCACCCATCCTGCCGTCACCACGGCAAAGAACATCATCCGTTACCGTGAACAGCTTGATAAGATAGGCTTCTCATTCGACTGGGACAGGGAGGTGTGTACCAGTGACCCCTCCTATTATAAGTGGACCCAGTGGACCTTCATAAAAATGTTTGAATCATGGTACAATAATAAAACGAACAGGGCTGAGCCTGTTGCCACCCTGATCAGCATTTTTAAGCATGAGGGCAACCTGACCGTTGATGCGGCATGCGACCGTCACCGGTCCTTCACGGCAGTGCAATGGCGTGGGATGAGCGAAAAAGAACAACGTGACATATTGATGCATTACCGTCTGGCCTATCTTTCGGAGACGATGGTGAACTGGTGTCCGGCACTGGGGACGGTCCTCGCCAACGATGAAGTCAAGGACGGCTTCTCGGAACGTGGCGGATACCCCGTGGAGCGTAAGATGATGAAACAATGGTTCCTGCGTATCACCGCTTATGCCCAGCGACTCCTCGACGGCCTGGAAACGATCGACTGGTTTGAGTCACTCAAGGAGGTACAACGCAACTGGATAGGGCGTTCGGAGGGAGCCGCCGTCTATTTCAGGATCAAGGGCACGGAGGAGACCCTGGAGGTGTTCACCACCAGACCCGATACCCTGTGGGGCGCTACGTTTATGGTGCTGGCACCTGAACATGAGCTGATCGGTACGATCACCACCCCTGACTGTCTTCAGGCCGTCAATGATTATATAGCCTGGGCTAAGAACCGCCCCGAGAGGGAGCGGCTGGCAGAAGTGAAAAAAATGACGGGTGAGTTTACGGGCGCTTATGGCATCAACCCTGTCAATGACGAGCCCATACCCATCTGGGTGGCCGATTATGTTCTGGCGGGCTATGGCACGGGCGCCATCATGGCCGTGCCGGCCCACGACAGCCGCGATTTCGTCTTTGCACGGCATTTTTCATTACCCATCCTCCAGGTTATCCTGCGTCCCGGTGAAACACCTTCCGATCCCATGACCTGGTCAGAATCGTTCGATGCCAGGGAAGGCACCATGATCCATTCGGGTTTTATCACGGGCATGCCCGTGAATGATGCCATTAAAACCATCACACGGTGGCTCGAAGAAAAGAAACTGGGATATGGTACCGTGAATTACCGTATCAGGGATGCTATTTTCAGCCGCCAGAGATACTGGGGGGAGCCCTTTCCAATTTATTACAAGGATGGCATCCCTTACCCCCTCGATGAAATAGAGCTGCCTTTGGAGCTGCCGGAGGTGGATAAATACCTGCCCACCGATACCGGTGAGCCACCGCTGGCGCGCGCTAAAAACTGGATGACAAAGGAAGGTTATCCCCTCGAGACCAATACCATGCCCGGCTTCGCCGGCTCCAGCGGGTATTATCTGAGGTATATGGATCCCCGTAACGACGGTGAATATTTTTCACGGGAAGCCAACCTATACTGGCAGGACGTGGATCTTTACATCGGTGGCGATGAACATGGAACCGGTCACCTGATATATTCCCGGTTCTGGAATAAGTTCCTATATGACATCGGTCTGGTGTGCAAGGATGAGCCCTTTAAAAAGCTCATCAACCAGGGCAAGATACAGGGCCGCTCCAATTTTGTGTACCGCATCAAGGGAACCAATACATTCGTTTCATATAACCTCAGGGAGGCCTATGATACGGTGAAGCTCCATGTGGATATCAACATCGTTAATGATGATGTGCTCGATGTGGATGCTTTCCGGCAATGGCAGCCTGACTATAAGGATGCCGAGTTTATCCTGGAAGACGGTCGTTACATCTGTGGCTGGGAAATTGAAAAAATGTCAAAGTCAAAGCATAACGTCCAGAATCCTGATGACCTGATAAGGAAATATGGCGCCGACACCCTGCGGCTTTATGAAATGTTCCTTGGCCCGCTGGAGTATCACAAACCATGGGATATAAAAGGTATAGAAGGGGTATTCAGGTTTATGAAGAAGATGTGGCGTTTGTTTCACGATGATAACGATCATTTTTCGGTGTCGGATGACGAGCCTTCAATGCAGGAGTTAAAGATACTGCATAAAACCATAAAAAAAGTTGAAGACGACATCCGGCGGTTTTCATTCAATACGGTTGTGAGCAGTTACATGATATGCGTCAATGAATTGTCGGATATCAGATGCAATAAGCGGGCTGTACTTGAACCGCTGGTCATTCTGGTATCACCTTATGCCCCTCATGTCGCCGAGGAGCTGTGGCAGCTGCTCGGCCATCACGAAAGCATCTCCTTTGCGTCGTTTCCGGCGTATAATGACGAGTACCTGAAGGAAACAACGGTTACCTATGCGGTCTCATTCAACGGCAAGCTCCGCTTTACTCTCGAGTTGCCTGTGGACATGATGAAGGACGAAATAGAGAAAACGGTGCTGGCAGCCGAACAGTCGCAGAAATGGCTTCAGGGAAAACAACCCAGGAAAGTGATTGTGGTGACGGGAAAGATCATCAATGTCGTTGTGTGATACCACGGGGATAGGACTGAGGTCCGAGATGGCTGAATTATTATCATGATCTGATTTTATCATGCTGCCGTAAATAAATTTCGTGAATTGGTTGTTTATGTTGTAAAGGTTATTCCTAATACCAGGTTATGAGAGGCCCCATAACCCTTAAGCCTTTATTTCGTTTCTTAAAAGAGCGGAGCCTGTCGTTCACTCACGGGAACGGTAAACTGGTGGCTCAAGTCATCCTGACCCTTTTTTTCATTGCCTTAGGTATCTGGTTCATCAAGCAGGAGCATGGTGAGCTGCACCAGGTAAAACATTTATTGTTAACTGCCAAATGGCAGTTTGTTTTGGTGGGCGGCGCCGTCACGCTTTTATACATTATTTTGCAGGGATTGATGTATGTGGCCTCCTTTGCCGGCATCGGGTGCCGGGTGTCGCTGTGGTCGGCGGTCATTCTTTTCCTGAAAAGGAATTTTATCAGTGTGTTCCTGCCTGCCGGAGGCGTTTCTTCGCTGGCTTTTTTCACCAGGGATATCGAAAAAAAAGGCATCACAAAAACCCAGATACACTTTGCTTCATCCATCTATGCCTTTATCGGGATTCTTTCTGTGGTACTGGTCGCCCTGCCGGCCTTTTTTTATGCCCTGGTCAGGGGCAGCATCGGCTCGGGCGAGATCGTCGCTCTGGCCGGGGTGGTGGTGCTCATCATCCTACTTTATCTGGTATACCGCTCGATCATGCATAAAGGCCTTTTCTTCCGGTGGATGATCAGGCTGCTGCCTATACTGGAGGTCTTCTTCGAAGACCTGCGGAACAATAAAATAAACAGGAAGCAATTTGTCATCACCATTATTTATTCCCTTTTCATTGACCTCTCAGGCATAGGCCTCCTTTACACCGCCATGATGGCCATGAAGGTTAACCCCTCCCTGTACGCTGCCGCCATGGGTTATATCATCTCGGTCGTCTTTCTGATCATTTCACCTTTTTTAAGGGGACTGGGGGCGATAGAGGTGTCAATGGCTTACATTTTAATACGTTTTGGTTACAGCAAGGCCAATGCCATCGCCATCACCCTGCTGTACCGTTCCTTTGAGTTCTGGCTGCCCCTGTTCGCCGGTGCCGTCAGTTTTCTGTTAAAGATAAACAGGTTATTGATGCGTGTGGTCCCTGCCCTGTTCCTCTTTCTCCTTGGCATCATCAATATCATTTCGGTGCTGACACCTGCCATAGCGGATCGGGTTCACCGGCTGCAGCATTTCTTACCTGTTGACGCCATTAACGCCTCCAATTATTTTGTTCTGTTTGCCGGTTTATTCTTACTGGTTACGGCTGCATTCATGCTGAAAGGGCTGCGGACGGCATGGTGGTTTGCTCTTTTTTTAAGTGTCTTGTCTCTGGTAGGTAATCTCACAAAAGCCATCGATTATGAGGAAGGCATCGTGGCCATGGTGGTCATTGTCATTTTATTTTTTACCAGGAAGGAATATTACATACGGAACAATCCCAAATTGCGGTACATCGGGCTGCAGTCAGCACTGCTCAGCGTGGTGGCTGTGCTGGTATACGGAACGGTGGGTTTTTATTTCCTCGATAAACGCCATTTCAACATCGATTTCAGCTTGTTGCAATCGATCAAATACACCGTCCTGAACTATCTGATGATGGGCAGCACCGAAATAACACCTGTCGATAAATTCGCCAGGTATTTTCTGACATCCATAAACATCAGTGGCTTGCTGTCGCTTTCATTTCTTATTTATACCCTTATACGTCCCTATGTGTTAAAATACACCTCTTCGCCCGATGAGATGGAGCGAGCCAGGAAGCTGGTCGTGGAGTTCGGGCAGTCCAGCCTAGATTATTTCAAGACCTATAACGATAAGCAGATATATTCACCTCCCGATATCAATGGTTTCATCGCGTACCGTGTGTCGGGAAATTTTGCCATGGTTCTGGAGGACCCTGTCGCTGAGAACACCGATCAGATGAGGAAATGCATCGAATCATTCGACGAGTATTGCCATGAGAACGGGATTAAAAGCATTTATTACCGGGTGCCGGAGGAAAGTCTGCCCATATACCAGGTTTTCGGGAAGAAGAATTTATTCCTCGGACAGGAGGCCGTTGTCGACCTGACCATCTTCACTATTGAAGGCCGTGACCGTAAGACCTTGCGCCACGCCGTCAACCAGATCAGGGAAAAGGGGTACGGCTCAACCGTTCATGTCCCGCCAGTCAAAGACGGGGACCTGCAAAAGATTAAAGCCGTTTCGGACGAATGGCTCAAAACAACCGGACGCAGCGAGATCGTTTTTTCACAGGGCAGGTTTGACTGGGATGAGCTGAAGCAACAAACCGTCATCACCGTTGAAAACCCAGAAGAAAAAGTGGTCGCTTTCCTGAACATCATCCCCGATTATGCTCATGATGAAGCCACCTATGATCTGATACGCAAGACCGCCGATGCGCCACATAACACCATGGAATTCATCCTCATAGAGTTATGTCTTTATCTTCAGAAGCAAAAGTGTCATTACCTCAATCTTGGTTTTGCACCTCTCTCGGGGATTTACGATCCCCGGTCTTTTCCTGAGAAGTCGATCAGGTTTGCCTATGAGAAACTGCGGGCTTTGTCACATTACAAGGGTCTGCGTGAGTTCAAGGAACGATTTTTTCCCTCCTGGCATAATAAATTTCTCATTTACGATAATGACTATGATTTGCTGCAGGTGCCGGGGGCCCTGAACAGGGTCATTAAACCTTAATATTTGACGTTTATGAGCAGATGGTGGATGTTAATTTCAGTCACGTTGGCTTTTCCGTTTCAATCGTACGCCTCTTTTACCGTCAACACGATAGGCTATGGGCCGTTCGGCAAGGTGGGGCATGGCTTTGCAGCGCAGTCAAACTGGTTGCCGCAGTTTGTCACAGCCTATCAAAAAATCCTCAAGGCCCCTTCCTTTATAGAACGCGTCACATAACAGAATGCCATACCGCAGACCGAAAGTGGTCATTCTTATTCCGGTGATCTGCCCATATTTCTTATCCCCTCGGCTGACAGGGATACCTTGCCTCTGGCTTTTCTTATTTCAGGTGACGGCGGCTGGGGCAGCTTTGACCAAGGTCTGGCACAAAACCTGGCCGAACGAGGGATACCGGTAATCGGACTGGATGCCGTCAAATATTTCTGGTCCTATAAAACACCTGAAGAAACAACTTCCGATATTGCTCAAGCCTGTGCCTATTATATGCAGCTATGGAAGAGGTCATCACTGATCCTGGGCGGGTATTCCTTTGGGGCCGATATTGTGCCTTTCGTGGCCGGCCTTTTCCCCGACACGCTTAAAAGTGCCCTCAGGGGCGTGTTTTCATTATCGCCCGATGAAAAGGCCGATTTTCAGATCCATGTGATCGATATGTTAAGTCTGGGAAGCTCGGAAGATACCTTTGACGTGGTGCGTGAAGTGAGGGAAATAGAATCCCTGCATCCCGTGTGTTTTTTCGGCGATGGTGAGAGTGAAACGGTCCGCGATAAGTTTGCCGCAACAGGCGCCGTCATCATCACCCTGCCCGGTAAACATCATTACAATAATAATGCGGCTGCCGTAACCGAAGCCATTGTCAATACCGTTTTAAAGAAACAGTCGAAATAACTGACAGTCTCATCATGCGATGATGATCAAGTTTTATAACTTCAGCTCATAGCGCTGCTCGGTGAGGTGCACACCCCATATCCGGTGTGTGATCTCCTCGGTGATCTTGAATCCCAGTTTCCGGTACAATTGTGCGGCAACACGCAGGATGTTGACCGTCCAGAAGAAAGCGGATGTATAACCATGTTCCCTTGAAAAGAGGATGGCTTCGGTCATCAGTTTCCTGCCGAGGCCGCTACCACGGTATTGCGGCAACACCAGCAGCCAGCGGAGCTGCGCCTGTAAATCGGAATGTGTGACGACGGCGATTGTCCCGATGATCTTCCCCTCGTCTTCAGCGATCCAAATTTGTTCACGGTCGGTATGCGACCTGGCAAACTCAGCGAGGGGAACGGCCACATACGTCTCGAAGCTGCTGTCGAAGTTGTATTCCTGCGAATACAGCAAGCCATGCAGGTGAATGATATACCCCAGGTCACCGGGCCTGAGGTCATGGCGGAAGGTGATGCCGGAAGCTGCGCTCATTCATTATGAATCATTCTTCAAATTTACCCATTTTCCCATCATTCCACCAGTGTCGCGTAGCGACGATATCCAATAGTGGCGTAGCGACGCAATATTTATTGTCTGTAATCGGAAATTGAATTGCAATACCACCCCCAAATTGCCGTTATTATTAGGTTTTTAACCGGTTACCCGTTCATCGAAATTCATCCATAACCTCTTGTCTCATTCAATGGACCGCCTGCTCAGGATATTGATTGTGATATTTATCCTGTCATCGGCATGCCTTCCGGCCCGCAGCCAGGACCTCAGAACCATTCGTCAATCCGCTTTTAAACGCGGAGAGGTCCTTCAATACAAAGTTTACTGGGATGCCTGGCTGCTGCCTAAAATAACCGCCGGCCTGGCGGTCGTCAGAATCACCGATGAAAATAAACGGATCAACAACAGGAGCACCCTTCATGTGATCGGTACCGGCGAGTCGAAAGGATTATTGAACTTGTTTTATAAGGTCAACGACCGCTACGAGACATATATCGACGAGGAGGCCATCATCCCATGGTTGTTCATACGTAAGACCAAGGAAGGAAGCTATGTGAGCAACGACATGGTGGCTTTCAAACATGCTCAGAAGATCGCCATCAGCCGTTATGGGATAAAAAATATCCCCGACAATGTGCAGGATATCATTTCGGCATTTTTTTATGCCCGGACATTTGATTTTTCAAATGCCCATGACGGTGACGTGTACCCGGTCGACTTCTACCTCGACGACTCGGTGTACGTGTCAAAGGTGGTATTTGAAGGCAGGGATACCATTAAAATTGACATGGGCACCTTCGGTTGCCTGAAATTCAAGCCCATGGTGCTGGTGGGCGAAGTGTTTAAAGAGCCCTATCCCATGACACTGTGGGTGTCCGATGACCATAACCACATACCCGTCAAGGCACAATCAGGTGTCATTGTGGGGAGCGTGAAGATGGAGCTGATCTCCTGTGAGGGGCTGTCTAACCCTTTGACCTCAAAAATAAACTGAAAACCTGGCAACCGGTCCGTTTTTGGGGTAATTTTATGTTTCTTCTGGCATACTTTATGGAAAAAATGGATTTTTTCAGCTATATTGCACCATTAGGTCCCAGCTCACCTTAATCATTGAACCGTATGAAAAAGAGATTATTAATTTTTTTGACCCTCGCGGGCCTGGCTTTCTTTCTGAGCGGCTATGTGCTGATCACCTCATCATTAATGACTAAAGACATGCCATCGATGAACAACTATCAGGATTATGAACAGGAATGGAAACAGGTGGATTCACTTGTCCAAAAAGGATTACCTCAATCGGCCCTGGCACTGGTGGAAATTATTTATAATAAAGCCCGGGCCGACCATAACTCACCCCAGTTCATCAAAACAATCATTTACAAGATGAAACTGAAATCGGAGTTTGAAGAAGATTTCATGGTGAAGGTCATCGGCGACACCAGAAAAGAGGTTGAGCAGTCGTCATTTCCGGTGGATCAAATCCTGCATTCCCTGCTGGCTGAGCTTTATTGGCGTTATTATTCAATGAACAGGTACAAAGTGCTTGACAGGACGGAAACCTATAATTTTGATCAGGAAGACATCCGGACATGGGATATGAAACAGCTCGTCAGTGCGGTCATGACAAACTACCGCCAATCCCTTGAGAATGCCGGTGAGCTGCAGAAAATACCGCTGAAGGATTACGATCCCATCCTGATCACTGCCGATGATTCCAAGCTCTACCGTCCCACGCTGTATGATTTCTTGGCTCACCGGGCGCTCGATTTCTTCATGAACAGCGAGTCCGGCCTCACGGAACCCGTTTACAGGTTTATCATGGATTCACCCGACTATTTTGATCCCAGCAACAAATTTGTCAGCCTCGACATCACGACCAAAGACACCATGTCGCTTAAATTTTATGCCATCCGTCTTTTTCAGGACTTGCTCCGGTTTCACATGAGCGACAAGGCACCTGATGCCCTGGTCGATGTCGACCTGAAACGCCTTCAATTTGTCAGGGATAATGATATCATAGAAATAAAGGACAGCCTTTACATCGAAGCCCTTAGATCGTTACTGGAGCGGACCGTCAGGGACTCAGCCTCCGCCGGGGTGAGTTATGAGCTTGCACAGGCCTATTATGACCGCGGGCAGAAATATGATCCGCTGAAATCGGATGAGTATAAATGGGATATCAAAAATGCATGGAATTGTTGCAACGACGCCTTGAAACGTTTCCCCGACACCGACGGCTCAAAGAAATGTAAAAACCTTCTCCTCCTGATCACCTCCCCTGCCCTCAACCTGACGATGCCGGGCGTCAACGTGGAAGGACAACCTTTCCTGAGTCTCATCAGTTATAAAAACGCACCACAAATTTATCTCCGGATCATCGACCTTTCGCCTGCAGAGGATAAACAGATCAGAGACAGGGGGAAGCGTGACAGCGATGTCGTCAAAGATTACCTGAGATACCCTGCTTACACATCCTGGGATGTTAAATTGCCTGATGACGGCGATTTTCAGTCCCATGCCGCGGAGATCAAAATACCAGGACTTCCCCTGGGGTATTATGTGATCCTCGCCGCCACCAACGGTGAATTCTCTCCCGCCGACGCGCCTGTGGCCTGCGGCTCCTGCTGGATATCGAACATCAGTTATATCAGCAGGAAAATGGATGACGGCAGCGAAGACTTTTACGTTCTTGACCGTGACAAGGGCACACCTCTTTCCAATGTCAGGGTACAGACCTATTACAGGGTCTATGACAACAACCGGCGGACTTATGACTTTAAACCGTGGGACAATTATGTCACCGACGGGGACGGTTTTTTCAGAATCCCTGCCCTGCCTCGCCGTACCCCCGGCAAGACCTTTGTCATCCGTTTCAATCTGGACCGCGATACCCTGATGACTGATAACTATTTTTATCAATACAGTTACAGTCCCGAGCCTCCCAAAATGAAGCCCAGGACATTCTTCTTCACCGACCGTGCCATTTACCGCCCCGGGCAAACGATATACTTCAAGGGCATTGCCATTGAAACTGACGGGACAAATAACCGGATCCTCCCTCAGTATAAAACAACGGTCACGTTTTTCGATGTCAACGGGCAAAAGATCTCATATCAGGAACTGGAGACCGATGATTACGGTTCGTTCAACGGCTTTTTCATCGCTCCCACCGGCATCCTGACCGGTGAGATGAGCCTCAGCAATGAGTCGGGCTCCGTCGACGTGTCGGTGGAAGAATATAAACGGCCTAACTTTGAGGTGACCTTCGATCCCGTCAAGGGCATTTACAAGCTCAACGAGGCGGTGACTGTCAATGGTGTGGCCAGGGCCTATTCCGGCGCCAACGTTGACCATGCCCGGGTGTCGTACCGCGTCGTACGCAAAGCCCGCTTTCCCTATTGGGGCTTTGGCTGGAGAGACTGGTTCCGTTCCTCACCCGAGATGGAGATTGCCAACGGCACCCTCGAGACGGATGCCAACGGTCAATTCGCCATCACCTTCAAGGCTATCCCCGATCCGACCATCAATGCCAAATACAAACCCGTTTTTAACTACGTTGTGACGGCCGACGTGACCGACATCAACGGCGAGACCCAGTCATCCTCAGCCAACGTGGCCGTGGGCTATACCGCCCTGCTGGTGAATGTGGATATCCCTGAAACCATCGATCAAACAGGTAAAAAAGATTTCCTGTTGTCAGCGACCAACCTGAATGGTCAGAGTGAACCGGTGAAGGTGACCCTCACGGTTAGCAAGCTCGCCGAACCGGACCGTCTGTTCCGTGACCGCCTGTGGAACAGACCCGACCGGTTTATCATGACTAAAGAGGAGTTTTATGCCGCCTTCCCGCATGATGTTTATAACAATGAAAATGATGTTGAGACATGGGAGGTTCAGAAGGTGGTCATGACGAAATCATACAATACTGCCACCGACACCCTGGTCACCTTCACCGATCTCTCAGCATGGGAGCCGGGCCATTATCTGATCAGCGCCTTGGCTGTGGATAGCTTCGGACAAAAAGTGGAAAATAAAAAATATACCGTTGTCTATTCGCCTGATGAAAAAAAGATACCCGTGGAGGCCATATTCTGGTTTTCACCGGGCAAGATGAAGGGTATCTCCGGAGAGAATGCCTCATTTCTTGCCGGTACAAGGGAGAAAAAACTGAATGTTGTTTATGAAATCATTAAAGACAATGCAACCGTCCAGAGAGAATGGCTCACTTTGGGTGATCAGCAGAAAAACATGACAATCCCCATAACGGAAGAATACCGTGGGAACATCCAGATCAACCTTGTCTGTGTTAAATACAACCGCAGTTTTCAGGATTTCCGGACGATCATTGTTCCTTACTCCAACAAAGAACTGAACCTTGAGTTCAGCTCCTTCAGAGACAAGCTGACGCCCGGGCAGGAGGAAGAGTGGAACATCAAAATAAAAGACGCCAAAGGTGAGAAAGTGGCGGCGGAGATGGTGGCCACCATGTACGATGCCTCCCTCGACGCCTTTGTCCCGCATGAATGGGATTTCGACATCTACAGGCATTACAGTGCCTCGAGGGCATGGGATGCTAAGGATGCATTTGCGGTGGACAGAACGCAGACATTTATTGAACGGACCAGGGTATATGAATACCCGGTGGAGAGAAGCTATGATCAGCTCAACTGGTTCGGATTCAATTACTATGGTTTTCCAAGGTATGTCAAAGGTATCATGATGGACCGGATGATCAGTCCGACGATGGCACTGGAGGAAAATGTAGCGAAGCCGGAGACGCAGGAGTTGATGATGATCCAGATGCCCCCGGAAGGACAGGGCGTGGAACAGGAAGCACCGGCAAAACCCGAAATCACACCTGGATTGCAGGTGCGGCGTGACTTCAACGAGACCGCTTTCTTCTATCCCGATCTCCGGACTGACAACAACGGCGATGTCATCATCAGGTTTAAGGTGCCCGAGTCGCTCACACGCTGGAAGATGCTTGGCCTGGCCCATACCACCGACCTTGAATACGGACAGGTCATGAAAGAGCTGGTCACGCAGAAAAATCTTATGATCGTCCCTAATGCACCACGTTTTTTCAGGGAAGGCGATACCATGGCTTTCACCGCCAAAGTCGTCAACCTTTCGGATGAAACATTGAGCGGTATCGCCACGCTGGGTTTCTTTGATGCCGTTAGCATGACGCCGGTGAATCTCATCAGTTCGGATGCCGGTCAGTCATTCACGGTGCAAAAGGGCCAGAGTGCGGTGGTCAGTTGGCCTGTGGCTGTTCCTGTCGGCGGCCTGCAAGCCCTCACCTACCGCATCACCGCCAAGGCCGGCAGTTTCAGTGACGGTGAGGAGAAAGCCCTGCCGGTGCTGACCAACCGCATGCTGGTGACGGAGACGCTGCCTCTTCCTGTCAATGGCAAACAAACCAAGACTTTTAGCTTTACCAAGCTGATCGATTCAAAGTCATCCGCCACGCTGAGCAACTTCAAGCTCACCCTGGAGTTCACCTCCAATCCGGCGTGGTATGCCGTTCAGGCTTTGCCTTACCTCATGGAATATCCTTATGAATGTTCAGAGCAGGTGTTCAGCCGTTATTATGCCAACATTCTGGCCAGTTATATTGCCAACTCCAATCCTAAGATCAGGGCGGTATTTGACGTATGGAAAAATTACACCCCTGAGGCCCTTTTGTCGAATCTGGAGAAGAACCAGGAATTGAAATCCCTGATACTGGAAGAGACCCCATGGGTGATGGAAGCTAAAAACGAGAGCGAACGAAAACAACGCATCGCCCTGCTGTTCGACATGAACCGCATGGCCAACGAGCAGGCAGCCGCCCTGGCGGAGTTGCGCAACATGCAGCTGCCCAACGGCGCCTGGCCCTGGTTCGAGGGCATGCCCGACAGCCGTTACATCACCCAACACATCGTATGCGGAATGGGTAAACTGAACCGCCTAAAAGTTAAAGATGTCGTGGAAGATAACGAGATATGGCAGATGATACGGCAGGCAGTGAGCTACCTCGATAACAGGATACGGGAAGATTATGAGAACATAAAGAAAATCGATCCGGATGGAATGGATAAGGATCATCTGGGATACCTCCGGATCCATTACCTATATGCCAGAAGCTTTTTCAATGCTTTTAACGTCAATATAAATCTGGATCAATCCAACCGTGAGGCTTTTGAATATTTCAAAGGACAGGCACAGAAATACTGGGCCGGGCAGAACAAATACATGCAGGGCATGATCGCCCTGGCACTGCATCGTTTCGGTGACAAGGAAACACCGGCCGGTATCATCAGGTCGTTAAAAGAATATGCACTGCATTCCGACGAGATGGGTATGTATTGGAGGGAGAACATGCCGGGCTATTTCTGGTACCAGGCCCCTGTGGAGACCCAGGCCTTACTGATCGAAGCCTTTGATGAGGTAGCCAATGATACGACAGCGGTGGAGGAGATGAAAGTATGGCTGCTCAAACAAAAACAAACACAGGAATGGCCCAGCACCAAAGCCACCGTGGATGCCATTTACGCATTGCTGCTTCGCGGCACCGATATTCTGGCGGGCGAGGAACAGGTGATCATCAAACTGGATGATATCGTCGTTGATCCGGCGAAGATGGAGAATGTGAAGGTCGAAGCCGGGACAGGATACTTCAAGACCTCATGGAACAACGGTGAGATAAAACCTGACATGGGTCGCGTCACCGTGACCAAGACAGATGAGGGTGTGGCCTGGGGAGCCCTGTACTGGCAGTACTTCGAGCAGCTTGACAAGATCACACCACATGAAACCCCTCTGAAACTGTCCAAAGCATTGTTTCTGGAAAAGAGTACAGCCACAGGACCTGTTATCATACCGGTAGCCACGGGCACCACCCTGCATGTCGGCGACCGTCTCAGGGTTCGCATTGAATTAAGGGTGGACCGCGACATGGAGTACGTCCACATGAAAGACATGCGTGCTGCTGCCTTCGAACCTGTCAATGTGCTGTCGGGTTACAGGTATCAGGGCGGACTGGGGTATTATGAGAGCACCCGCGACGCGTCAACGAATTTTTTCTTCGGTTATCTGCCCAAGGGCACCTATGTGTTTGAATATCCCCTTATCGTGTCACAGGAAGGACAATTTTCCAATGGCATCACCACCATTCAATGCATGTACGCGCCGGAATTTGCCGCCCATTCCCAGGGCATCAGGGTGAATATCGGGGAATGATGTGCCGCCGTCACATGACCTGAAAATGACGGCCTGTCAGTCGATCACCAGTTTTCCGCCACGGGAGCGGTTACCTTGTTCTATCATGAATAAATAAACGCCTTTGGCACACTCCGACAGATCGATAGGCAAATGAACCGTTTTTGTTTTTCCTGAAAGATGGGTTTTCCACACCACCTTTCCATTCAGGTCGGTTATACGGATGTCAGACTGATCCGTTGAGGAAGCGATTTCTACAATGAATTGTCCTTGAGAAGGGTTGGGATAGACACGGACCGTGCCGGCATCATGCCCGGCCACCGAGGTGTATGGATTCAGCGGGTAGGCGGTAGTAAAAAGGCCCCTGCCGTGGGTGGCCGCCAAAACAGTATTGTCGGCTTCCCTGATCTTAAGCATGTCGGTTCTGACATTGGCCATACCCTCAATGTCGGGTTCCCATGTGGGTTCCTCCTGGTCGAGGGTGTTGGTGGACCACACCCCCGTTTCGGTAGCCAGCAGTGCCTGCCTGGCATTCTGGGGATGATACAGAACCCATCGTACCGGCATATCGGGCAGGCTGCCTTCTTTCACCTGCCAGGTGGCACCGCCGTCATAAGTCTGCCATACCGACGGCACACCGTAATTGGAGAAGGTTACCAGAAGCGTATCCTCCGACCCTCCGATAGCGACACATGAGATGCTGCCCGGCGGGAAATCAGGGCTCCCTATCTCGGTCTGCACCGGCGTGGCCTGGGCATTCTCCACACGGAAAAGCCTGCCGTTGTTGGTGCCTACGAAAAGAGTGGCCGTGCCTGCCGGAGAATAAGGCGAATATTTGATATGTGAAAAGAAAAAGTTGGAGCCGGTGGCTACCGTGATGTAAGTCTCGGAAGGATTCTGAAGAATGTTGGAGATACGCAGGATCTTATTGGCATTGCCGCCCGAGAACGATACCCCGTTGGCGTAAAGAGTGTTCAGCTTGTAATCGTAATCGGCCGGATTGATAAAAATGCCGCTCTGATTGATGTTGATGGTATTGAATTCATTACCGTTATAAAAAACCGTGTACTGGTTATAGTAATATGAAGTGATGAAATAGGACGGCTGGTCCTGATCATAAAAGCAATAGGCGCCGTCGCCGCCGTCGATCATGCTATTGATGGTCAGGGGCGCGTCGTTATAATACAGAGTGCCGTTATCCTGCAGTCCGCCGATGTATTGGGCTATCCCGGCCAAGGGACTGAGGTCGCATGAGTAAAATTGCAGGGTGTTGTAGTTCCTGTTTTTCTCCTTAAAAACAGGTGACGAAGATGAAGCCCCCGAGGTATAAAATACACCCCCGTCGCTGGTAAAGACACACTCATCCGACGATCCCGGCTTATAGACCTGGGCATGCTGGTCGGCATGGACATATTCATCGCCGCCACCGGTATACATCAGATACCAGTCGGAGACCTCGTTCCATGTGCCGCCGCCGTTGGCAGTATTCCACACGTTGAGGCCGCCGACATAAAGCCTGTTGGTATTGTTCGGGTCGACCGTCCCGGTCATGGCATGCCACGCCAGATTGGCCCAGTTACCGGAGGTAGGCTTGTTGATCTGCGTCCAGGAGGCTCCTTTGTCTGTGGTCTTGATGATGTAACGACCATAGTATACCGGATTGCCCTGGACATAGCCTGCAGCGATGAGAGCATAGACCGTGTTCTCATCCTGGGATGCCGGGGCCAGGATCACTCTGCCGGGGAGGTTATAGGTGGGTTCATTCTCAATGATGGTGCGATAGTCATCAAAAACGGTCCAGGAGCCGGTGACACCTTCATCGGAGTATAGGATGACGGCGCCACCCAGGCCGTCGAGGTTGCGCATGGTGCCGACGTAAATGCGGCCGTCGGATTGGATGGCGATGCTGGAAGGCGCATAGGGCACCTCTTGGCCGGCAATGTCGGGCAGGACCTGTTGCCAGGAGAGACCCCCGTCGGCGGAACGGTACAGGCCGTCGCTGGGCAGGCTTTGGTGGATGCCATGATAAACACCTGAGACCACGCCCGCATAGATGACACTGTTGCCACCCTCATCCCTTACCCTGATGTCGGTGATAAAATCAAAATCCTCCGTTGACGCGAGCCAGGACCACGTGTTGCCGCCGTCGGTCGATTTAAAGATGCCGCCGCCCAGACCCGACGATTCACGATAGGTGGTTATGGCCGTCTGTGCCTCGCCCGTACCCACATAAAATGTCATGGGATCATTGGGATCATAGGTTATGCAGGCTATCGACAGGTCGCTCCACAAATCATCCACCGCGATCCATTGGGAGGTGTTGCCGGTGATGTCATCGATATACCACAGCCCACCCGTCACCCCGCCGGCCCAGACCTTATGACCCTGCGGGTCATTGGGATCCCACATGATGGCCCTGGTGCGTCCGCCCAGGTTGGCAGGGATATTCTGCCAGGCCAGAGCTCCGGCCGTTTGACCGGCTCTTTTCTTTAACCTCATCTGATCGGTGACCTGACAGGCCTGGACGAGCCTGTTCTTTGGGACGTACCCCAACGCCGGATCAACGGTCATCAGGAAGTTTTGAAAGGCCGCCGGATCGGCACCAGTCATCTCTTCCTCACCGGAACGGCCGGCCACATCACAGGGTGCCTGTTTGTATTCCTGTTTGAGAAAGATCTCGAATTTTTCCCTGGGGGTCATTTTCCGGTCGGCCGTCACGGTCATCAGCGCAATAACCGTCAGCAACAGTGAGGGAATAATAAATTTTTTGGGAAAGGGTCTTTGCGTAAAATGATGGTTTGGCATAGGAATAAAAGTAAAATAACAGACACAAATTTACAGCAAGAATGTGTGATCATGAACTTTATTCCGCCAGAACCAGAACTTTATTTTTCAGCACTTCCACCACACCGCCGTTGATCTTAAAGAGATGTTTTTGATTGCCGGCATCGACGACCTTTATATTCCCTTTGCCCAGCACCGACACGAGGGGTGCGTGGTCATTGAGTATCTCGAATAATCCGTCGATGCCGGGAAGCTGGATCAGGTTGGCATTTCCTTTAAAAACAGTTTTGTCGGGTGTGATGATCTCGATATTCATGAGGCGTGATCCTGTTATTCCATTTCTTCATTGCTCTCGGCAAGCATTTTTTTGCCGGTGGTGATGGCATCCTCAATCGTACCCACGAAACTAAAAGCGGCAATGGGATACTCATCCACATCACCATTGAGGATCATGTTGAATCCTTTGATGGTGTCTTCGATGGGTACGAACACGCCCTTGCGTCCGGTGAACTGCTCGGCCACGAAGAAAGGCTGTGAGAGAAAGCGTTGAATACGGCGGGCACGGTGTACGATGACTTTATCTTCTTCCGACAGCTCTTCCATGCCCAGGATGGCGATGATGTCCTGTAATTCCTTATAACGCTGCAATACCTCTTTCACTCGCTGTGTGGTATTGTAATGTTCCTCGCCGACGACGCTTGGTGTCAGTATCCTGGAGGTGGAATCGAGCGGGTCGACGGCGGGGTAGATGCCCAGCTCGGATATCTTACGGCTGAGGACGGTGGTGGCGTCGAGGTGGGCAAAGGTAGTGGCGGGGGCCGGGTCGGTGAGGTCATCGGCAGGCACATAGATGGCTTGCACGGAAGTGATGGAGCCACGTTTTGTGGAGGTGATGCGTTCCTGCATGATACCCATCTCGGTGGCCAGCGTGGGCTGATAACCTACGGCCGACGGCATGCGGCCCAGCAGCGCGCTCACCTCCGAGCCGGCCTGCGTGAAACGGAAAATGTTATCGATAAAAAACAGGATGTCACGGCCTCCCGACTTGTCATCGCCGTCGCGGAAATATTCCGCCACCGTCAAACCCGACAGGGCCACGCGTGCCCTGGCTCCCGGCGGCTCATTCATCTGTCCGAAGACCAGCGTGGCCTGCGACTTGGCTAACTCCTCCCGGTCGACTTTGGAGAGATCCCAGCCTCCCTTTTTCATATCCGCAATAAATTCGTCTCCATATTTGATCACCCCCGACTCCACCATCTCACGCAACAGGTCATTGCCCTCACGTGTCCGTTCACCCACACCTCCGAACACCGACATACCCGAATACTTCTTCGCAATGTTATTGATCAGTTCCATGATGATCACCGTCTTGCCGACGCCGGCGCCGCCGAATAAGCCGATTTTACCTCCCTTGGGATAAGGTTCAATGAGATCAATGACCTTGATACCGGTGTAAAGAACCTCTTTTTGTGTCGACAGGTTCTCAAATTTAGGAGGATCGCGGTGGATGCTGTTTTCCTTGGTCCTTTGCACATCGCCCAGGTCATCGATGGTTTGCCCGATGACGTTGAACAGTCGTCCTTTGATATCTTCTCCCACAGGCATGGTGATGGTTTCACCCCTGGCAATGACCTCCTGCCCTCTCTTCAGCCCATCGGTCGAATCCATGGCGATGGTTCTGACGGTGTTCTCTCCGATATCCTGCTGGCATTCGAGAACGATGGTGCGACCCTCGGGGTTTTTTACCTCCAACGCTTCATAGATATTTGGTAATGTCGTGTTCTCATCAAAGGTTACGTCAATGACCGGTCCTATGATCTGCGATATTTTTCCTGTTCTTTTTTCAGCCATGTTGTTATCGTGTTTTGCATAATCGTATAACAATCCCCGGTAATTTTTTCCCCATAACTAAACAAGGGATTTGATAGGTTTAACTGCTTTCATTGGTCATCGTTGTTTCAGGGGTGGCCACTTTTTTCCTGAAAAATCTTTTCTGAAAAAATATTAAAGCCAGCACACCCACCGTAATGGATGAGTCGGCGATATTGAATATGGGTCTGAAGAATGTAAATTCTCTTGTTCCGATGACCGGCACCCAGGCAGGCCAGTGCCACTGGACAATAGGAAAATAAAGCATATCCACCACTTTACCGAGCAGGAAAAAGCTGTAACCACCGCTATGAGGGAGAAATACAGCCGGATGGAAAAAATTGCTTTCGCTGAACAGCAACCCATAGAAAGCCGAATCGATCATGTTACCGGTGGCGCCGGCGAAGATCAGCGAGATGCAGATGACGAGTCCTCTGTGGGCTTTTTTTCTGACCAGATGGATAAGATAATAACCGAGGGCCAGGATGGCTAACAGACGAACGATACTGAGAAAAAGCTTTCCCGACTCGCCTGCCAGCTGCAGGCCGAAAGCCATGCCGTTATTTTCCGTAAAATGGAGGATGAACCAGTTGTCCAGGACATGTATCTCCTGACCGAGGTACATGTGGGTTTTTACCCAGAACTTCAGTGTCTGATCACATAGAAGAATGAAAAGGATGATGAACAGCGGTCTTTTCAAGATGCAGGGAGATGGTTGTTTTTATGTCTTTTTGTTCAGACCCAGTTTGGCGTCAATACTTAGGGTGGCATGAGGAACGCTTCTCAGACGTTCTTTGGAGATCAGCTTACCCGTTACCCTGCAAATGCCGTAGGTTTTATTCTCGATGCGTATGAGGGCGTTCTCCAGAGCATTGATGAATTTCTGCTGCCTGGCGGCCAGCCGGCTGTTCTCTTCTTTGGATAAAACCTGATAACCCTCCTCCAGAACTTTAAAGGTTGGAGAGGTATCGCTGATGCCATGTTCTTCGATATTTGTATAGGCCTCGGTGAGCATCAACAAATCTTCACGGGCCTTGGCAAGCTTTTCAAGGATCAATGCTTTGAATTCTTCCAGCTCTTCGTCCGAATATCTGGTCTTTACGACTTCTTCTTCTTTTTTCATGGCTGTTGGCATTAAAAGGATGAAACGTTATTAAATTCAAATGGCCTTCTCAATGGACACGTATGTTCTGATTTCTTCTGTCAGGTTAATGAGCTTTTTATCCTGGTCATGGATCTCATTGACGATGTCCAATGATTCGGCCAGCGTTTCCGAACAAATATATGTAAAATTAAGTTCTATCGCCTTCTCAAGGTCGTGGTTTTTTTCAACCTTCACACGTATTTTATCAGTCACTTCAAAGTCTCTCTCTTTACGCAAATTCTGTATCCTGTTGACGAGTTCCCGTGCGATACCTTCCTGTCTGAGGCTATCGGTAACGGTGATATCGAGTGCCACGGTCAGGCCGTTTTGTGTCAGCACCACCCATCCCGGAATATCTTCTGTGGTGATCTCGACATCCTCGAGTGTGATATCCACCGTTGTCCCGTCGATGGTCAGAACGGTATGGCCTTCGGCTTCGATACCTGCAATATCGTGCTGGCTGAACCCTGAAATGGTCGCGGCAATTTGCTTCATCAGGCGGCCATATTTGGGTCCCAGGGTTTTGAAGTTGGGTTTTATTTTTTTGACCAGGATGCCCGAGGTGTCGGAAAGGTAGTCCATCTCTTTGACATTGACTTCCGAGAGGATCAGCTCCTTCACCATATCGAGGTTTTCCCTGAAATGTTCGGATAACACGGGTATCATAACCTTATTCAAAGGTTGTCGCACACGCAGGAACGTTCTTTTACGCAGGGAAAGGATCATCGAGGTGATGGTCTGGGCCAGTTCCATACGTTCTTCAAGCGCGGTGTCGATGGATGTGGCATCGTATACGGGGAAGTCGGTGAGGTGAACGGATTCGGCATCAATCTTACCTGTGATGCTGTTCAGATCAATGAACAACTTGTCCGTCATGAAGGGAGCCAGAGGAGCCGCCAGTTGTGCCACGGTGACCAGACAGGTGTACAGGGTCTGGTAAGCGGCTATCTTATCGTCCGTAAATTCGCCCTTCCAGAAACGGCGGCGGCATAACCTGACATACCAGTTGCTCAGAAAATCGATGACAAAATCCTGTATGACACGGCCTGCTTTTGTCGGCTCATAGTCGGCATAAAAATCATCGACCTTGCGGATGAGGGTGTTCAATTCGGAGATGATCCACCGGTCGATCTCGGGACGCTGCGCGACAGGGATGTCAGGACTCGAATAATCGAATCCGTCAATATTGGCATAGAGCGCGAAGAAAGCATAGGTGTTGAAGAGTGTTCCGAAAAATTTACGCTGCACCTCCTTCACACCTTCAATGTCGAATTTCAGGTTATCCCACGGTTGGGTGTTGGTGATCATATACCACCTCAGGGCATCCGGACCGTAGGTGTCAACGGTCTCAAAAGGATCGACGGCATTAGCCAGACGTTTCGACATCTTGTTGCCGTTTTTGTCGAGCACCAGCCCATTGGATACACAGGCCTTGAAGGATACCGAATCGAACAGCATGACGGCTATGGCATGTAGTGTAAAGAACCATCCCCGGGTCTGATCCACACCCTCCGCAATGAAATCGGCAGGGAAATAATCACTTAAAGAAGCTTCGCTATCGAAGGGATAATGAAACTGGGCGTAGGGCATGGCACCCGAATCGAACCACACATCAATGAGATCGGATTCACGCACCATTTTTTGTCCTGAGGAGGATACCAGGAAAATGTCGTCGACATAAGGGCGGTGCAAGTCAAAGCTCTCGTAGTTCTCATCCGACATGTCGCCCGGCCGGAACGAGGTAAAAGGATTGGATGCCATAAATCCGGCCTGCACCGCTTTCTCCACTTCCTTTTTAAGCTGTTCCACCGATCCGATGCATATCATCTCCTGGCGGTCGGCAGTGACCCAGATAGGCAAAGGTGTGCCCCAGTACCTTGAACGCGAAAGATTCCAGTCGACCAAATTCTCAAGCCAGTTGCCAAAACGGCCTGTACCCGTGGACTTGGGCTTCCAGTTGATGGTGTTGTTAAAGGTGATCATCTGATCACGGAAAGCGGTGGTCCTGATAAACCATGAATCCAAAGGATAATAGAGGATAGGTTTATCCGTTCTCCAGCAATGGGGATAGGAGTGAACGTACTTTTCGGTCTTGAAAGCCTTATTCTCCTTTTTCAGCTTGACGATGATGTCGATATCGACACTGTCCTCCTGTTCGGGCTTGTCGGGATTGTAGTCCGGCGCGTATTCATTTTTAACCCACCTCCCGGCAAATTCACCCATCTGCGCGGTAAACCTGCCCTGTTTGTCAACCAGGGTGAGCGATCCCACGCCATTCTCCTTGCCTATTTTAAAGTCATCGGCACCGAAACTGGGTGCGATGTGAACGACGCCGGTCCCATCTTCGGTGGTGACAAAATCACCCGTCAGGACAATAAAAGCATCTCCGTCATCAGGCCTGGCATAGGGCATGAGCTGTTCATAACGGATCCCTTTTAATCGGGCGCCTTTATATTCCCCGGTGATCTTAAACGGAATGTTTTTCTGCCCCGCCTGATAATCCCCGAGTTTCAATTCGGCATTTTTTGGGGGAAAGAAGTTATCCGTCAGTTCTTTGGCAAGTATGACGGTGATGGGCAGATAAGTATAGGGATTATATGTGTTGACAGTGACATAATCAATATCGGCGCCCACCGCCAGGGCGGTATTTGAAGGAAGCGTCCAGGGCGTGGTGGTCCAGGCCAGGAAGAAGACATCGCCGTGGGCATCCCGGAACAGCGCTTCCGAGAGGGCGTCACGGATCACCTTGAACTGGGCCGTCACCGTATGGTCTTTAATATCACGGTAGGTTCCGGGCTGGTTCAGCTCATGATTGCTCAGACCTGTGCCGGCAGCAGGAGAATAGGGTTGAATGGAATAACCCTTGTACAGGAGATCCTTCTCATAAAGTTTGGATAACAGGTACCAGACGCTCTCGATGTATTTGTTCCTGAAGGTAATATAGGGATGGTCCAGATCGACCCAATAGCCTATCTTTCTGGTCAGGTCGTCCCACAAATCTTTGTATTTGAGCACTTCGCGGCGGCAGGCGACATTGTATTCCTCAATGGATATTTTTTTTCCTATATCTTCTTTTGTTATGCCGAGGTTTTTTTCCACTTCTATCTCTATGGGCAGACCATGAGTGTCCCATCCAGCCTTGCGTTTGACATAATAACCTTTAAGTGTTTTATAGCGGCAGAAGATATCCTTGATGGTTCGTGACAGCACGTGATGAATTCCCGGAATGCCGTTAGCCGACGGGGGTCCTTCATAAAATATGAAAGGAGCACGGTTCTGACGGATTAACATGCTTTTCTCAAAAATGTCATGCTTCTTCCAATAGCTACGGATCTCATCACCGATAGCAGGGAGGTCTAAATGATCGTATTCTCTGTATTTTCCTTTCATCCGGCCGGTTTTTGGCAGCGCACTTAAAAAGAGTGCAAAATTAAAAAAATATTGAATAATAACCGGCATGGCTTCTAAGATTCTTTATTTTTCGGGAGTCACAAATCTGGTATGACGGAGATATAAGGTTTTACTATTAAATGAATGAAGAGATTAAATAGTTGTAATTGTATGGAATTTTAGATCTGTTTTTGTATATTTGTATTTAGATGGGCATTTGAGAGCATGTTTATAACTTACAGATAAAGCGATAGATAGCTTATAATAGAGCGCTGATGACGCGGATTAAAGGGATTATCGCGGATTACGTTTAATTATAATTGAAACTATCTTACCGGAATTATTAATTCTTCGTTTAGAAAAATCCGAATAAATCAGCCCAATCTGTGACATTCGCGTTCTAACATACCTGAACAACAATAAAAATCAAGCACTTATGTTGAAATACGGTACTATGTCTTCGATTTACTCTCTCAGGCTGACGATAACAGTTTTACTCCTTGTTGTTTTTTCCCTCTCAGCCACGGCTCAGGATCGTTCTCAATGGTTGACCCCGATAGCCGACATCCAATTCAAAGGTGATAAAGTAGTTTATTATTACCAAGTAAGCGACCCGACTTATCGGCTTGAACCGCTTTTCATTACGAGCGCCTTTACCGCCATACCATCTGTGCGGAAAGGTTCCTCCGTTGCAAATGACCTTTCCAAGAGCAGGAAATGGCTTGACAGTGAGGTAAAATTTCCTCCTTCCTGTAATGACATAACCGCTAAAGAGGCCTATCTTAAAGCCTGCGCCTTGTATATCATCTGGAACATGAACCATATAAAACTTCCGGATAATCGCCTGGAACAAAATATCACAATGCTCACATCCGATTCTGATACGAGCATATCCCATGATGCTTATCTTAGTAAAAAGCTATATACCTCTATTTGTGAAGGGTTGAAAGAAGTAAGGAAATAACCGGTAGCCATGAAACTATTTTTACGCATTGCTATTCTTTTTCTTTTATGTCTTCAGACGGCATCTTCTATCTCCCAACGATGGGACCATTTCTACGGATCATCAAGTCTTGCTGAATACAGCTGCGATATTATTGAGACTTACGATAAAGGATACCTCATATGTGGAGGATATAACAATCTGGCGACCTGGTTGATCAAAACTGATATCAATGGTTATGTGCTATGGGAAAAAACAATAGATGCAGACCTGCCAAATATCGGCGACGCTATTGTTGAAACGTTTGATCATGGATATGTTATAGCAGGGGGAATGGATACAAATTTGGGTTTTGATGATCCATTTGTCATGAAATTGAATGAATGTGGTGAAAAGGAATGGTGTACTACATTTCCGGGTTTTTTTCGGCCATACGATTCTTGGGTTGAGAAAATCATTGAAGCGGAAAATAAAGATCTGGTTTTTATTGCCAATCAATTTGGCACCTTAGGAGAAAATCCTCTTTTTCTGATTAAGCTCGATTCACTGGGTCAGACAAAATGGAAGATGCCTATACTGACCATATGGGCACATCCAAATACAATCCAACCTTGGGGATTCGATCTCATAGAGACTTCTGATGCCGGCTATCTGATCAGCTGTGACGCATACTGGACCTATCCATGGGATACGGTGGGAGAAATAAAATGGCTTCATCCTACATTTATCAAAGTCGATGAAAACGGATATGAGGAATGGGTTTATCCATTCGGACTTCAGGATACTATACTCGGTATGACACGTTCTACTGTCATATTGACTGAGAATTCTTATGTGGGGATAGGTGCGTTCAGATCTGAAATTGATATTATTCATCCTTTGCTTATGAGCTTCAACAGTTTGGGGGAAGAATTAAATTATCTCATATTTGATTCACAACAAATCGATTCAAGTTTTATTGAAGGCGCTTTTGTTCAAAGCATACATGAACAAAATGATTCACTTCTTATTTGTATCGGCGAGTTTGAGGTACCTCCTGATAATGCGTATCCGGTAACTGAGGTTGTAATGGACACTGCAATTTTTTGTTCCTCTCCGACATTTTATTATCATGTGATACATCCCAACACAAGGGATCCGTTTAAATTGGCCGTAACCTTCGATCGGAAAATACTCAGTAGTTCATCGTATGTTTTTACTCCTGATAACTGGGATATTTATCTTACAAAGATGAATATGCACCTCGAACAGGACAGTATGTATCCGGGTAACTACACTTACGATAGCCTTTGCCCAATTAGCATCACCACTGATACGATATATATTAATGATTGCTGGCTTCGTGCCGGAATAAGTGAATACCCTGTTGCAAAGGAGAACGATGGATCAATTGAATCAATCCCAATAACGGTTTATCCAAATCCTGCTTATTCGGAAATCACCGTTATACTTAAAAATATGGGATATAATACAGATATTGCGTTGACATGCTATGATATAACCGGACAAACAGTGTTAAATGTTCCTGTCAGGAATGGGCGGAATGATATGAGGCTGGATATCACACACTGGACGCCGGGACTTTACATGGCTGTCGTTACGATTCAGGGAAGAGTGGCCGGGGAAAAGAGGTTTGTGGTGATGAAATGAATAATATAGCGAAGTAACGAAGTATTTAGATGCTTTTATCTTTCACTCCTTCGTTATACGGAAAATCATGAATTACTTTGCGCTTTAGCACGGGAGTACAGGTTACTTAACAAATTATTAATTCATAAATCCTCTGCCCCCGATAGCTATATCGGGGCTGCACCTCCATAGCGCCCTTTACGGTTAAAAGAAAATTCTATTTCGAACCCAATGCCACCGCCCAATTCATCTGTAAAAGATTGAAAGAACTATAGAAATGATTAACTGGGAATAACGATTTTTCTTCCAATTTTGTAGAATTAAATCTCTGAACCATTTATTTCATGATGAGGCTGGTCCCGTTAAAACATTACATCATCCCTGTCTTCATCCCACAGGAAGCCTGTCCGCACCGATGCATCTTTTGCAACCAGGTTAAGATCTCGGGCCACACTTCTCTTCCCTCCATTGAAGAAGTCAGTGCCACCATTAGCAGGCACCTATCGACCATCCCTCATCAAAACAGGCATGTGGAGATAGGCTTTTTCGGCGGCAGCTTCACGGGTATGGCAATCGACAGGCAGGAACAATTCCTTAAGGTGGCTGCAGCCTTTGTTGATACAGGGCAGGTCGACGGCATCCGGATCTCAACGAGGCCTGACTACATTGATAACCGCAGGCTGGACCTTCTGAGGAAATATGGGGTAGGCACCGTTGAACTGGGAGCCCAGTCGATGGACGATATCATCCTGAAAAAGTCGGGCCGGGGGCATACCGCAGCCGATACCGTCAGAGCTTCGGAACAGGTACGCCAACAGGGTTTTGAACTGGGTCTCCAGATGATGATCGGTCTTCCCGGCGATACCCTGGAGGCCTCCCTAATAACCGCACGCAGGATCATTGCTTTGGGAGCCAGCAACACCCGCATCTATCCCACCCTGGTCATTAAGGATACGCCGCTGGAACGCCTGTACCTGAGCGGAAAGTATGTGCCATTGAGACTGGAGGAGGCGGTCACATGGTCAAAGATGCTTTATCTGGTGTTTGAGGCCGCCCGTGTCATTGTCATCCGCATGGGACTCCATCCCTCCGAAGGACTGATAAGTGGTGAGGATCTGATAGCTGGGCCATTTCACCCTTCATTCCGTGAACTGGTGATGACGGAGCTGTGGCGTGAGGAACTGGAAAAAATAGAATCAGGAAACGACGCAAAAACATTGACGGTATTCGTCAGCCCCGGCCATCTCAATTTTGCTATCGGTTACAAAGCCTCCAACAGGCTGATGTTATTGAAAAGATACGACAGGGTGAATTTTGTCACCGATTTTTCACTTGAAGGGAGGTCATATCATGTTGATTATCGTTGACAGGAAGCTGCCCGAACGGGTGAAAAGCAACCTGCGGCATTATGGTGACCTCCTTGAACTGGTGTCTGATGGCATCACCTATCCGGCCATCTCGGGTCATCCGGACATATTTTTTGCCCTGTGCGGGCAGCGGCTGATCATCGCTCCCAATTTACCGGCGAAGTATATCAGATTCCTTGAGAAAAAAAGTGTGGACTTCGTCACAGGTGATAAGCCCGTCGGTGAGGTCTATCCCCACACAGCCAGCTATAATGCCGTCATTACCGGGAAATATCTGATTCATAATCTGAAACTGACCGATGAAGAAATACTGAAACAGGCATTAAGGAGGAGGAGGATAGATGTGGCACAGGGCTACTGCAGGTGTAACCTGATACCTTTAAAGGACGATCGCTTCATCACTTCCGACAGAGGTATAAAACGGATTCTGGATGATCATGATCTGATCTGTTTGTATGTGGATCCCCGGGGCATTTCCCTGCCCGGCTTCAAGCATGGTTTCATAGGAGGTACCGCCGGGATCATGCAGGATAAATTCTTTTTTACCGGCAGTCTGAGTTCGTTTCCTTTCGGAAAGACTCTACGGGTGTTCCTGTCGGATCTTGGCTATGAGATCGTGGAGTTGAACGACGGTCCTCCGATTGATGGGGGAAGCATCATGTTTGTGGCCTGACCATGGCATTTCGCCATAGCATCCATTCATTCCGTATAAAAACGCCAAGAGCAATACCATTCTTCGGGATGCTTGTCGGGGGGGCATCCCAGACATTCCGTCCGGATGGCCGGATCGATGCTTGATGCGAAGGAGGTGTATTCAATGATGCCTCCCGACTTACAGGGATAGTCGTCCAGTCCCTTGCGTTTGCGTGCCGACTGAACCCGGCAGTCGTTCATCCTGAAGATGAAACTGCCGACAGTTTCATCGGTGATGGATTGCCGGTTGATGGTGGCATAAAGCCTGAATTGCAGTGCTCTCTTCAATCCTTCCAGCCCGGCTTTCTCCGGCAGTTGAAGAAATCGTTTTATCGACCAGGCTTCGAAAGGTGAAAATTCGCCCCAGCAGGCATCATTGCATTGTTTGGCGAGGGTCATATTTTCCGAGAATTCGACGGCCTGGAACCACACCCCGTCGTTGGCCAGCCAGTTCACCGCCATGCTTTCCTTTAAGGCGTTCAGCTCATCCTGACTCCATTCAAGCAAGGGCTCCGGTAATCCTTCTTTTAACCCGAAACCACGTGTTTTACCCAGCCTCTTCAGCTGCAGCTCCGTCGTTCTTTCCAGAGTATTATTGAGGATGGCGGAGGCTTTTTCATGACCCAAATGTTTGATAACCTGTGCATACCACATGGCGTGATGCATGATCAGGCGGTGAATGAAATCGAAAAGAAGGGCTATGGTGCCCGCCTTGTCCAGATCGTTCTGGCTGTTTATTTGCTGTTTCATTATGACCTTATCTTTGGTGGGTAAAAGTAAAAAAATTTTTTCCTACTGTATCTCTGAGATTAAGGGTGTTCTGATGCACACTGTGACATTTCACTGACGACGGAGAATTTGGGAGGGGTTATTTTTTGGCCTGCAACTTCAAAACTTGCTATCTTTATCGTACGATTTATTTTGCATGATCGATACAGCCACCATACATCAGATATATGATGCCACGCGCATTGAGGAGGTCATAGGGGATTTTGTGTCTCTCAGGAAAAGAGGAACGAATTATGTCGGGTTGTGCCCCTTTCATAATGAACGAACCCCTTCATTTAACGTTTCCTCCTCAAAGGGCATATACAAATGCTTTGGTTGCGGCAAGGCAGGAAATGCCGTGAACTTCATCATGGAGCATGAGCACTATTCCTATCCTGAGGCGCTGAAATATCTGGCCGCCAAATATCACATTGAAATCACAGAAGTTGAACAGACTCCTGAAGAGCAGGCGGCACTCGACGAACAGGAGAGCCTGTTCCATATCACGGCTTATGCCCAGAAGTTTTTTAGTGACAACCTGCTGAACAGAGAGGAAGGTAAAGCCATTGGTCTTTCTTATTTACGAGAGAGGGGTTTCAGTGACGATACCATCGCAAAATTCCAGCTGGGGTATGGCCTTGACACCTGGGATGACTTCACGCGACAGGCGCTGGATAAGGGTTACAAGCTGGACTACCTGGCCCGGACCGGTCTCACCGTTCTCAGGGACGACGGTAAATTTTATGACCGTTTCCGGGGGCGTGTGATCTTTCCCGTACACAGCATCACAGGCCGCGTCCTGGGCTTCGGAGGCCGTATCATGGTCACCGATCCCAATAAACCCAAATACATCAACTCACCGGAATCGGATATTTATGATAAAAGCAAGATCCTGTATGGTATCTTTTTCGCCAGAAACGCCATCGTCGCCAGGGATTTCTGTTATCTGGTCGAAGGATATACGGATGTCATCTCCCTGCACCAGGCGGGGATAGAGAATGTCGTCGCCTCCTCGGGGACCTCGCTCACCGAGGATCAGATCAAGCTGATCAAACGTTACACCTCCAATGTCACGGTGCTTTACGACGGCGACCAGGCCGGTATAAAAGCCTCTTTCCGTGGTATCGACATGATCCTGGAGCAGGGTCTGAATGTCAAAGCCATCCTCTTACCTCAGGGAGAGGACCCCGATTCCTTTGCCCGCAAACACAGGCCTGCAGAAGTTGAGAAGTTCCTCGTAAAGAACACCCTCGATTTTATCATTTTTAAAACAAACCTGCTCCTCGGCGAAGCCGGTAATGATCCCATCAAAAGAGCCACACTGGTGAAAGATATTGTCGGTTCGATAGCTAAAATACCCGACGGTATCTTGCGGTCGGTTTATACAAAGGAGTGTGCATCGGTACTCGATATTCCTGAACGGACACTCATTAATGAACTTAATAAAAACCGCAGGAAAAATTATTTCAACAGAATAAATGCCGTCAAACCGGAAGAGATCCCTGAACCTACGGAATACCAGGCTGAGAAACAAATCATGGCCGATGTCCAGGCGTGTGAATACCAGGAGAGGGACATCATCAGGCTGCTTTTAATGTACGGCAAGTGGGAGATACCACCCGAGGGCCAGGACGAGAAGGAGGATGAGACGGTCACCGTGGCCGAATTCATCACCCATGATCTACAGGCCGATGAGATCAGCTTCAGCAATCCTTACTACCAACAGATATTCACCGAATATCTGGCTGAGATGGCTAAGGACAATATTCCGGGTGAAAAGCATTTCATATACCATCAGAATTTACGGCTGGCTGAACAGGCCATCGATCTGATCAGCACTCCCTATGAACTGAGTGAACACTGGGAAAAGAAAATGATCACCATCACCTCCGAAAAAGAGAGGATCCGGCAGGCCGTCATATCGTCATTGCTGGCTTTTAAATCCAAAAAAGTCGAACATCTCATTCTGCAGGTTCAGAAAGATATCAAAGAGGCCCGCAACGAGGAGGAAACAGTGTTTTTATTACATAAGCTGCGTAATCTGAAAGAGGTCAGCATTGAGATCAATCAGCGGCTGGGGAGGGTCATCACAGGCTGACTAAAATAAATCGAGCTGACTTTCATCCTTTCGTGGCGTTGTTTTCACTGTTGCTTTTGATTTTTCAATTAGCTCTTGTTCTATGCTGTCAAGAAAAGGGCTGCGCCGGAGCCGGAACTCCTGCCCGAGTAAAAATCTCCGTTGGGCATGCAGGAGCCACAGGTATTTCATGGCTCTGGTCATTCCGACATACAGCAGCCGTCTCTCTTCGGTGGTGTCGGAGACCAGTCCCGGCAAGAGGGAGAAAGGTATAAGCCCCTCCTCGCATCCCGGTATGAAGACCCCTTTGAACTCAAGCCCTTTGGCAGCGTGCAGTGTCATCAGAGTCACCTGTTCGGCACCGGACGACAAGGTATCGACGGAGCGGCCCATCACGACAAAGCGGAGGAAAGCAGCCCTGTCGTCACCAAAGGGCTGAGCCAGATGGGACAGGTTCTTCAGGTCGGACTGGTGTTCCTGCCATTTTACTTTGAGACAACCCTCGGCCAGCGCACGCAGCGTGTCGGCAACAGTCAGCCCTGAGCCCAGCATCTGAAGATGCGCAGGTTCACATGTGATGACGCGGGGATTTTTTTTGAGCTTTTGTTGTATCAGGACATTGCCGGGATTGATCAGCAGCTTGAAAAGGTCGAGGACATCGGCGATGGGTTCCTGCCTGAAGAATGGCTCCTCAGCATACGACCGGAAGGGGATGCCGTGGTCGTTGAAGGCTTTTTCAATGGCCACCAGTTGCCGGCCCATCCTGCAAAGAACAGCGAAGTCGGACAGGCTCTTGATGTCCTGGTCTTGATCCCCACTGGCAACCTCGCTGTCGATGGAGAAAAAACGCAGCCCTCCCATCATCTGTTCGATGGTCCTTGCGATATACTCCGCTTCACTTTTATCGGAAATGTTTTCGACAATGTTTATTTTTACCCCTTCCATTAAACCGGATAAGACAGGCGAGCTGAAGCCTTTGTTGCGGATGACGTTGTGTGAAGCCTGTAAGATATGGCCGGAACAACGGTAACTGGTCTGCAGGTTATATATCCTGGCTGCCGGATAGTCACCGGTAAATTTTTCGATGAATTCCACCCGCGCACCCCTGAAGCCATATATGGCCTGGTTGGGATCACCGATGACAAAAAGATTCGGATTCGGCGGGGGCATCAGCAAACATATGAGCCGGTACTGGGCAAAATTGATATCCTGGTACTCATCAATGAGCAGCCATTGATATCGTGACCGGTATGACCCGAGCAGATCATGATCTCTGTCAAGCAGGAAACAGGGTTCGCTGATGAGATCATCGAGGTCGACGAGGTTGAAGTGTTGCAGGGCAGACTGGTACGTTTCAATCATGTCACGAAACGGGGTATTACCCGAAGCCACCGGCAGTAACTCCTGTTTATAATGGGTTATGTCCTCCACAATACGGCTGATGCTGTCTTTGCCGGCGCCGAGCTGACGGAGGAGATCTTTTTTATCCTCCTCGTCGATAATCGAAAAACCTTTTTTCCTTCCTGTTTTTTCAATGTGTTCCTTCAGGATGTCATATCCAAAAGCGTGAAAAGTCCCTATCAATATGTCACGGGCTTTATCTTTCCCGATAAGTGCCACGATTCGTTGCCTCATCTCTTCGGCTGCTTTATTGGTGAAAGTGATGGCCAGTATGTTATTGGGTGCAACCTTCATTTCATTGATCAGGAACGAGATGTGGTAAGCCAGCACGCGTGTTTTTCCTGTTCCCGGTCCGGCAAGGATGAGGGCGGGGCCATGGGCATGCCGTGCCGCCGCCGTCTGCTCGGCATTAAGTCCGGCGCTCATGCCGGGAGCATACGAGGCCACGGATTCGGCAGCCAGGCTTGCAGGGGATAACTGTTGTGCCCTTATGTTCTGATATTTTGCCAGATCGAAGCTCAGATGACGGATATCCCTCGCAATGGGTCTTCTCACCACCGGTGTCATATCAAAGAGATAATGAGGTGCCTTCAAATCGTTGACCTCGCCCTCCTCAAAGAGCCTGATACGGCCAAATTCGCCGTCATATCCCTCGCGGATAATGACCTCACGGTTTCTCATACGCCGTATGGCTTCGGTGAGGAGGTCATCACCTAATGCCTTGATCATGTCAAGAGGCTCATGCAGAAGGATGTTGAACTCGGAGCCTGCTTTGTGTATCAGGGAGAAGTAAGCATTCACGGTCTGTTTGGAGGCCGGTCCGGTGCCATGGATCTCAGAGAGGATCTCGGGGAGGGGGATGAGAGAGTGAAAAGGCAGGGCATTGGGCCGTTCGGTGATGTCGCTGCGGTCAGCCAACTCCATGACACGGTTCATCACGCCCATGGTGACAGGTTTGTTGCAAACGGGACAAATACCGCCGTGTTCGAGGGTTTCCAGCGGATCCCAGCAGATACCGCATTTTCTGTGACCGGCAAAATGGTATTTGCCTTCCTGCGGGAAAAAGTCAATGGTGCCATGAAATTTATCACGGTCACCCGTTTTCAGGGCTTCAATGATGCCATCATACGAAAGCTCCGTGTTGAAGATATTGGCATTCCTTCCCAGCTTCTCAGGCGAATGGGAGTCGGAATTTGAGATGAGGGTGTAGCGGTCAAGGATGCTGCACATCCAGTTCATCGGCGGATCGCTCGACAGGCCTGTCTCGGCGGCAAAGACATGTGCCGAGAGGTCGCCAAAACACTCTTCGATGGTGTCAAAGCCCGACTGGGCACCGAGCACCGAGAACCAGGGTGTCCAGATGTGTGCCGGCACCAGGTGCATCCGCTCCGAGCAGGTCAGCACGATCTCGAGCAGGTCACGGCTGTCCAGACCCAGGATAGGCCGGCCGTCGGAAGTGATGTTGAAGCCCAGCCGTTTCAGCTCAGCCTGCAGCTGAGACACACTTTCCATATCAGGAGCAAAAATGACGTTGTGGATTTTTCTTACCCGGCCGTTTTTCTTATAGATATTGCTGATCTCAGCCGTGAGCATGAACCTGGGATCAGGGTCACCGGGTGGCGGGGAAAAGGCAGCAATATTTTTACGGTATTCTTTTTTAATAGTGTAAAGACCCGGTTCGGCAGGCCGGAGTTTTTCTTTCAGCTCGGCAAGCCATCCCGGATGAGTGAAGTCGCCTGTTCCGACCACGCGGATACCCTTGATGCGGGCCCAGAGATCCAGCGATTCAGGAACGAGGTCGCGACTGGTGGCAACGGAGAAATGGGAGTGGATATGGAGATCACCGATGAAACGCATGAGTTTGTCTCAGGAAAACCGTTCAGCTAAAATAGTTATTTCACAGAGGTGAACCATAGTAAAAAAGAGACAAAGACGGGAAAAAGATGGTATTCTGCATTAATGGCTTGTGCCTATAAACATAATGGGGAACGCTTCTTTTGGAAATGTTCCCCATCCACCTGCCAGGAACCGTAGTTCGGGGCGGGTGCCAAGGTACAGTTATTATGGTTAACTCACATCATCCGGTTGGTTTCCCTTCCGGCACCTGGCCCTTCAAGCTGACATACACAGCAAATCACTTCTTGCGAAAGACTCCTGCATAGGTCTGAATAAACTTTATCACTTTTTCAGGGTGACACGCTTAACTACTTGATTTCAGGGCTGACCGGCACCGCTAAACCCTCTCGAACTTAGCAGTGCACGATCCGGATTTTGTCTCTTCTTGTCCTTGCGGAGAGGAAGGATCAAAATCCCAGGTTCGTTCAGCCAACCTTTTATCTCTCGCTTGGTGATGTAAAAGTACAACGGCGTTAAAGGTCATTTCAAGTTTTTTATGTTTTTAAAGTAAACAAAATGTCCACACGAGTTATTAACAATTGTTAATAACTTCGATTGGCATATTCATCTGATAATTAATGAAATGATTATTTTTTAAAGATCAGCCTGCTAAAGTTTCTGTTATTCCAGGTGTTTATCAGGCGGCAAAAGGACTGGTATTGAGCCGGGCTGAATACTTTATAGGGTAACGACAACGACCGTTCGATTTCCATTTTATGTTTTGTACTTTTAATGCTGATCAGCACATTTCCTGCATCATTCTTAATTGCAATAAGTGTATCGGGGATAACGGGAATCATGCTGTCAGGCAAAAGGATTCTGTAATGGCAGGTTTCCTCCACCGGGAAGGGAATCTCATAGGGCACGGTCCTGTCGTTATTTAAAAAGGTGATGTCCCAGCTTTCGAAGCCTTGCCTGATGTCGGGCAGGTTCCAGAAATAGTGATCATTGTATTGTTTCAGCGGTGATTCTTTGGTGACGGCGAAATGAAAATCGGAATGAATGGCTGCTATGTCTGCCGGATTTGTGGCGGTGACCTCACTGCCGGTGAAATGAGGTGAGAGCAGGCCGTTCGAAAAATTTTGATCCCTCATCAGTGCAAAGTACGGGTTGCAGGCATCCTGCAGGGCTACCGACACATCCCCTGTGAGATTATCCTCGCCGGCGAAACTGAGGGTCCAGTCGGCAGCGAGGCTGTTTGTTCCATATTCCCCTTTGAATATTCTGTATTTTTGATCTGCCGGGTTGAGCACAACAAGCGATTCCCCTGCCAGGGCATAGACCAGGCTTTGGTCATTCAGACGGACAGGTGAGAGGTAGAGCTGATTTTCATCCCGGGGATTCACTTGTACCACAAAGCGGGTGATCAGGGGCAGGCACCCGGTTTCACTGTCGAATAAAGAGGAAGGTATAACGGCCACGGGAAAAGCATTGATGCCGGCACTGGTCAGCAATCCGGTCAAAAGAACGGCTTTCTCGAGGGGGGTGCCCCCGTTGCTATGCCAGGTCTCGATGGCGGTACGCACACGGTAGCCCGTATATTCGGGAGGGATGTCATAGGTGTTCAATTCATTCACCACGACATCCTGCAACCTGAGGATCGTTGGGATATCACCTGTTTTCTGTTCGGTTATCTTGTTGAGAAAGGCCTTCATGTCGTCATCCAGCTTGTAATTAAAAGCTTCCTGGTTAATGAGATACCGTATGGCGTCACCGAACACGGATGCCGTAGAGAAAATGATCCTGGGTTGATCCACCTGATCCTCCGGTTGATGGGGATCGGCTGAGAGAGCATGCAGCCCGGTCAGAGTCCAGGTATAGACTTTTTCATCTCCTTCACTGGTGATGACCGGTGAGGCCCGTAGGTTGACAACCTTGTATTTCAGTTCCCTGTCGACGGGGATGCGGATGATAAAAGTCAGGTTGCTGACGGGGGCGGAGGTGGTTAGAACCTCGTTACCCATTAAATAGGGGCTGAAGGTAGCATCCGATGATATGGAATAATCGAGGTTGATAACGGCATGGCGTTCAAGAGCCGTATGTGTCACCACCATTTCCCTGAGTTGGTTGTAAGCCGGTGCCTGGGCAGCAAAATGCGGCAGTACTTCATTGAAAGCATTTTCGGGGGTGACCACCCGGCTGCCGTCAGCCATCACGGTATAAGATTCATGGATGGTCAGATGCTGAAATTCCGGGTTATAAACAATAAACGTCTCGCCGTAGAGCCTTTGAAAGGCATTATAAGTCAATAGTTTTAATTGTTTTTTGCAACGGTAGTCGGTGCTGCCGTCCTGGTTTAGCCTGTATTCCTTCACCAGCGAAAGGTATACGGCATCGTTTTGTCCTTCCTGAGGCCGGCCTTCCATCACGGCGAGCGACAACAGGATCAGGAGTGTTAATTTGCTTTTTAATAATTTCATGTGTGATGGTATTGTTTTTACCGTATAGTTATTCCCTGACCAGGATGACAGGATCCTGTGCAAAACGGTTCTGACCGGCGACAGCAGCCCTGAACGACGGCCAGTCGCCGGGATCATAAACGCGTTTCTTCAAAGTCACCACTTCGTGGAGGACAATCCCGTCACCCTCCTGATGAATAAACCCCTCAAAGGAAGCACCGGGACCTTCTTCCTGTTGCTCCGGTGAAGCATAGCTGAGCCTGTAGCCTCCGGGAATCCGGACTGTTTCATTCAGCTCGACCAATCTCGAACACCTGTCACGAAAGGGGTATGTTCTGTTTACCGTACCGGTGTTAAAATAAAGATGCGCCATTCCTCTTTTGAAAAGAGGGGATGCAAGAAGAGGGGTGAAAATAATTTCATTGCCGGTCATCAGGGCATAACCCGGTATGATATAGGTCACATTTATTTGAATGGGGCCGGACATATAATCATAAGGGTCGCCAAAATCCATCCCGGTGATCTCAGCCATGGGGGCCACAGCCAGCAGCTCGTTGGTCACCAGTTTTTTCCATTCCTGCGGTGAGGAGCGTGTGAACAGGGACCTGACGGCGGCATCCGACTGCCCTTCGGCCTGCAGCGTGAACTCCCCCTTTAAAGTGCCGTCATCCTGTATCTCGGAGGTGCCGCTGAGTTTGAAATAGTGGTTCCCGGGAGGTGACAGAGGCGTCTCTATGAGGGGAGCGCCACCGGGTATGCCCATCAGGTAATTTTGCTGCTGTTCGGCACTGGACCAAAGCTCCCGGATAAAAGGCACCCAGGTGGGATCGAGGAGTTTGTATTTTCCATCCGGTAATTTGACTAAGGTGACGCAATGGTTAAACTGGTCGGCGGGGATATCGTCAATACGTGATCCCGCCATGGTCATGGCAGGATAGGACTCAAAGCCTGCCGCGCGAAGCATGGTGATGAGCATGCCGGCTTTATCCTTGCACACCCCGCAACGGTCGGTGAAGTCCATGCTCCCCTTATGAAGGGTGTAGCCCTCACCTTTACCCATGGAGATACCCGAGTACCTGATTTCATCAGCCACCCAGTGGGTCAGGATGGCGATCGAATCCATCTCGTTGACGGCCGGCAGTAAAAGTTCGTTTACCTTGGCCCGTATGGCCGGCGTGGATTCAAAGCTTTTATAATCTTCATTCACCGAATAAAACCATCTCGATTTGGCTTGCCAGTCCGGACTCGTTGAGAGAAGAAGCTTGGGGGCCACATCCGAAAGTGACACCATGCCCTGTTCATGATCCGGGGGCATGATGTTCGTCTTTGAGAAGGTATAAATGCACCTGTCACCGGCAAACTCCAGCGACGACTGCACCTCGCCATGATAAACCTTATATTGCAAAGGCTTATCCTTGGGGATATTCACGGAGTATACTTTCAACAGCACCGGATCGGAGCTCCAGAACGCCACGATGTCATAAAAATGTCCACGCATAGGCGGGATGTATCTTTCATCGTCATCCTGGTCGGCGAGAAGAGCATAGGTGAATCCTTTTTTAAACAGGAATATTTCAACGGCGTCGCCAGGTTCAAGGCGTCCCAGGGCGAGCATTTTTTCCCTGGCACCCCAGTATATCGCTCTGGCCGGAGCAGGATAATCGACCACCCGGTTCATGTCCGGTAATTCGACAGGGCTATTGTTATGGTATACGACGGCTTTTTTGATATCGGCATAGGCTGTCAGGGGATCATAGCCATATCTGATCACGCTCAGGTCTAAGGCTCCCTTGGGCGTCAGGATTTTGTACAGCCGGTGTGTGTTGAAATAGCTTAAACCGGACTCCTGCACGTCGACCTCCGTGCTGTCGAAAAGGATGAGCAGGTCGTTACCGGGGTATTCGGCCGGACCTCCCGATTTTTTGATCAGCTCTTCAACCGGGTTGCCGTTGACCCTGAAAATGACCGCAAGCAGAATGATGATCAGAAGATGATAACGGTTCATATAATGAGGTTTTATTCGATGGTCAGGATTGATTTTGTAAAAATAGAAAATATGGGTCGGATGAACAAAACACAAAATAAATTGTCTGTATAACTTATGATAGGAAAATTTAGCCGGAAGCCAATAGCGGTTAGATTGACCGTTGATTGACTTCTATTTATCACTTTGGTTTTCATTGAGGCCTCTGGGTTCGAAACCTGCATGGCGGCAATAGAAAAAGATGCGTGCCACGGCGGCGGCGATATCCATTCTGTCGAAAGCCGACAGCAGGTCATCGCCGGCCGCGATGCAGCCGTGTTTTTCCCAGAGCACAAGACGGCAGGAAAGGAACTTTTTTGCTGTCCGCCGGGCCAGATCCTCCGAACCTGACACGGAGAAAGGAACCAATCCCAGGCCCTCGGGAAGGAACATGAGCATTTCAGGATGGATACTGCGGAGTAATTCATTCATGCTTTTTTCATTCGCGTATTCATCGAGGTAGGTCAGGGCTGTCAGTTCATGAGCGTGGCCATGCACCACGGCTCTCCCCGGCACCTGCAGACCCGGCAGAACGGCATGGACAGCCAGATGTACGGCCAGCTCCGAGGAGGGATGAAACGGCGTGCCACCGCCAACCGGTAAAACACGGCAGGATGAACCGTGATTATTTACAGCTATCAACCCGGTAAAGGGAAAAGGATCGGCCATGACCTCCCGCATCCGCGCTCTTGAGGCTGTGATCAGAAAAACATGGCCCCCCAGCGCCGGATAAGAAGCACTCATCTGAAGATCAGTCCCATGAACAATGACCCGGTTGAACAATGAGGGTTCCGTCACATCCACCGAAATATTCCCGGCACTGCCTTCAGCCCACCCTTTTGCCCAGAGAAAACCGGCCGTTTCCCGGAGTTGCTCCACCATGGTGCCGAGAACCGGAAATTCATTGAGCGGGATGAGGTTTTTCATGCTTTTATCTTATGATTGTCATGCAAAATTATGAATTTCAAAACAGATGATCTGAATGGTGTATATTTGTCGCGTTTTATCCGATATGATCATTCCGGAACCATGTGCATCCATATCCTCGAAAGAAGAAAATACATAAGGGCTTTCAGGCGTGCCGGCATCATAAATGAATGGAACGCCGCAGCACTGAAGGATCTGGGCCTGCAGCATTCACGTTGTTTTGAAAAGATGGTTAAACGGCGGATGATGGTGAGCTATGGCCTCAACAGATATTATTTGAATCTTCCCATCGTGGAGATGTACCGTGATACCAGAAATCATTTCATGAGGATCATCATCATCATCGTGGTGTTGTTCATTCTGGCCGTGGTAATAGCATGGCTCACCCGTTAGTCCTCACGTTTTATCCTGAAAAATTGCGTCACCAGCGAGGAACATTCTTTCTCCAATATTCCTGACACGATCGTTGTTTGCGGGTGCAATAAGGGTTGCCGGATCAATGTGTACCCTTTTTTTTCATCCCTGGCGCCATAGACGAGGCGTCCGATGCGTGTCCAGGAGGCGGCAGCGGCACACATGACGCACGGCTCAAGGGTCACGTAAAGAGTGCACCCGGTCAGGTACTTGGCACCCAGAAAATGAGCGGCTGCACTCAGGGCCTGCATCTCGGCATGCGCCGTCGCATCCTGCAACCGCTCCGTCATATTGTGAGCCCTCGCAATGATTTGACGATTGCACACAACGACAGCTCCCACAGGAACCTCATCATCGTCGAAAGCCTGGCGGGCCTCCTTTAAGGCTTCAGCCATGAAATATTCATCCGAAAAAAGTTGAACCATCATCGGAACAAATTTGTTATATTAAGTCTGACGAACATAAACACATAATTTCAATTATTGTAAATTTGCAAAAATTTTTTATATATTCAACTGTCTCAATATTTAAAATAAAACCGAGAGGGCTTGCATGAGTCGAAGGAGATATATTTTTTTCCTTGTACCGGTATGTTTTATTTTTTTCTCTGTACCACGGCCTGTTCAGGCGCAGAGACAGGATAGCCTTATATCTCCTGCCCTCCACAAGGACCATGAAGAAATAGCCGGGACAAAAGAGATATCGAATACCGGGGAGATGATCATTGAGCATATCCTCGACGCCCACGAATGGCATCTCTTCTCCCTGAATAAAAAGGAGGTGGTGATCCCCTTACCGGTTATTCTCTTTTATCACGGGCATCTGTATGCTTTCAGCTCGGCCCGTTTTCATCACGGCGAACAGCCATATAAAGGGTTTAAGCTGGAGACAGAGGGCAAGAACAAAGGCAAGATTGTCTGTACAGGGAATCCGGGTACTGCTGAAGCAGGTGAACAAACAGAAAAACCACTCGATTTATCCATTACCAAGGATGTTATGTCGCTTTTTATCAGCGTCATCATACTTTGTGTTCTGTTTATCTCCGTCGGCCGTGCTTATCAAAAACGCAAGGATGAAGCTCCCCGTGGTTTTCAGTCGTTCATTGAGCCTGTCATCCTGTTTGTCAGGGAGTTGGCTATATCCTCCATAGGTGAGAAGAAATATGAAAAGTACCTGCCCTACCTGCTCACCCTGTTCTTTTTCATCTTCTTCAACAACTTATTCGGATTGATGCCTTTTTTCCCCGGAGGTGCCAATCTCACGGGCAATATCACGGTGACCATGGTCATGGCTATTTTTACTTTTATCATAACGACTTTTAGTGGCAACAGGAATTACTGGCTCGACATCTTCAATACCCCCGGCGTCCCATGGTGGCTCAAGGTACCGGTGCCGCTGATGCCCATTGTTGAAATCATCGGGGTGTTCACCAAACCCTTTATCCTGATGATTCGTCTCTTCGCCAACATAGCCGCCGGCCATATCGTGGTGTTCGGATTTATCAGCCTGATTTTTATTTTTGCCAATATGCACATTGGATTGGGGTATTCGGTTTCTGTTGTTTCGGTTTTATTTGCTGTTTTTATGGGATTGCTGGAGATGCTGGTGGCTTTTATCCAGGCGTATGTGTTCACGTTATTGTCGGCACTCTATTTTGGCATGGCCACTCAGGAACATCATTAGAATAAAACATGTATCATGACATAGCTTATTTATCATTCATTAATCAATACTAACATTATGTCACTATTAGCCATTTTATTACAAGCAGCCGCAACCCTGGTGCCGTTGGCCAAGATGGGTGCCGGTGTGGGCGCAGGTATAGCCGCCATAGGAGCGGGAATCGGTATCGGTCAGATAGGCCGTGGCGCCGTGGAAGCCATAGCACGTCAGCCCGAAGCGGTGGGAGACATACGTACCAATATGATCGTGTCGGCCGCACTCATCGAAGGCGTGGCTTTTTTTGCCATTGTCATATGCCTGCTCATCGTATTCACTTAAAAATGACAGGCAGGTTGTATTCCTTCGGTGCCTTTGTCATAAAAGGTGAAGGATCAGTCGTGTTTCATCTATTTAAATCAGTGGTAATATGGAACTTGTAAGTCCCTCTTTTGGACTCTTTTTCTGGATGACGATATCGTTCGGCCTACTTCTTTTTGTGCTGGGACGTTACGCCTGGAAACCCGTGATGAAAGCCCTTAAACACCGTGAACAACGTATCGATGAGGCCATTCATGAGGCCGACAGGACCAGGGAGGAAATGAAGCAACTCAAATCAAAGCACGAAGAATTGCTAAAACAGGCACAGGAAGAACGTGAAGCCATTCTGAGAGAGGCCAGGCACATAAAAGAAGCGATAATTGAAGAAGCCAAGGCCAAGGCAAATGAGGAAGCCGACCGGATTGTTGAGAATGCCAAGGAAAGAATCCATTTTGAAAAAATGGCCGCCATGACCGAGTTGAAAAATCAACTGGCACAGCTCTCCATTCAGATCGCTGAGAAACTGATAAAGGAAGAATTATCAAAGGATGATAATCAAAAGGCATTGATGGATAAACTGATAGGCGAAGTGACCTTTAACTGATTCATTGTTTAGCATCCGTATCCATGAAAGAAACCGTATTAACCAGGAGATATGCCAGAGCGCTGTTTGATTTTGCCCGGGAACAGGATCTCCTGGAACCGGTCAGAGACGACATGGATACCATCATAAAGGTATGTGAGGCCAACAAGGACTTCTTGCTGCTGCTGAGAAGCCCGGTCATTAAATCGGACAGGAAAATCGGCATCATTCAAAAGGTATTTGGCACCGTGTTACGGGAGGTCACCCTCAGCTACCTCCGGATTATCACACGGAAACACAGGGAAGCTTATATCGCCGGGATTGCCCGTCAGTATATCGGCCTGTATAACGAATATAAGGGAGTGAAAGTGGCCCATTTGATTTCGGCGGCGAAAGTGGATGACGAATTAAGAAATAAGATACTGTCATACCTGCGAAAGCAAACCAATGCGAAAATTGAGCTTGTCGAGGAGGTCGATGAAAAGCTGATCGGCGGTTTCATTTTGCGTTTCGATGGAAAACAATATGACGCCAGTATAGCAAAAAAGATACTGGAGCTGAGGAAAGATTTTGAGAAAAATGTATACATCAGAGGATTTTAAAAGACAATATAATATCAGGAGATATGGCGGATATCAAACCAGCAGAAGTGTCTGCTATTTTACGGCAACAGCTTGCCGGTTTCAGTGAGGCGACGGAGCTTGAGGAGGTGGGGAAAGTCCTGGAAGTCGGTGACGGCATCGCCCGCATCTACGGTTTATTAAATGCTCAGGCGGGCGAGCTCGTTGAATTTGAGAAAAACGGCCTGCAGGGTATCATACTCAACCTGGAAGAGGATAATGTGGGTGTGGTGCTGCTGGGTGAGTCACAGGATATAGGTGAAGGCGACCTGGTGAAACGGACCCGGCGCATCGCCTCCATCGGGGCGGGTGAATGTCTCCTTGGCCGTGTCATCAATACGTTGGGTGTGCCCATCGACGGTAAAGGTGATATCGTCGGCGAACGCTTCGAGATGCCCTTTGAGCGCAAAGCACCGGGGGTTATCTTCAGGCAGCCCGTCAACGAAGCGTTGCAGACAGGTATCAAAGCCATTGATGCGATGATACCCATCGGCCGGGGCCAGAGGGAGCTGATCATTGGTGACCGCTCGACGGGAAAGACGGCCATAGCCATCGACACCATCATCAACCAGCGGGAGAATTACGAGAAAGGTAAACCCGTATACTGCATTTATGTGGCCGTGGGCCAGAAGGGCTCCTCGGTGGCCAGCATTCATAAAACCCTTGAGGATAAAGGTGCCATGCCCTATACCGTCATCATCTCGGCCACGGCGTCCGATCCGGCGGCCATGCAGTTCTATGCTCCTTTTGCAGGAGCGGCCATAGGTGAGTATTTCAGGGATACAGGCCGTCCTGCCCTGATCATTTATGACGATCTCTCCAAGCAGGCGGTGGCGTACCGTGAAGTATCGCTGTTGCTGCGGCGTCCGCCCGGACGTGAGGCATACCCCGGTGATATTTTTTACCTTCATTCAAGGCTGCTGGAGAGAGCGGCGCGGATCATCTCGTCGGATGACATTGCCGGGAAGATAAACGACCTCCCCGAGTCGATCCGGCCGCAGGTCCGCGGAGGAGGATCGCTCACCGCCCTGCCTATCATCGAGACGCAGGCCGGCGACATCTCGGCATACATCCCTACCAATGTCATTTCCATCACGGATGGACAGATATTTCTTGAAACGAACCTGTTCAATGCCGGCATCCGTCCCGCCATCAATGTCGGCATATCCGTTTCTCGCGTCGGCGGCTATGCCCAGATCAAATCCATGAAGAAAGTCGCCGGAACACTTAAACTTGACCAGGCCCAGTATCGTGAACTGGAGGCTTTTGCTAAATTCGGCTCCGAGCTGGACGCCGCCACACAGTTTGTCCTCGACAAAGGGGCCAGGAATGTGGAGATTCTCAAACAGGATCAGTATGCTCCCATGCCTGTCGATCAGCAGATCGCCATCATTTACTGCGGCACACGCGGCCTGCTGCAGAAAGTACCCGTGGATAGAATAAGCGACTTTGTAACGGAATATATCCATATCATGAAACAGGAACATTCCGGTGTACTGAAAAATCTGGCGGATGGACAGATCGGGGATGAGGATATGAAAATCATGGAAACCACGGCAAAGACATTAACTAATAAGTATATCAAACATACGGATATAAAAACATGACGTCATCTCGTCATGATAACACTCATGAATATCCATGGCAAACTTAAAAGAGGTTAGGAACAGGATCGCATCTGTAAAGTCAACGCAACAGATCACCAGTGCCATGAAGATGGTGGCAGCCTCCAAGCTGAGGAAGGCGCAACAGGCCATCGTGCAGCTCCGGCCTTGGGCCGCCAAGTTACAGGATATACTTCAGAACGTGAGTGCTGCCCTCGAGAACACCGGCGATAACATCTATGCCGATAACAGGGAGGTAAAACGTCTCCTCCTGGTGCCTTTCACTTCCAACCGCGGTCTCTGTGGCGCGTTTAATTCCAACGTCATCAAAATCACCAACGACCGGATCAGATATTATACCTCAACCCTGAAAGATGGTCATGTGAGCATCATGACGGTGGGGAAATATGCCACCGATCATTACAAAAGAAACAACATCAAAGTGGAAGAATCATACGACCATCTTTACAATGATCTTTCCTTTGATAATGTGATGACCCTGGCGCAAAAACTGATGCTTGAATATAGGGAAGGTAAATACGACATGATCTTACTGATCTATAACCGGTTCCGGAATGCCGTCATCCAGAAGCTGGTAGTCGAGCAATTCCTTCCGGTAAAGATCGAGGGGGCACATGCCATGGAGGTTAAGACAGGTCATGTGGATTACATCTTTGAACCGTCAAGGGAGATCATCTTAACGGAACTCATTCCCAAGACGTTAAAGATACAGTTTTATAAAGCCATCCTCGATTCCTTTGCTTCCGAGCAGGGTGCCAGGATGACCGCCATGCACCAGGCCACCGATAATGCCAATGAATTGCTCAGGGAACTCAGGCTTTCATACAATAAAGCCCGGCAGGCTGCCATCACAAAAGAACTCCTTGAAATCATCACCGCAGCCGAAGCACTTAAAGGGTGAGCCGGCGTTTGTCCGGTACTTCCGGCATGACCGGAGAAATTTTGAAACCGTTTATTTTCAGAAACGTCATGGTATGTTCCGGACATAACTGACATGAAAAAAAATAAAAAAACCGCACCCCCGTTAAAAGATTCCCTCGACCGTCTGGACTCGTTCCTGGTGCGTCATAGCCGGCATTTCCTGTGGCCGTCGCTATTCCTGGCTTTGCTCTTTTCATTCCTGGTCATGGACATGAAAATAAGCATGGGTGGTGACGATGCCACCTATATCGTCAAAAGCTGGGATTTCATCCATCATTTCCGCTATCCTTCTTTTCAGGGCCCTTTATATCCGGTGGTTCTCAGCCCTTTCATCCTGATCTTCGGCATCCGCATTTTTCTTTTGAAGATGCTCTCTTTTATCTTTTTGACGGGATTTATCTTCTTCTTCTATAAATCCTATCACCGTCATGTGCCTTCTGTTTTGCTTCTTCCGGTTGTCATCATGATCTCGGTCTGTGGCGCCTTTTTATTTTACGGTTCCCAGATCTATTCCGAGGCATTCTTTATGTTTCTTCAGATCCTGTTGTTTTATTTTTTTTTCAGGTATTTCATTTCGGATGAAGTCCAGAAATTGCGTTTATCAACGGGATATAAATATTATTTAGTGGTTGCACTGTTGCTGCTTCTTTCGGCTCTGGGCCGGAGCATAGGCTATGCCGCAATCGTTGCCGTCATTTTGTATTTTGTTGTTACACGGCAATGGAAGCCCATGTTGTGGATGGCGCTGAGCTTTGTCCTTTTAAGCCTGACATTCGGGGCCCTTAAGCTCCTGCTATGGCATGAAACAGGCTTTCAGATCCAGTCACAAACCCAGAATTTGTTGTTAAAAAACTGGTATAATCCGGCTTATGGGATGGAAACGGCAGGTGGTTTCCTAAAGAGGATCCTTGAGAACTCGAACCTGTACATCTCCCAGGATTTTTACGGTTTTTTAGGCTTACGTAGTGATAATGCCCCGGTCTCACCGGTTCTTACGGTATTGACTTATATATTATTCGGATTAGCTTTTTTCTGGGCCTGGCGCAAGAACCGTTATTTACTTTTTACGGGAATATACCTGGTGGTGATGGTAGGCGTCACCTTTATCTTGCTGCAAAGCATGTGGCATCAGTACCGGATGGTGGTCATTTATTTTCCGATGATGATGCTGTTTCTGCTGTCAGGACTATATTATCTTTTTAAGATACAAGCGTTGAAGCGCCTAAGGTTTTTGCTCATCATCCTGATGCTATTAATGACTGTAACCACTTTCATTAAGACAACGAAAATGGCACAGCTGAACAACCCGTCGTTGAAAGCCTATCTCACAGGCGATGACCTTTACGGTTACACACCTGATTATGTGAATTACATCAGGATGAGCCGATGGGCCGCCAAACAGGTGCCTGAAGATCAAATAATTGCAGCCCGCAAGTCATCCATATCATTTGTTTATACCAACGGTCGTCAGTTCGAACCCATTTATACCATCCCCGCTACTGAAGCCGACGATTACGTGAAAAAGATGAACAGACTGCAACAGCATTACATCGTGGCAGATGTCACCGAATTGCAGAAGGTCGATTATTTTAAGCCTTACGGGATCAATCTCTGGCCTTACACCGATGCTCTGCTTACCGGTCTGGAGTACGATCAAAGCGGCCTTGGGAAAAATACATTCAACTATTGTGTGTTTATTCTTCCCGACACATTGGAACAAATAATGGTTCCGATCCTTAAAGAGCGTGGTGTGGCCTTCGACACCGATATGAACACCTGTATATCCCGGTTAAGGGATCAGGGTAAGGGTTTTGTCATTTATGAACCGGATGTGCTGGTCGCCAGTCTCAGGAACAGGAACATCAGCTATCTTATTCTGGCCAGTCTCCGCCGGACACCGACAGCAAAAACCAATCTGACCATCAATACCATCGAGAGGTATGTCAACATCATACAGATTAAATATCCCGGACTTTTCACCAAAGTCATGCAATATGGTAAGAACGAGGAGGAACCCGCTCTGCTGGTAAAGATCAATTACGACCGGATGTGAGTTTCCTGTACCACTTTTCTCCATATTTTCTTATCAGCGCCTCTTTCACAAACCGGCAGAGGCGGATGTCTTTTTTTTTACCGTTGGTTAAGGCGCAGGAGCAAATATACCATGCATGATAGTTCAGCAGGTCATAACCGTTGGCCCGGCTGATCCTGATGGGATACAAATGGCAGGAAAGCGGTTTGCGGAAAGGTATTTTGTTTTCGAGATAGGCTTTTTCAATGGCACAACGTGCATTTTCACCTTCAAAGAAAACAAATGCACATTCCTTGTCATGAATGAGGGGTGTTACGAGCTGACCTTCAGGATCATAGTCAAAGACGCCGTTTTTACGGATGTGGCTGACTCCTTCCGGGGTCATGAAAGGCTCTATGGCCGGAAGATAATCGGCCAGGGTGGCGACTTCATCGGACTCCAGCGGTGCTCCGGCATCACCTTCCACGCAGCATGCGCCGTGACATGCGTGGATATTGCACGCGAAACGCAGCTTCATGACCTCGTCGGAAACGATGGTATGGTCGATAATGATCATCTTTATGCACCTTCCTGCCGGCAGGTTCACTTAAACTTATATTGTTTCAGCGCCATTTTCATTATCGCGGAATGGTCAAAGGCCAGCTTTGGCATAATGTCGATAGGGAACCATTGAGCCTGGCGCGCATCATCGCCGGCACGTGCCACGTCGGTGGGGGAGGCCATGCCTGTGAACACCACCGATACCACCCTGAAGCGCGGATCACGGTCAAGGGCGCTGAAAGCACGGAATTGTGTCAGGTCAATGCCGGTCATTCCTGTCTCTTCCTGTAATTCACGGGCTACGGCCTCTTCGAGGGTCTCTTCCATGTCAACAAAACCGCCTGGCAAGGCCCACATACCCTCGAAAGGAGGATGGCCACGCTGGATGAGCAGGACGTATACGCGTTTTTGTTCCTTTTTGAAGATGATGGCATCAACCGACAAAGCCGGCCTGGGATAGTCGTAAGTATATGGCATGATCGTTAATTTTCTGTCAGAGTTTATGAATGGCAAAGGTCACCACACCCCATATCTTGAAGTCCATGTCGGGGGTGATTTCAATGGCTTTGTAACCTTCGCTCTCAGGCTGAAGAAAGAAGCTCTTTCCTTTTTTGATGATCCTTTTTACCGTGAATTCCCCGTCGATCACCCCGACGACTATTTTGCCGTCCATGGGTTCGAGCGAGCGGTCCACCACAAGCAAATCATCATCGAAAATGCCGGCCCGGATCATGGAATGACCGTGCACCTTCACCAGAAAGGTCGCCGGCTGGTTCTTTATAAGGTATTCGTTCAGATCCAGTTTCTTGTCGATAAAATCTTCCGCCGGCGATGGAAAACCGGCCGAAATGCGGGTCGTATGCAAAGGCAGCTCGGCATGGGCCGAAAGATCGGGTTTCCATACCTCATGCGGGCCGGACTTGGGTGTTGTGCGATCCATGGGGAATAAACGTGTGGTTACGCCGCTAAATTACGATTTTAATCCCAATCGGCATGATATGAAATAAAAAACCCCGCCTCACGGCGGGGTGAAATATATGGAAAACAGGGGAAAGGTCACAGCAACCGGAAATCAAAACGGGCTGTGTATTCCTTGCTGAGATCGACTATTCCCTGGGTAAGTTTAATGTTTTGCAAGGTCTCCACGACATAGTCTTTTAGTTTCTCATTGTCGGAGATCGCCGTTTTAACTTCGATATAGCCATTTTCCTTGTATGAGAACGTGATCAGTACCGAGCCCTCAACATTCTCTTTTCTCGCCGGCTCGGGATATTTAAACCTGGATGCGATGACCTTTTTGGTATCCCAGGGGATATCATCAATATATTCTTCTTCCTGTGGCACAAACCGGCTGATCACCCATTCCCTGTCATTCATCACATTGCATGAGTCAATCGTATTTTCTTTAGCATAGTACATCTCCACTGCAGAACTGGATTTTAACGGGGAGGGGAGCGAAGAGATCAGGATGAGCAGAAGTATTGAAATCAGCGTTTTCATAACCCGAATGTTTAGTTTTAGGAAATCGTTTTCAATCTACCATAGCAATGCCATATTTCATAAAATACATAGTATCTGATTGTTAAAGAATGGTTCTGAGGTTAAGAAAGGCTAAAAGCCTGTTCAGCTCATGACAGTTTTGTCCAAAAGCGAACAAAGCTGGGAATGGAAGTCGCTGTTTTTTATGGTTTTCGGAGAATGCCTGAAGATTATTTTTTGCCTTCGATGACGATGACGATCTCTCCTTTTACCGGGGTGTGCCGGTATGTTTCAACAAGGCCGGCGAGGGAACCGCGTCGTGTCTCTTCATGGATCTTGCTTATCTCACGTGATACCGATGCCTGTCTGTCGCCCCCGAAATACAACATCAGCTGTTCCAGGCTTTTAAGCAAGCGGTGCGGTGACTCGTACAATACAATGGTAAATGGCATCTCCGACAGCTCCTGCAATCTTTTCTGACGGCCTTTTTTCTGAGGGAGGAATCCCTCAAACAAAAACCGGTCGCAGGGAAGAGCCGAATTGACAAGGGCGGGTATGAATGCCGTGGCACCGGGTAAACACTCCACTTCGATGCCCTTCTTCACACACTCCCTGACCAGAAGAAATCCGGGATCGGAGATACCCGGTGTGCCGGCATCACTCACCAGTGCCATGGTCTCACCCTGCTCAAGACGTCCCGTGATGGTCTCAATGGTCCGGTGTTCATTGAACTTGTGATGCGACATGAGCCTGGTGCCGATGTTGAAATGTTTGAGCAGGATGGCCGTTTTACGTGTATCTTCTGCCAGGATGAGGTCTGCTTCGCCCAGGATACGCAATGCCCTTAAGGTGATATCTTCAAGGTTACCGATGGGTGTGGGCACCAGATATAATTTCGACATACCTATTGTTTTTCGATGGCTGTGATGAATTTTTCGATTAAAAGAAAAAGAGGGTCATAAGCGGTGAAAGGCAGGCCGGCGGCTTTATCTCTGACCGTATGGTACTCCGAATATTCTTTTCCCAGGGTATAAATAAAAACCGACGGGACACCTTTTTTGTAAAAATAATACTGATCGCTGTTCGGGCTGGTGACTCTTTTTTTAATTGCCTTCAATAATCCGGTGGTGTCGTTGATGGCCACCAGAGTGTTGAATTCTTTTTCCTGTCCGGTCCCGTTTTCCACCATAATCCCTTCGCTGCCTGTGCTCATCAGATCAAGGTTAATGAGGAATTTGATGTTTTCGAGCGGGAACAGAGGATGTTCGGTATAATACTCCGATCCGACCAGTCCCAGCTCTTCCCCTCCGAAGGCGATGAAAGCCATTGAACAGGCAGGTCTGTTTTCAGGCCGGGCGTAATGCCGTGCCAGGTCAAGCATCATGGCCACGCCGCTGGCATTGTCGTGGGCACCGGGAAAGTAAGCATGGCATCCCATTTTACCCAGATGGTCATAGTGAGCCGTGAAAACGATCCAGGTATCGGGTGAGACGCTGCCGGTCAGATAACCGATGACATTTTGCGAGGTATAGGATGGGTAGTAACGGTTCCTGATGTTCAGGGTCACGCCGGTTATACTGTCCGGCACCCCGGACTTCAAAACATCGGCGACGACGAAACGGCCGGCGCGGGAACAATTGGATACCCTCCATGAAAGAGGCCCACCGGTGAGAAAAATGATGCCTCTGGCTCCCAACAGATTGGTATCCCTCAGCAGCTCGTTGTTCTGCCGGAGTATGATGAATTTATTCTTAAAAGCAACCGTATCGCGCGTCAACAGCTCTGTCTCAATGACACCGTCAACGTCATCCGGGTAAACGGTACCGAACGTCCCCCTGATACCGGGTGAGGAACAGGAGATGAGGTAATCACTGCCCGCGTGAAGGCGTTGTTTGCCGGCTTTGAAGACCATTTTGCCGGGGAAGGTGTTGACGGGGAAACTGAAATACTGGAAGTAATCAGGCGTAAAAGGCTGAAGGTTTATTTTCCTGAATTCATGTCGTACAAAACAGGCTGCTTTTTTATCGCCCTTATGCACATAGCCCCTGCCATGCATGGCCGGCGATGCCAGCCGTGCAACCGTATGACGGACATACACCAGATCCTGCGATGAACAGGGAACGACGAGGATAAGAAAAATTAACAGGATGAAAAAACGGTTCATTTTTTATATTTTCGGTGTATGAACTCGTTCAGCCGCCTGAAAGAGTCGAGTTTTTCATTCATCCTGAATTGTTCTTTCAGCCAGCGGAAGTAAGTCATGGCCTCTTCGAGGGTCGTGAAAGCGTTTAGTTTATTGATGGCCTCATCGTACGCTTTCATGTTCCCCCCGAATAATTCATTCATGAAGATAAACCTGTCGTTAATGCCGATGAATGACTTGAGGTCGGTGATGGGACTTTGTTGTATCCGGGCCGCAATGCTGCGGTCTTTTTCATTATCGGTCAAAACGTCACCGACAGCTTTATGGGTGGGTTTGAATGTTTCGGCGACGGTATGTGGCTGACCGGCAAACAGATCCAGGGTCTGCCCCACAGGCTCCGGTTTCTCCGTCATCAGCTCTTTCTCTTCCGGTGGCCCGGGGGCGACAGGTGTCACCTCACCGGCAGGGACCGCCACCTCTTCAGGGACTTTTTTCTCTTCCCGGGTCTCAAAACCGATCTCTATTCCTTCACGGGATGGAAATATATTTTGTCCTGAAGTTTCAGCAGGTTCCGGGATGACAGCTTTTGCTTCAGCCACAGGAGACCCCTCATGATGACCGGCACCCGCCGCACCGAAAACGGGTTCACGGATGAATTTATTCAGGTTGTAATAGTTTTCATATAGCTTGCGGATGTTATCCATGATAATATCCAGCTCGATCTGCGGTATCTGTCCTTTATACAGCCTGATGACCGCATCCTGCTCATTGATGGCGTCGAGGGTCTGCTGGATGACCTCCAGAATAAGTTCTCTTTCGTTCATGATATTATAATCAACAGTTTAGGACTTGGAGTGTTTTCATTAAATTTGTGAAAATCATTAATGAAGTTATAAAGTTATAAAGATTATCTGAAATCATTTGTTATGTTTTTGGAAATAACAAATAATAACTATCGCGCAGGATGGATCGAAGTCATTTGTGGCTCCATGTTTTCGGGTAAGACGGAGGAACTTATACGCCGTTTGAACCGTGCAAAAATCGCCAGGCAGAAAGTCGAGATATTCAAACCGGCGATAGATAAACGGTATGATGAACAAAAAGTTGTGTCACATGATGAAAAAGCCGTCGAGTCCACACTGGTGCAATCGGCTTCACAAATACTTCTGCTGGTCAACGATGCCGAAGTCGTGGGCATCGACGAGGCTCAGTTTTTTGATGCGGAGTTGGTGAATGTCTGCAACAGGCTGGCCGATGGCGGTGTCAGGGTCATCGTGGCGGGACTGGACATGGACTACCTGAGGCATCCTTTCGGGCCCATGCCCGCCCTGATGGCCACGGCCGAATATGTTACGAAAGTGCAGGCCATATGTATCCGCTGCGGTAACCTGGCCCACTATTCCCATCGCACGTCACAGGAGGAAGAACTGGTGGTATTGGGTGAAAGGAATAACTATGAGCCGTTATGCCGGCGTTGTTATCTGGAGGAAAGAGACCGGACCGGCAGGGATAAGATATAATGGGAGTTTTTAACGGGAAATGGCGGCCGTTTTATTCGAAGACTTTGTTAATTTTGCGGACTCACAGGTTAATTTGACAACAATGAAAACGGGTCTTAAATTCATCACATTATTTATTGCATTGATTACAGTGGCATCCATAGTATCGGGACAGACCGATAACCGCAAGAAAGTGATCATTTCGACAGACTATGGCGACATCACCGTGGCCTTATATAATGAAACGCCTCAGCACCGCGATAATTTCCTCAAGCTGGTGAATGAAGGATGGTATAACGGATCCATCTTCCACCGGGTCATCCAGGGTTTCATGATCCAGGGAGGCTCCGGCAAAGACGGTCGTCAGGATCCGGGATACACCATCCCTGCCGAAATTGTGGCCAAGTATTACCATAAACGCGGGGCGCTGGCGGCCGCACGTACCGGCGACCAGGTCAACCCGGAACGCCGCTCCTCGGGCAGCCAGTTTTATATCGTCCAGGGCAGGGTGTTCAACGATCAGGAACTCAATAACCTGGAGATGCAAAGCGGCAGGAAATTTACGCCTGAACAGAGGAAAGCTTATACAACCCTCGGCGGGACACCACATCTCGACGGGGCTTACACGGTCTTTGGAGAGGTGATCTCAGGCATGGAGGTCGTCGATAAAATCGCGGCGGTACAAACAGGCCCCGGTGACAAGCCTCTGAAAGATATTAAAATGACCATGAGGGTGGTGAAATGACCGCCGTCATTAATCTTATAAAAGATACCACAGAGCCGTCATCATGAAGGAAGAGATAGAAAAATACCTTCAGCAGGTCAGTGACTTTTCATCGGTCAACGCTGAGGAGATTGAACAGTTCCGGATCAGGTTTTTAGGGAAAAAGGGTATCATCCCGGGACTGTTTGAAGCTTTCAGGACGGTTCCGCCGGAGGAGAAACGTGAACTGGGGCAATGGATCAACCGGCTGAAAGAGGCGGCGCAGTCCAGGTTAGAGCAACTGAAACAGCAGGCCGCCGCCGGTACCAAAACCGAAACCGGCACCATTGACCTTACCCTTCCGGCCGACTTCATGCCGTTGGGAGCACGTCATCCCGTATCTATCGTCCTGAACCAGATTACCTCAATTTTTTCAAAGATAGGCTTCACCATTTCCGAGGGACCGGAGATAGAAGACGACTGGCATAATTTCACCGCCCTGAATTTTCCCGAAGAGCACCCGGCCAGGGATATGCAGGACACTTTCTTCATCGATGAATATCCGCCGGTCTCCTTGCGCACGCATACCTCCTCCATACAGATACGGGTGATGGAGCAGACCAAACCGCCTATACGCACGTTGCTGCCGGGACGTGTTTACCGCAATGAAGCCATCTCCGCCCGCGCCCACTGTTTCTTTCATCAGGTGGAAGGTCTCTATGTGGACCACGACGTATCTTTTGCCGACCTTAAACAGATACTCTATTATTTTGCCAGGGAGATGTTCGGCGAGGACACCGCTATCCGTTTCCGTCCGTCGTACTTTCCGTTCACCGAGCCCTCGGCCGAAATGGATATTCATTGTAACATTTGTGGCGGCGCGGGCTGCAACATCTGTAAGTACACCGGATGGGTTGAGATACTGGGTTGCGGCATGGTCGACCCCAATGTCCTGGACAACTGCCACATCAGCAGTAAAGACTATACCGGCTTTGCCTTCGGCATGGGCATAGAACGCATAGCCATACTGAAATACCAGATTAAGGATATCCGTCTGTTTTTTGAGAACGACCTCCGCTTCCTGAAACAATTCAGCGCGGCACTATAATCCCTTTTCTTGCCTGCCGCTTAGAAATGATAGGCTATCCCCGCTCCGATAAGGATGGTGTTCATCGGCTGGGTATGATCCTCCTTTTTTTCATTGTGCGGGATGCCGCTGTCGGTGAAATTACTGGTGATCTCGACGGAAGCCTCCGCATAGGTGTAATCGACCATTAACCTGAGTATGACATGGCTGGGGGTAAGGTACCTCAACCCGCCACCCAGGGTGTAGCCGAGCGCCACGGTCTGTTTGGTGTCGCTGATCGTCCTGAACTGCTGCGAGGTCTCCTTGTTGTAAAAGTATAACTCGTTGGAAGGGGCCAGGATGAAACTGATGCCTCCCAGAACCCTGATATCGATGCTGAGGCGGTTGAAGGGCAGGCTGACCTGTGGCCCGGCATGAATCCTGATCTGGTTCCACACACCCAGGTTGTAAGAGATGTAACTTTCTTCAGGGAGCACCAGGTCAGGGTAGTCATTCCGTATGCGTGCTTTTATATTCTCTTTGAAACGGCCTGTGTTCAATGTGGTGTTGGCGAAAGAGAAAATGCCGCAGACGCCCATGTAAGGTGAGAAGAGATAGGCGCCGTCAAAAGCCAGGAAGAAACTGGACTGGCCATAACCCGCCTGCCGGTTGGCAGAATCAACGCTCGCGAAGTCACCCAGCGGCACCGACACACCCATGCTGATGCCGGTGTAATTGTTATAATTCCTTTGACCGTAAAGGGTAAGGGTCAGTAAAATCGAAACCGGGATAAAGTATAACTTTTTCATGGATCTTGAATTAATATCTGAACATCTGAGAATCTGTCCGCATCATCTGATCACCACCAGTTTCCCATAAGCCATCGGCATGTGGTCATCATTCTCGAGTCGAACATAATAAGTGCCGCCGGGCAGATCGCCGCTATACCATTTAATGCTTTTTTGCACAGGCGTGACCGGCAGGTTATCCACGGTGTTTCCCCTGTTGTCGATGATCAGTATGTTGCTGATGTGATCGCAGTTAATCTCAAAATTAAAATAGCCTTTCGAGGGATTGGGGAAGATCCTGATCCCGGAGGGTTTATCCGGCAGAGTGTGACCTGTCCCAACGGAGTGATCCCATATGGCCAGTGTATATTCCCCTTTCTGCAGGTGAGGGACATACATATTGCCGATACTCCAGATGCCCACCCTGGTGAACTCAACGGACTGCCAGTCATGGCCGGCATCGGGCCGGTACAGAATGACAAGGGAATCCTCGGCGTTGGTGATCAGCGTGTTGTCGAGGTACATGTTCCGGTTGTACTGAAATTTACCTGTGGCATCGAAGCCGGCCGGCATAATACCATCCACTTGCCAGTACCTGTAATCTGACAATCTGAGGCCGGTGACGGGGTTCTTCAGACTGTCGGGAGCCACCCAGTGATGCGTGACCCTGATATAGGCCGAGTCACCCACAGCATCGGCGGTCAGATCAAAAAAAGTATCGGGGAAATCATAGTCACCCGTGTTTTTTATGACCTGTTCCGCGTCGGTAGTGGCATCACATGTCTTGTCATAGAGATCGGGAAAAACGGCGACGGGTTCGAAGGGCACTGCAAAGACCTCGCTGCCGGTTTGTCCTGAAAAATGCAGGACCGCAGTGAAAGTTTGCCAGTTCTGATCCATAAAAGTGACCTCGATGCGGTTATCGTCGGCATAACCGCTGCCTCCTTTATGTTTCTGGCGTGCACAGACGGTAACGTCATAGACATTGCCCGCCGGCGCGACATTGAAAGAATCGATCGAAAAACCGGGAAATCCGGGTGAGAAGACCCAGGCATCGAAGAAAGCGGTCACATCCACGGGGCTGTGGGCGTTGATGTAATCCCGCAGGTCATAGGACGACATGTGGTGGTATGCAAATTCCTCGAGGAAGCCCCTGACATTTTCGAAGAACAGGCTGTCGCCCAGATAGTTGCGGAGTGTATGGACAACGAGGGCTCCCTTATCATAGACCGTTGCGCCGTAAGTGTATTCCGGGGGAATGTCATACAGCGCAAAATACTGACCGTCGCCCTGGGGCGTATGGCAATACTGCAATACCCACATGTGAAGGGAGTTGAGGTTATCGAGATAACTTCCTTCCCCATAGATACCTTCGCGGTAAAACATCTCGCACCAGGTGGCCCAGCCCTCATTGAGCCACATGTCGCCGGGGGAGGCGCAGGTTACCTTATCGCCGAGCCACATGTGGGAGAGCTCATGGGCATAAAGGTATTCATATGTCAGCCCTCCGTTGATGCATCCGTAAGGGTATGCGATGTTGCAGACATGCTCCATGGCTCCCAGGGCCGTGCTGACATAACCGATACGGGGCCAGGGGTAGGGCCCGAAACAGCTCTCGTAAAAAGAGAGGATATTCTTGAGATGAACGAAAGAGCCTGCGACGTGCGATGAATCGGCAGGACGGACATAAAAGGTGATGGGTACCGCAGCCTGCATACCCTGGAAGGTGTCGTTGATGAGGACATAAGGACCTGCGGCAACGGAGGCCAGGTAGGTGGGGATGGTGTGATCGAGCATCCAATGGTATGTCCTGGTGCCGTTACCGTTATCGACTGCCGATACGAGTGTGCCGCCGCAGACCGCCGTTTTATTGTCCTCCACGGTGACATACCAGTCGTAGGTGGCACGGTCCTGAAAATCGTCGATACAGGGGAACCAGGTCTTACCGAGGCTGGGAGGAAAGGTTGAAAGGCCCACGCCCAGGTTGAAAGCATAATCGCCTGACCAGTGAAAACCGCCCCATGCTTCATGAAAGGGAATGCCGTGATAAATGATCTCGGCCACGAGCGTATCGGAAGGGCCGACAGGAGACGACAACGTAACTGTGATCAACGGATCCGTATAATTATAAGATGTGGCCGGTTCCCCGTCGATCTTCACGGAATCAATCGTCAGCTGCATCAGCTCGAGCTTTATCTCTGTCATGCCCTGAAAGGCAGGGGTCAGGGTCACCATGGTCCGGCCGGTGATCATGTGTGATGCCATATCCGTGATGTCAAGATGAACGTCGTAATGAACGGCATGAAGTGAGTCGTTACGTTCTGCCTGTGGAGCGACGGCTGAGTGTGACCACGTGACGGCAGACCCGCCCAACAACAGCAGAAGGCTTAAAGGCAATATTTTAACGGTCATAACCTGCGGTTATTTAACGACCAATAAAGATAAAAAATAATGCTTTTGAATGGAACAAGTTTCTAACTTTGACGTCCTGACGCCTTTTTGTGACGGGCTGCGGTAATGTTCGTTATCGAACTGACAATGCCCGTATCTGGACAGAAACCAGGTAAAATTATCAGATAAAGGACTTCAAATCAGGTGATTACAAGAATGGCATAAAATTTAATGATCATCCCTTTTATTTCCAACCAAATCATTTTAAAATGAAAAAGATATTTGCATTGAGTTTCTTTCTTATGGCATGTCTGTTATTTGCCGGTGCCCAGAAGCAGTGGTCCCTTGAAGATTGCATCAATTACGCCCTGACAAATAATGTGGATGTCAAACAGCAAATGCTGTCCATCAGTATGGGTGAACAGGATGTGCTGAATGACAAGCTGAATCTGTTACCCAGTTTGAACGGCTATGCTTCGCACGGTTACAACTGGGGGCAGGCCATCGACCCTTATACCAATGAGTTTGCCACGAAGCGGGTGGGTACCGACAATTTCTACCTGTCGGCCTCATGGGTTCTTTTCAACGGTTTTCAGAAGTCCAACACGCTGAAACAGGATCAATTGAATTTACAGGCCACGCGCTATGCCGTGGATAAATTCATGGATGATGTTTCGATGAGCATCGCTGCAGCCTATTTACAGATCCTTTACAACACCGAGTTGCTGAAGGTGGCTACCGGCCAGCTGGACATCACGCGGCAGCAGGTGGAGCGCACCCGCAAAATGGTGGAGGCGGGCACGCTGGCCCGCGGCGATCTCCTGCTGGTGGAGTCACAGGCTGCCACCGAGGAACTCAACGTCGTCAACACACAGAACAACATCGATATTTCGATCCTGACGCTCACCCAGCTTCTTGACCTGCCCTCGGCTGAAGGCTTCGCCATAGAAGAACCCGACGTCAGCATTCTGAAAAACCCCCGGTCACCCCTCAGCCCCGATGAGGTCTATGCGTTTGCCAACACCACGCAGCCGGACGTTAAAAGTGCCGAATTAAAGCTTAAAAGCTCGGAAAAAACGCTGTCGCTGGCCAGAGGCACGTTGAGTCCCAATCTTTACATCTCCGGTTCTTACGGCACAGGTTACTCGGGTGCGGCAAAAGACTATTCACAGGGAATAGATCCTTTTACCCAGCCTCCCATTCAAATAGGGAACACGGCCTCGGGCGAGGCTGTATACAGCCTGCCCCAATACCTGTATACGGATTATAAGATCATCCTGTTCGATAAACAGCTGTCGGATAATCAGAACAAAAGCGTCATGCTCCATCTGAGCATCCCCATCTTCAACGGATGGATGGCACGTACCAACATTGCCAAAGCCAAAATAGGTATCGAGAGCGCCAGTTATACCCTCGCGACGACGCGCCTGAACCTGAGGAAAAACATCCAGCAAGCCTATGCCGACGCCGTCGCCTCACTGAAATCATATGCTGCCGCCGAAAAGAAGGTGACCGCCACAACCGAATCATTCAAATATGCCGATCAGAAATTCAATGTCGGCCTGATCAACTCGGTCGATTATAATGAAGCCAAGAAAGAGCTCACCGCGGCCCAGGCCGAGTTGCTGCAAGCCAAATACGATTATCTGTTCAAGAACCTTATCCTTGAGTTTTATATGGGCAAGCCCCTGACACTTAAATGATCCGTATCATCTTGTTTCCAATGTTAACTACAAACCACTGACGCCATACTTTATTCTTTACCGGAAATATAATAAGGAAGCATTCATAGCGATTTGGGTAACTGGGTGAATTGTTATACCTTTACAGCGGGGATTTTAAAATATCCACATAAATGACTAAGAAAGCAAAAATAAGGATAGGCATTATAGCTGTTATCGTCATTCTGGTAGCGTTGGCCATCGCCAAGAAGAAGGGTGCCATCGGTAAAGATACCGCTATGAAAGTCAGCACCGAGCAGGTTCAGAAGCGAACCATCGTCGAGGCGGTCTCCGCCAACGGCAAGATACAACCCGAAACAGAGGTGAAGATAACGCCTTACATCTCGGGTGAGGTGGTGGAACTGTATGTCAAAGAGGGTCAGGAGGTGAAAGAGGGTGATCTGCTGGCCAAGATCGACCCCGAGATCTACATCTCGAGCTATGACCGCAGTGTGGCCAACCTGAACACTATGCAGGCCAATGAGGCCAATGCACAGGCCCGGCTGGTGCAGGCCAAATCACAATTTGCCAATGCCGAGGAGAGCTATAAAAGAAATAAGCAACTGTACGAACAGCAGGTGATCTCGCAGGCCGACTGGGATGCAGCACAATCGGCTTATTCCGTGGCCAAAGCGGAGGTGGATGCGGCCACACAGAACCTCAAGGCGGCCGAGTACACCGTTAACAGCGCCCTTGCCGGCGTGAAGGAAGCTAAGGAAAACCTCACCAAGACCACCATCGCCTCACCTACCGACGGTGTCGTCTCAAAACTAAGCATCGAGAAGGGGGAACGTGTGGCCGGCGCCTCACAGTTCTCGGCAGGCACGGAGCTCATGCGCATAGCCAACCTGAACCTCATGGAGGCCAATGTCGAGGTCAACGAAAACGATATCATGCGCGTGAAGCTGGGCGATACCGCATTGATAGAAGTGGATGCTTACTTAAATAAGAAATTCAAGGGCATCGTCACCGAGATAGCCACTTCGGCCAATACGACAGGCGTCAGCGCCGACCAGGTAACCAATTTCAACATAAAGATCAGGCTGTTGAAAGATTCGTATCAGGATCTCATCCCCGCCGATGATTCCAAATTCATCCCTTTCCGGCCCGGTATGTCGGCCACCGTCGATATTCAGACGGAGACCGTGAACAATGTCCTGACCGTTCCCATCCAGGCCGTGACGACGCGCGCCGACACCACCGGCAGGGTGCTGGCACAGAGGGAGACATCCGACACGGGGCCGGCACCCGACGACAATTCGGATAACGAAAGCGGCAACAAACGCAAGGAGAGAAAGAATGAGGAGATGCAGGAATATGTCTTCCTGTACGATAACGGCAAAGCCGTCCTGCAGAAAGTGAAATCAGGCATACAGGATAACACCTATATACAGATCACCGACGGGTTGTCGGACGGACAGGAGGTGATCGTGGCGCCTTACAGCGCTGTGACCAAGATCCTGAAAAACGGCGACGAGGTGAAAAAAGTCAAAAAAGAAGAACTGTTTAAAGAGAGCTAAAGCGGGATGTCCTGCATTCTCTGTCTCGAAACGGCCACATCAGTCTGTTCTGTCGCCGTGGCCATCAACGGCGACGTACTTTCCTTTAAGGAGTCGGATATCTTAAATTCACATGCCTCGTTGCTGACCCCTTTCATTGAGGATGTCCTCAGAGAGGCCGATCTGGCTTTAGACCGGCTGGATGCCGTGGCCGTGAGCAAAGGCCCGGGGTCGTATACCGGTCTCAGGATAGGCGTCAGTACCGCCAAAGGACTGTGTTATGCCCTCGACAGGCCCCTTATAGCCATCGGCACCCTCGAGGCGATGGCGGCAGGCATGGCCTCGAGGATAAAGAATGACAACACCATGGCAAAGGAGAGGTGCCTGCTATGCCCTATGATCGACGCCAGGAGAATGGAGGTGTATGATGCGCTTTATGACCTTGATAACAACAGAGTGCGTGAGACGAAGGCCGAGATCATTGACGAACATTCATTTGCCGAATCCTTCCGTGATCATACCATCTGTTTTTTCGGCGACAATGCGGCCAAGTGCAAGCCTTACCTGGCCCACCGGCCCAATGCCGTGTTCATCGATGATTTCCTGCCTTCGGCCCGTCACCTCGCCGGACCGGCGGAGGAACGCTACCGGAAAAAGATGTTTGAGGATGTCGCCTATTTTGAGCCGTTCTATTTAAAGGATTTCATCCCCGGCAAACCAAGGGTAAAGGGGCTGGGGTGATGGGGCGAGATGAGACGTTCGACGTTCGATATACAACTTCGAACATGGAAAATGGAAAATCCACTCTCGCCCAATCATTCCCCTCCGCTACTCCATCCGTATCATCTTTCCCGCCGCCACCCGCTCCCCGGCCTTTATCAGGTAGAAATAGATCCCCGGTCTGTACTTTTTCAGCATGCCATAACACCGAATGAGGGCCCGCCTGTTCAAAGGCGTTCGATAACTCCTCGAGCTTTTTGCCTGCCAGGTCATAAATGGCGATCTGCACCGGCCCGGGAGCCTGTAAGGTAAAGCTGATTTCCGTTGTCCGGTGAAAGGGATTGGGCTTTGCGGAAGATGACAAACGGGATACGGGCTTTGGCTCATCCAAACCGGCCGCCCCTCCCATGTTGGTGAATAAAATAATGCCGTCGTTATTATAATTACATCCTACAGCCCAGCCGTGGTAATAATCGGTGAAATAAAAGCTGAGGATATTATCAAATAATTGACCGGTTTGAAGTGTCCACGTAATCCCGCCGTCTGTGGTTCCCATGATGGGACCGAAAGAGGTCCCTCCCCATCCCGTCAGAGAATCAATAAAAAATATTGCATTTACCAAAGGATATAAAGGAGGTTCCCAGGTTTCACCACCATTTGTTGTTCGTAATAATACATCTGAATCCCATGCCATCTGGTCGGTACCTGTCACCCAGCCGTGATCGGCATCAGTAAAAAAAATATGCCTAAAATAACAAGAAGTCTCTATTCCGGATTGTTGCACCCATGTATCTCCCCCGTTAGAAGTATGTAAAAGGGTGCCTTGATAACCGCAAATCCAACCATTATTTTTATCGGTGAAGCACACATCATTCAACCGGGCGTCGGTGGAACTCAACTGTGAGGACCAGGTTTGGGCGCCATCCGAGGTATGCAGTATCGTCCCGTCATACCCTACTATACGGCCGTTCATGGAATCGATAAAATCCATCCCACGAAGATTTTCATCAGGTAAACCGGCAAATAAATCCCATGTTGTCCCGCCGTCACGGGTAAAAATGAGCGTGCCATTATCACCGGCACAGTAACCTGTCATCGAATCAGTGAAAACAACACTGTTCAGGTTCGTGGCAGTCCCACTTTCCTGTGGATCCCAGGTCATGCCGCCGTCACCGGTATGCATGACGGTTCCGTTTTGTCCGGCGGCCCACCCATGTTTGGAATCATAAAAAAAGACATCGGCAAACCAGTTGTGCACAGATCCGCTCGATTGCAGTTGCCAGTTATCACCACCATTTGACGTATGGATGATATTGCCGGACATCCCTACAGCCCAACCATTGAAAGGATCAGTAAAGTATAGCCGGCTGAGGATATAGTATCCGGTTGTAGTGCTTTCCCATGTCTCACCTCCATCATCTGAATGTAAAATCAGAAATCTACTTGTTATCCAGCCATTTAAGGAATCTGAAAAAGTAATGTTGTCCAAATCCTGATCCGTACCGCTGACTTGCTGCTCCCAGGTGCTTCCACTATCGGTCGTTTTCAGGATGAGACCACCTTTACCCACTACCCACCCTTTGACCAAATCCATAAAATAAACATCATATACCTGTGCTTCTGTCACCGGACATATCTGCGTCTCCCAGGTCACACCACCGTCAGTGGTATGAATGATCAGGCCGTTGAATCCAACGGCCCAGCCGTTGCTGGTATCTTTAAAGAATATAGCCATGATGAGCGGGTGGAGAGTGTCGGCTTGCGACTCCCAATGCTGCCCGCCATCGCCGGTATGCAGTATTGTCCCCTATCCCCCGATCCAGCCGTTATCAGGATCACCGAAAGTGATGTCAAGAAAAGGTGGCGAATCCGCAAAATCCTGTATCTCCCAATTGATACCGCCATCCGTTGTGTGCATAAGCAATCCGTTATCGCTAATATACCCAGCCACCCAACCCATTGATTGATTTAAAAAATGAAAACAACTTAATGAAAAAATGGTATCTGAAAATTGCACATTCCAGTGTGTCCCGCCATCAGAGGTATGGACAATGGTCCCATTGTCACCCACGGCTCAGCCATTCTCGGGATCAGTGAAAAAAACATCCCTCAGATTGTTACCGGTGGGATACGGATACTGGAAAACCCACTGGGGATAGGACAAGAGGGGGAGGAGGAGAATAGGCAACAAAAAATAAGGTGTTTTCATGAGATAAGAATAAAATCGATTGTAACTAATCAGTTTTAAAAAATAATCGTTATTAACAAATTTATTATTGAAC
>CAZVNP010000007.1:0-9266 GCA_964628285.1 uncultured Lentimicrobiaceae bacterium
GTATTAAAAAGTCAAAATTCAATTTCTTAACTAAACTTGGACTGGTATGGTCAATATAGTTTTTTAGGAATGCTTCTTCGTCTTCTGAAATGTCAACAAGTTTATAGAAATACTTTTCTTGTGCAACACCCATTAAGTCCGACTTGATTATTTTGTCAGATTCTTTGAGGTAAGTCCAAATGCTGTCATTGTCAGCCCAGGCTCTGAGATAATGTCTCCAAACGTAATGTTGTCTTTTTACTATGCTCATTTTGAATTCGTATTTGTCTTTTTGAATTGGCTATAACGGTATGCAGGCAAAAGGAGTGCAACGTATGAAATTAAGCTTTTACTTCAGCCTTCATATGCATTCCTTTTGCCTGCAGTTATGCGCTGTTCAGCACGCATGTAGCTTGAAATAGTATACCCTCTTTTATGTTTCCCTTTAAATAGTTGATGTATTTAGGTTTTGATGATTGAATTTATACGGGTATAAATTTCATGTCATCAAAATCGTCCGGATTGCTTTGGTACAACCCCATTAAATTAATAATAAGATTGACAGGCAACAAAATTTGATGGATAATAATTTTCAACAATGGTGGAAAATGTCTTTTTTTTGGCTAACTTTGATCAGGTTTTTACGCGGCTCCATCACAAACCAGGGTTTGCACTTCGCCGCTCTAAAACCTGATCATAAAAGTTCTCCCGTAAGCCTTGTTTCCACCTTTTTTGATTATTCTTCAATCTTTTATACCCGTATTACCAAAGCAATCCGGAAATACATTAACTATTTTAACTTGATTGCTGAATTGCGCATCAACTCGTTTATACTCGATAAAAATTGTGTGTTATCGTCCCACGCTGGGTCGATATGCGATGGTGAATTGAGTGTTATATTGAAATGCCGTACTCATTTTTTTCCCTTTGTCTATAAATCATCAAACGGACTCCTGATATTTTGCAGACTTTTGGTGCTTTCATGCGTATATATCTCCGTCGTCTTGCTGCTCTTGTGACCTGACAACTCCTGAATGAACCGTATGTCCACTCCCGACTCGTGCAGATGCGTCGCAAAACTGTGCCTTAACCAATGTAAAGTTACCGGTTTTTTTATTCCTGTCAAAAAAATAGCTTTTTTTAATACTTCCTGCAGACTTCTTTCATCGTACCGGGTCCCTGGTTTAATACCCTTAAATAACCAGTATTTTGGAGGGTATTGAAGTGCTTATCCGCGTTCTAACAAAAAGTTTCATTTCACCTCATTCTTCCAGAACTCCCATATGAGTACCATGGCAAAGGTGTCGAGCTCGCAGTAGCGGTAGAGCCCTTGCACCACGAGCTCCCGTTCCTTCTCGGTCATCTCCGCGAATTGCATCCTGGCGTATGCCATCATGGCGGCGCCGCCCTCGGCCAGACTTTCATCGCTCATGAAGTGTTTCAGCACCTCATCGGGAAGCCCTTCAAATAAGGGAGGGAGCAGATCATACGGGTTGACAGGCCGGCCGTCGCGGTATACGATCCATACCTGGTCTTTGAAATTCAGGCTGGGGATCTGCTGCGTGCCATAGACCGCGGTGGCATACTTTTGCCGCAGGTACGCGCTCCTGTTAAGGACCGCCGGCAACACATCTTTGATCGAATTGGAGCCGCGGGTCAACGGATCATAGTAATAGCGTTTCACCAGCTCCCACAGGTCCGCCATGGCACGGTCGCCCTCCCAGCTCGCCGCCTGCTTTCCGGTGGATTTGCTGATGGTCCTTATCCAGCCGAGCAGCTCTTCGCGGTCGGGGACATCCTGTGCTGACGACTGTTGTAACTGGTCATGGATGATATTGAGGAAGGTGTTCTCATGATGTGAGTACCGGAAGATGGTTCCCTCATCATTGCCGAGCTGGCGCCGCAGTTCCCTGATGAATTCGAAGTTGGGGAACGTGCCGCGCTCCTTCGCCAGGTACTGGCCGGCATGCTTGATACAACCGGCTTCATCAACGGTATGATGCGAGAACTGGAAAGCGATGCCTTCATAGGGACTCATGTTGCGGTGAAAAGGAATAGCCACCGCCGAGGTCTCGAAGTCGATGAAATGCAGCGGATAGGTCCACGATGCCATCTCAGCCTTGAGCTCCTCTATCCGCAGTTCCATGGTGGGATCCTGACTGACCGCTTTGGCGATCTGTATCCACTGCCGTTCGGTCCGTGACATGCCGTCATGTGTGGTGTTGGTGGCATCGATATCAATCGGGGTGAGATCCGCCATGAAATATCTGCCCTGTTGGATGCATTCGTCTTTTTTATGAAAATCCCACAGCTCCAGGACGGAAGGTTTCAGAAAGTCATCATCCGTGAAGCCGGCTTTCTCTTTCCAGCACTCCCTGAATCCATCTTTCCTGCCCTCGAGGCGTTCGGCAGGGGTACAGTAAAATTCACAGCTTTTGCATTTCGCTCCCAGAGGAGCCATGAGCTTCATGTCGCGGGCAAAGGCCTCCGACCACAGGGCGACGAGGTCCTCGAAGGAGTCTCGCGGCGGCTGTTTAGTATCTGTGCCATAGTATATCCTTTCGAGGAGGTCATCTACGTTGATCTTCACGAGGACCGGAGGACCCAACGAAGCCGGGTCGACATCTCCCACTATCCTTATCACGGGACGGTTATTCTGATCCTTAGCGATGAGGAACCTCTGGTTCAGGCCTTCGACGCCGGCAACGGCATTCTTATCGGCCAGCATGATGAACGCCTTCACCTTATATCCTGGAATGGCTCTGGACAAAACAAATTTCTGAAAGGCCACGTCATAGATATACGGTCTCCATGATCTCTCAAGAAAGCCGCCGGCATTCAGGAAGCCGGAGGCGTCGCGGCCGTCGAACGACTTGGCTTTGACTTCGATGAGCCCGAGGCTGTCGCCCTTTTTGACCAGGATGTCTGTACGGATAAAGAGACCGTGGTACCTGAAAGCGGCTTCGTAGAGCACGATCTCTTCGCGGCGGAGCAGCTCGTCGGTCCTGGTGACGGCGGCGTCATAGCCGCTTTCCCCGATCATGATCCCTCCGGGGAAATAGCGTCGTGCCAGCTCACCCACCTGAAAGCCTCCTTCGGCCAGCACCTCCAGGAAAGGATCGTCGGCTTTTTTATCGGGATATACATCCTTGCCGGTGTAGTAAAGCTTGGCAGGGCACTCCAGCGCCAGCGCAAAGCGTGCTTTGGTCAGGTAACGTGGGCCGTCCATCAGGATGGTTTTGAAAGAGACGTTTTCTCGTAATGATCTCTTAAAGATAACAAGAATCCGGGTTGAGTATTGGATATTTTTCTACCTTTGAAATAAAGATAAGAAGATGAGCTACAAAGTAAATATTGTTTTTGAGAAAGACAGGAACGGATACTATGTCTTCGCCCCGGAATTGCCAGGTTGCCATTCACAGGGAGAGACCTTTGAGGAAGCATCGGCCAATATCAGGGAGGCCGTGACGCTATATTTATCGACGCTGACGGAGGAAGAAAAAAAAGAACTGTTAAATAAGGAAATTTTAACCACCTCAATAGATGTAGAGAATGCCTAAACTTCCTGTCCTTGCTGCAACTGAAGCCGAACGTCTTTTACTCAATCACGGCTTCAGGCTCATTAGGGTTAAGGGAAGCCATCGGCTATATATTAAAGATCATCAACGGATAATCATCCCTTTTCATCGCGGCAAGGCTCTCCATCCAAAGATTGTCAAGCAGGTGCTTTTGGCATTACAAAATGAATAGACAGTAACAAATATCAAGCATAAAACATGAATATAAAAGATTGAATAAAAATGAGAATGAAGAATTGTTCAACATTCACGTTCTCATTCATCATTCATGATTCGTGTTCCGTGCTCTTTATTCGATATTCATTATTCAATAACTCGTATCTCCTTCCGTAAGCGTATATCCTTCGATGACGCTCCGACCTGCAGCTCGTATTTCCCCGGCTCAATAACGTATTGGTGTTTCTGAACATCCCAGCAGGCCAGCGTCCTGACAGCGACAGGGACGGTCACCTGTTTGGTTTCACCTTTTTTCAAGTGTACACGCTTAAAACTGATGAGCGTCTTTTTAGGCCTGAAGATCAGAGGATCGGTTTTGGATCCATACACCTGGATGACCTCGTCGCCATCATAGTTGCCAGTGTTCTGGATGGTGACGCTCAGAGATACGGTATCATTCATAGAGGCTTCTTCCTTATCCGGTGTTGCCTCCAGGAAATCGAAGGTGGTATAGCTCAGCCCGAAGCCGAATTCGAACGCGGGTTCTCCTTTGAAGTAGCGGTATGTCCTGTTGTCCATGCTATAATCATCAAAAGGAGGGAGGTCGTCGACCGACTTATAGAAGGTGACGGGCAGCTTGCCGGAGGGATTCACGTCACCGAAGAGGATGTCGGCGAGGGCGTTGCCGCCCTCTTCGCCTTCGAGCATGCGTGTGAGGCCCATGCAGGCGATGGTGACGTCGGCCAGGCGTGCTTCCCGGAAACCGTAATAGGTGTCTATCCTGGTATACAGCCGGCAGCCCTGGAGGTAGTCGACGAGTGTGCCGGTGCCGGCGCGGGCGGTGATGCCCTCGAGGAAGGTCTCGCGGAGATCTCGCTCATCGGGGATGGCATCATACTTATGGCGGCTTTTCTCGGGGCCGATGTGGACGGCGAAGTGCTTGGCGCAGGCAGCGGCTTTGAGGTAACTGGGATTGTTGCCCTGCAGTCCCCTGACAAAAGCCACACCCAGGCATGCCGTCAGGTAAGGATCCTCGCCATAGGTCTCCTGGCCGCGGCCCCAGCGCGGATCACGGAAGATGTTGATGTTGGGCGACCAGAACGTCAGACCCGCATATTGTGCCCGGTTATTCTTACTGACGGCCGCATGGTATTTCGCCCCGGCCTCATCGGAGATGGCTGAGGCGACATGATACACCAGGCTGTCGTCGAAGGTGGCGGCCATGGCGATGGCCTGGGGGAAGACGGTGGCTTTGCCGGCACGCGCCACGCCGTGGAGCGCTTCGTTCCACCAGTTGTAAGAGGGTATGTTAAGGCTGTCGATGCCGGGACTGTTGTAAAGCATTAAACCCGCCTTCTGTTCCAGGGTCAGACGAGACATCAAGTCGTTGAGCCTGGCGTCCACAGGCAGGGAAGCATCGCTGAAAGGGCGAAAGCGGACGCCGGATTGCGGCAGGGCTGGGCCGGTCAGCATGATCGATAAAAATAACAAACCGTATCTGTTAAGCATGAGGCGTTATTCTTTTAGAAAACTTCGATGTCCTAAATGTACGAAGTTTTTATACACTCGTTATGATGACCTGCCTCATTCGTCTTCCATCTCCTAAAATTATCATAGTGGCTGAGATGGACAGAAACGGCGTCAGGTGCGTGCTTAATGTGTGACGTAATAAAGAAAATGACTCGGTTCTGTAAACGGAATGTCACCCGGGCACTTTCGCCAGGTGGCGGATCTGAAAATCCCATTTGCTGCTGTGATATTTCTTTCCTATGGTGAGTATCAGAATGCCTGAGGCGGTCAGTATAGTCCCATAGGTCATCATCGCGCCGCCTATGATAAATCCGTAAATGATCAGTATCATGACATTCTGTGAGAGCGATTGGGCAAATATGACGGCGCCTCCTGTCGTCATCAAAGCCCCGGCGCCCGTCACGACGCTTCCCACAGCCAAAGAACCCGCCGATTTTGTCCGGATGCGTTCGATCTGGCTTAAGGCCATTGTATCCTGATTCAGGGCAATGGAATCGCCGGCGGTTATACCGAGTCGGCCTTTAACAGTCAAACCGGTAACTGTGCGGACCTTTATCCGCTTTCCCTCATGGATGACTTTCTCCTTGCCGGTGTTTTTTTTCTTCAGCATCAGGACTTCATTCTGGGCGGAAGCGGATATGTTAAGGTATACCACGGCCACCAAAATAAAACAGGAAAATCTCATTACAATAGCATCATTATAACCTGATAAAGATAGACAAAATATCATTAATTTGTCATGCTATGGATTAATGCTTCATTGAAAATATAAAATCTGATACTCCAAAATGGAGCCCGAATAGTAGTAGAAACTTTTATAAATTTGTAAAAAATGACTTCCAGTGAAAATCAGCCAGTTGATAAAACTCATTGAAGCAGACGGGTGGTATCTTATCCGGCAACGTGGAAGTCACAAACAATATAAACATCCCACTAAGAAGGGACTTATAACAATTTCGGGACACCGGCCATCGGATGAAATTTCAAAGGGCGCTCTTCATAGTGTGCTAAAACAGGCAGGTTTGGAGGATTTAAAATGAAAAAATATCTGATCATTATTGAAAGAACCAGCACCGGTTACAGTGGATACGTTCCTGATTTACCGGGGTGTATAGCAACCGGTAAAACGAAAGGCCAGGTTGAGAAAAACCTTTATGAAGCTATCAGGTTTCATATAGAAGGACTGAAGGAAGCAAAGCTTCCTGTACCTTCAAACAGATCGGAAGCAGGAACGGTATTTGTAAAGGTCTGAAATCGTATTACTTAATTGTTATTTTATTCCTATGTTCGGAAATGGATGGGATTGCAGGTGTTAATGTTAAGGTCACGCCTTCCATGTGGACACTTCTTAAAAACATATTATCAGGGGTATCCTTCCGGATTGCGTTGTTGATGCCGGTTTTCCTTGTTGGCATGATTACGGGATTAACCGCTCAGAGAAGCGATTCATGGGCCGCTGTTGACAGCATCGCTTTGCAGATGCCGGGATCATCCGCAAGAACTGCGACAGGCATAGCGGAATATATCTGTGCCCATTTCACGACTCAAACACAACAATCACGGGCGGCTTTCATATGGGTTGCCGAAAACATCCGCTACGATGTCGACAACATGTTCGCGACCAACTTCTACCGGGATACCAGTGAGATCGTAGAAAAAGTGTTGAAAAAGCGCAAAGGGGTGTGCATGCATTACGCCGGGCTTTTCAATGCGATCATGAACGAGGTCGGGATCAAATCCTATGTCGTTGCGGGATACACACGGCAGAACGGGACCGTCAACAACCTGCCCCACGCCTGGTGTGCCGCATTGATCGATTCGGCATGGTACCTGTTTGACCCGACGTGGGGCTCCGGTTATGTCCGGGACGGCAAATTCGTCAGAGAGGTGAACAATGATTATTTCAAGGCCGGACCGAAACAGTTTATCAGTTCCCACATGCCCTTTGATCCGTTATGGCAGCTGTTGTATCACCCCCTCACCAACCGTGAGTTTTATGAAGGTAAAGGTGCGGCTGATACAGGCAGATCCTATTTTAATTACCCGGACTCATTGAATAAATATGAACAACAAACCGAACTGGAGCGGCTTGTTTCATCCAACCGCAGGATTGAAATAAACGGGGTGATCAACTCACTGATCGCCGACCAATTGCAACATAACAAGGAAGGGATTGCCTATTTCAATGCCAAAAGAGATATAGACAAATACAATACGGCTGTGAATTCATACAATAATGGGATCGATCAGTTAAATCGGTTTATCAGTTACCGGAACAAACAATTCACGCCTGAGAAGCCCGACAGTGAGATCCGGCAGATGGTCGATACGGCAGAATATTTTCTGGCCGATGCGCTCAGGAATCTCGGGGAGGTGACGGATCCGCATCCGGAGGTGGCCAAGACAATGACTCAGCTGAATAAACTGATCCATAATGCCATGGCCACTCTGAATGAGCAGAAAGCATTTCTGGAGAAATATTTCACTACAGATAAAATGCTTAGAAAAACATTGTTTTACAGATAAATCTTTAAATAAATCAAAGCAATGACGTCAGAGCAAATCATTTCGGAACTGAAAGTGTTGTCGAATCCTGAGGCGGTGCAGGGCATGGCACGGTTCGGCATTAATCCCGACCTCACCCTTGGTGTTTCCATTCCGGCGTTACGCAGCATGGCCGGGCGGGTGGGAAAGGATCACCTATTGGCCCTCGAGCTCTGGGACACCGGTATTCACGAAGCCCGCATCCTGGCAGCATTCATTGACATACCCTTACAGGTCACGGAAGCACAAATGGAGAGGTGGGCCAATGATTTTGATTCATGGGATGTGTGTGACCAGGTTTGCAGCAATCTCTTTGATAAGACTGAGTATGCTTATCGGAAAGCCATTGATTGGAGCGGCCGGGACGGGGAATTCGTCAAGCGTGCCGGTTTCACCATGATGGCGGCACTGGCGGTGCATGATAAGAAGGCTCCGGACGATCATTTTGTAAGGTTTCTCGACATCGTCAAAGAAAAAGCTGGCGATAACCGGAACTACGTCAGGAAGGCGGTCAATTGGGCACTGCGGCAAATAGGCAAACGAAACCTCCATCTCAACACCATGGCCATTGAAACTGCGAAAGAGATCCGACTTGCAGACACTAAAGCAGGTAGGTGGATCGCGGCAGATGCCCTGAAGGAGCTTGCCAGCGACAGGGTACAGGAGCGGCTTAGGTAGCAGGTCAGCAAGTTTGAGGTTTATGGAATATTCAGGTTTCGAGAAAACAAATACCGGTTTTTATGGCAGCCATGCCTTGTTATCATAGGCGATCCACTCGTCCTTTATCTTCCCGTCCAGAAAGTGGATCAGGCTGATGCCCGACGTTTCAACATGACGAGTGATTGCTCCCGGGCTGTGCTTCATCAGTATGCGTGACTGCTGAATGCCTGCCGGTACCCGAAATGGCTGGTCGAGGGCATTGCCATATACAGCTCAAACCAGATGGGGACGTCTATTTATCCCGGTAAAGAAGAAACATACGCCCTGATCAGGCAGGGTAATTTTATGCCTCCGGATTATTATAAAACGAAGATGGAAGAGAAGATCAGAATACCTGTTGACAATAAAATAAGTTTTATGTATTCCGAATTCGGATGCATCGTCGATTATCTGATCAAGACTTATGGAAGAGACAAGTTCCTGGAATATATGAAACGGCTCACAACGGATAGCCATAACGAAGAGGTTTTTAAAAATGTTTATTCCGAGGACTTTGATAACTTTATCGGTAACTTCAAAAAACATGTCAAAGACAGCGGCACCCAAATGAAAGGAGAGCCAAACCGATGAAAAAAACAATTTGATTATGTCACCAACCTTAACATTCAGTTCGAATACCTGCAGCGTATCGATGTGGCACAGATGGTCAGGGAAAGTACTGATAAATGGTACAACCAACGGGAGATTGATGCTCTCGACCCTGACAGGGTTTTAAACCCTGTCAGGGTTGAAGCCATCGAATTAATAGTTTTCATTGGG
>CAZVNP010000007.1:9366-80615 GCA_964628285.1 uncultured Lentimicrobiaceae bacterium
CAGGGTTTTAAACCCTGTCAGGGTTGAAGCCATCGAATTAATAGTTTTCATTGGGGTGGGAGCTACAGGATTCGAACCTGTGACCCCCTGCTTGTAAAGCAGATGCTCTGAACCGACTGAGCTAAGCTCCCGGATGTGGCTGGATGCCGGTCAATAAGGGTGCAAAAATAGTCAATATTTTTAATACAACCTCACTGAGGGGTTAGGTCATTCTTCAGGTGCCTGGGTATCACCACTTTCAAGCATTTTTATCTCAGGTATGGAGGCGCCGGCAATACCTTTGAGCGAGCCGTAGAAATTAACGGCGTTGGTGAGTATCTTCTCGAACTGTCTCTCCCGCTCCTTCCATATCTTCATCATGCGGAGTTTCTCATCCTGGTAACTGTCGCGTAATCCGACGAATCCTTCGATGATGGCCTCGAACTGTCCCTTGAATTCGTTACTTGTGAGGTATTTGTAAAGCCATTCCATTTTTGTCTCCATCCCCTGCTGTGTGGTGGTGACCTCGTGAACCTGTATCAGCTCATGCCTAAGGACAAAGGCCAGTCCGTCTATCTCCCTGAAGGAGCATATCCAGACGCTATCCTTCAGTCCGAATTTGCCGATGCCGTCGGGCATAGTCTCGGTGACTAAGATGAGCACATCGGCCTTCTGTTCCAGGTTGTCGTCGCGGAGTTTCTGCAGCCAGTTCAGGTCGAAAGCTTTGGTGCGTTTGCTTTCGTAATAGATCTTGCCGCACACCTCGCCATGGCCGGCCCTGACGGTCTGTATCACGTCTGCTCCTTTCTGTCCTTTCTTGATCTCGCTGATCTCATCGAAGGGAAAGAGTGCCTTGAGTCTGGCTTCGAGCTCGAGCTCCTGCACTTCGCCCTGGAGCTGCATGGAGCCTTGGGCGGCCTTGCGCTGCGCTTCGTTGAGCTGCTCCTTCAGGTCGTCGATCACCTTTTCCTTCTCTTTTATTTTCAACAGATTGGCTTCTTCTACCTGACGCTGGATGTTCAGTTTCTCATCCCTCAGCTTATTGCTGAACTCCTGTTCTTTTTCCATGGCTATCTTCTCAGCCAGCTCCTCTTTTTCCCTCTGTAGCCTTTCCAGGTCGGCTTTGGTTTTATTCAGCTCCCTGACTTGGTTCGATTTCATGTCCAGCTCTTCGTGCATTGATTTCAGTTGCTCCGACACCTCGCCCATAACTTTACCGCGGATCTCCTTCTCGATACCTGATTTCTGGCTCTGCAACCTGTTTTGCACCTCGCTGCGCACGGTTTCGTCGAACCTCTCCCGTTCGGCTTGCAATTGGTCGAGCTTGGTCTGCAGCTCTTTGTCTTTTATGGCGGATTTTTTCTCGTACTCTTTTTTGATTTGCTCAGTGAGCTGGTGGTACAGCACTTCGCTCACGTTGATCTCGGTGCCGCATTGCGGGCAGGTGATGGTGGTTTTCTGATCCATGTTTGTTTAAGTTAATCCTTTGGCTTCATTCATTCTTTCTCCATTTCATCCATCAATCCGATATCAAGATCGGATAACGGTGCCAGTCATTTCCAAAATTACGCATAAAAGACGGCCCGGTTATCTTTTTTAGAGGTTGTTTTGAAGTTTTATAAAGGATCATGAATAACATAGTATTAAAACCGGAACAGCAATATATACCATTGAGGTTATATCAAAACTGATATTTTTAATCAACCACAGAGGAAGCACAAAGAACGCAGGGTGCTGAAAATTAATTCTTTATGCCTCCGTGTTCTCTGTTGTTATCCTCCGACGCCTCCGTGGTTTAAAATAGTTTTGATATACCCTTCCAGGGGGTGAGGTTGTCTCTCACACCTCTTCAAACCATCCCTGGAAGAATCTGAGCTTATCCGGTTCGTATGTGAAACGCAATCCTTTGATGGTATGGCGTTTTTGGTAGAGTGCGATGATGCCTTCGGCGACGGCCTTCATATGATCACGCGTGTAGACGCGCCGGGGTATGGTCAGGCGCACGAGCTCGAGGGCAGGACGGTAATTGTCGCCTGTTTCGGGGTTGCGACCCTTGCTGACGTTACCGCGTTCCATGGCTCTGACACCGGTAGCGATGAATATCTGTGCGGCGAGCATCTGGGCGGGATACTGATCCTGGTCGATGTGAGGCAGGAATTGCCGTGCATCGAGGAAGATGGCATGGCCTCCCGGTGGCAGGACAATGGGTACGCCGGCTTCTCTGAGAAGTGTACCCAGGTATGCGGTTTGTTCTATGCGGGCGTTAATGTAGGCGTCGTCAATCATCTCCCTGAGTCCCTGGGCATGTGCGGCCATATCACCCGCCGAGGTGCCGCCGCTGCAATAGGTACCTTCGAAGACCTGCAACATCTCAAGACCTTTACGGTACCATTCCTCATTGTCGCGAAAGAGCAGACTGCCCGAGAGGTTGCTGAGCATGTCCTTTTTGCTTGAGATGGTGGCGCCGTCGCCATAGCTGAACATCTCCAGCAGAATATCGGCCACGGGAACGTTCCTGTAAGCGGGGTCTTTTCTCTGTATGAAACAGGCATTCTCGGCACAGCGCGTGGCGTCAAAGAAAACGGGTATATGCCGCGGTTTGCAGTATTTGTATACCTCCTTGATGTTATTCATCGAGACCGGCTGGCCACCGGCCATATTGACATCAAATTCAAATGACACATAGGAGAGTTTTTTTCCTTCGGCCGTGGCTTTTTTATAGATAGCATCGAGCTTTTGCAGATCGACATTGCCTTTCCATGGAAATTCCGAGCCCGGCTGATGGGCCTCATCGACGATGATATCGACAAATTTTCCGCCGGCCAGCTCCTGATGTTGCTTGGTGGTGGTGAAATACATGTTGCCCGGGACATAATCGCCGGGCCTGATGAACATCTGCGACATGATGTGCTCGGCGGCCCGCCCCTGGTGGGTCAGGATGATGTATTTATAACCATAGATCTGCTGTGACGTTTTCACGATCTCGTCATAGGCATCGGGTGTGGCGGGTGTTTCCTTGGCCTGAAGGTAAGCCGTCCACTGGTCCACGCTCATGGCGCTGGTGCCCGAGTCGGTAAGAAAATCGATGGTCACGTCTTCCGATTTCAGGAGGAAGGTGTTATAGCCGGCCTCTATCATCGCTTTCCGGCGCTGTTCTTCCGTGTCCATGCCGACATGTTCGATGGAATGGACGGTGTATGGCTCACAGGTAAAGGTATAGGCCTCCAGCTCGGGGATGAGCCATTCGAAACGGGCTTCGTTATGGAATACCGGTTTTGTCAGTGGATCAAGGGCGTTGATGCATTCACGTTGTCCGTATAATCTGACGATGGCTTCGCCGATCTGTTCCAACTGGCTGTTCATCAGCTCACGGCGCGGTATGAGCACCGGCAGCAGGCTGTCTTGCAGGCAGCGTCCTTCCATATAGGCGCGGACGCCTGACGTGAGGTACAGGGCTGCTGCCAGGGTATGAGCGGCCAGATCGCCTGAGAGGTTCAGGAACCTGTCGGCGTGGAGGTATACCCCGTTGAGTCCTCTAGTGAATGGTACCCCGCCACGTTCCAGGATGCCGGTGAGCACGGTGACCTGGTAATCGATCCAGGCAGCGTGCAGGCTGTCGGCCATTTCCCTGACACCGCCGGCGACCACTTCCATCGTGCGGCCTGCCATGCCCCCATAGGTGTGAAGACCTTCGTAAACAACCACGTTGTTCTGGTACTTTTCATGGTCTTCGATGTTCCTGGTAGCCAGGAAACCGCCCACGTTACTCATGGCATCCTGACCGGCGTCGAACACCAGCGTATGGCAGCCGGCTGCCAGCTCCCTGATGACCTCTTCAAGGGAACGGTCAGCATATGACGGCTCGTGGTTGATGATATAAAATGCCACTTCGACGATACAGGAAGCGTCAAAGATAAGTTTGGTGCCGTAAGTGTCGGCGAGTTTCTTGATCTCTGCCAGGTTGCCGGGTGAAACAGGCCGGTAACCTCCACCCTGGAGATCCACATATATCATAGCCACCTCTCCCTTGTGGCGCTCCAGCAGATCCCTGAGTTTATTCACATCAATATCCCCGGAAAAAACGCGATGATCTTCAAAAGTGAGCCGATGGCATTGCCCTCCAAAGGCTTCAAAAACGCCGAAGGGATTGCGGCTATTACCTGCAATAAGCTTATGTCCGTTGATGTGGGCCGTCGAGAGTAATTTGAACCCTCCGAAAATATTGTGGATAGGGCAGACATAGTCCAGTTCCAGGACATCTTTGACTGCCGAACTCAGGTTATAAAAATTCCTCGATCCGGCATACGCTTCATCCCCGATGAACAGATTACCCAATTGTTCCTGGCTCATAGCCGAGGTGCCCTGCGTGACCATGTCGAATGTCACCTGGCTGGCCGGGAGCAACCCTGCATTGAAGCCGACATTGCGTAAAAGCTTTTTTCTTTCAGGTAAGCTTTTAAACAATATTTTACGTACTGATTTGATTTTATAAGGCTCATGCATGACCATATTGTTTCCTTTCTTTATATGTTATGGTAAATCAGCTACACTGCGAATAATCTGGGATTTATTTCTTCTTCAGGATCAATCACAACGGGTCAACAGGATGATATTTTTTGGGCATGACAAATGTAAAAAAATATGGTTAAATCCAAGTTATAAGTTTGAGATAAATTATGAGGTGTTCAGGCGGATCGTTTAATTTTTTTCATCCGGGTGCATGCTATTCTGCGAAGTGCCTTAAATTTGTTCTTCCTGAAATTCCGGACGATATTGAAAAAAAACGGTGTCTCCATACCTGTTGTTTTAGCAGTGGCTTTGTTATTCTTAACAGGGTGCTCCAGCACACGATGGCTGAAGCAGCCGGGATACCTTGTCAACCGCAATACCATAACCGTTGACGATAAAAAAGTTGAGGTTTCCGAGCTTGAGAACTATCTCGAGCAGAAACCCAATAAACGGCTTCTGGGGCTTTTCAGGGTAAGTTCCTGGATTTATGCGAAAACCGGTGAGGGTAAACCCCGGAAAGCCAAGGTCTGGTTTAGGCGCAGGTTCGGCAAGCCACCTGTGATGCTCGATAACAATCTCACCGACAACGCGTGCCGCGACATGAGGATTTACCTTCATAACATCGGTTATTTCAATGCCACGGTGACACCTGAATACATCTACAGGAAGAATAAGGTTAACATTCATTATATGGTAGTAGCCGGACGTCCTTACATCATAAGGGATACCTCCTGGATCATTCCTGATGACACCCTGCGGCGCTATGTCGTATCCGGTCTTACGGGCTCGCTCATCAGGCCCGGCGATCCATTCAATGCTTACACCTTGGACAGCGAGCGCGACCGCATCACCAGGCAACTCAAGAACCTGGGCTATTATGATTTCGTGAAGGATTACATCTCCTATGATGTGGATACCACCCTCAGCGATTACAGGCTGGATATCGCGGCCCATATCGCCAATGTGCGCACTCTCTCACCCCTTTATCCCGATTCGGTGATAGAGGTCAATCACAAAAGATTCATTCTTAATAACATATATGTCAATCCTGATGTCAATGTCCAGCTTCCGGCAGGTGCTCATTATGATACCCTTCAATACATGTTGCATCTGGGTCACCACGATTCACTGAGCGGGTACTATTTCCTTCATCATGGCCCTTTCAGCACCAGACCCAAAGTATATGTTCAATCCATTTTTTTCAAAAAAGGTGATCTTTATCATCAGGATGATGTGACGGAAACGAGTAACGGGCTGTCACGCCTGCCGGTGACGCGACTGGCCACCATCAATTTTGACAACCACGCCTCGCCGTTTTTAGGGAGTGATTACGGTATGCTTGACTGCCGTATTAACATTGCTCGTCCGCCTATCAATTCCTTTTCCATTGAGACCGATGTCACCAACTCGGCGGGTAATCCGGGGCTGGCCGCCAATCTTTCCTTTCAGAACAAGAATATCTTCAGGGGTGCGGAGCTCTTCAGGATACAACTGCATGCTGCTGCCGAGTCGCAGAGCTCAGCACAAAAGGTGACCAAATACCTTGGCGTTTTCAACACCCTCACGGGCGGGTTGGAGCTCAGCCTGCAGTTCCCGCGGTTTCTCGCTCCCATCAGCCAGGACCGTTTTCCCAAATATTTCAAGCCACGCACCTCCATCATCAACAGTTATTTTTATGAGCGGTGGCCTTACTATGAACGCTACCTGTCGAACCTCACCTATGGTTATGACTGGGATCCGACCCCCCATACTCATCATTCGCTCTATCCCTTTGAACTGAGCTCGGTGAGCATCAACGTGTTCGATTCCACCGAGTTTTATAAGGTTATTTATGGGGGTCATGATCTGAGGCTCATCGAGCAGTATACCGACCACATCATCTTCGGCATGTTATACAAGTTTATATACAGCACACAGCAATTTAAGAAACCGGTCAATTTCATTTTTCTGGAGCTGGATGGCGAATCAAGCGGGAATATCCTGTATGCTTTCACAGGTTTGGCGGGGACGCATAAGAATCCTGAGGATAAGTACATCGTCCTGGGTATTCCTTTTGCTCAGTACCTTAAAGGAACCTCTGATTTCAGGTATTATAATTACCTGAATGAGAAGAATGTTATTATTTACAGGGGATATGTCGGACTGGGATGGCCTTATGGCAATTCACGGGCTTTACCCTTCGAGAGGGCTTTTTATGGGGGTGGCGCCAATGATATGAGGGGTTACACTTACCTGTTGCTTGGTCCCGGCTCATATCATAATGATACGATAAAAAATATTTACCGCATGGGTGATATTAAACTCATGGGTAATGTGGAATACCGTTTTCCCATCTATAAGTTCATTCATGGTGCCCTGTTCACCGATGCCGGTAACATATGGCTGGCGCATGAGAGTGAGACTTTCCCCGGGGGTGTTTTCCAATTCGACACGTTTTTAAGGCAGGTAGCCATCGACGTGGGCATAGGCCTGCGGTTGGATTTCGATTTTTTCATCTTCCGGGTCGATGTTGCCTCGCCTTTTCATGATCCGGCCCGTAAACCAGGCGAGCGGTGGTTGTTCACCAACGGCAACGTGTGGAACCTGGTATGGAACTTCGCCATAGGATATCCTTTCTGATGATTGTAACAGATCATATATCCATTTGCCCTCACCATATCATTACGCGTGAGAAGATGCCAATTGTCAACTGTCAACTGCCAACTGCCGACTATTATGACCACATCCGCCATTGAACATATGCTGCTTCGGCAATTCCCTTACACTCCCACACCGGGACAGGAGGAACTCATTGCCAGGCTGGCGGCATTCCTGATTGATTTTACCTCCCCCTCTATCTTTGTGCTGAAGGGTTATGCCGGCACCGGCAAGACCACCATTGTCAGCGCTCTGGTGCGTATTTTACCGGCTTTGAACAAGCAGGCCGTCCTTCTGGCTCCGACGGGGCGGGCAGCAAAGGTGCTGGCAGGTTATGCGGGCCGGCAGGCTCTGACCGTACACAAGAAGATATACCGCTTGCATGCTGCCGGTGACGGCAGCGTGGTCATGACCCTGCAGCAAAATCAGCATGCCGACACGTTGTTCATTGTGGATGAAGCTTCCATGATCCAAAATGATAATCCCAACGATTTCAGTCTGTTCTCACAACGCAATCTGCTCGATGACCTGTTGTTTTATATCAGCCAGGGCAGGCATTGCAAGCTTCTTCTCATCGGTGACACGGCGCAGTTACCACCCGTCGGTCTGACTCTCAGCCCGGCGCTGGATACGGCTTATATGAAAGCAGCCTACCACCGCGATATCATTGAACAGGAGCTGACCGGTGTCGTGCGGCAGGCTCATGACTCGGGCATTCTTTATAACGCCACCGCCATCCGCCATAAGATTAGCCTGGGTGATGCGGCGCCTCCTTTTTTCAGCATCGGATCTTTTGATGACCTGGCACCCGTCAGCGGTTATGATTTCGAGGAGCTGCTCAATGCGGCGTACACCGCCCACGGGTGGGGTGAGGTGGTGGTGATATGCCGCTCCAACAAAAGAGCCAACATCTATAACCGTGAGATACGCCGCCGTGTTCTGTACCAGGAAGATGAGATTACCACGGGTGATTACCTGATGGTGGTCAGGAACAATTATTACTGGCTTCCGGCCGGCAGCCAGGCGGGATTTCTTGCCAATGGAGATATCATTAAAATACTCCGCATCAAAAAGTATCATGAGCTCTATGGTTTCAGGTTTGCCGATATGACCGTCCAAATGGTCGATTACCCTGATGGGGAGGAGATCGATACGAGGATCATCCTTGATACCCTGTACAGTGAGTCAGCATCTCTCACCAGGGAGGAAAGCACGAACCTGTTCACTGCCGTGATGGAAGATTATACCGATACGGCACACAGACGTTCACGCGTCGAGAAGGTCCGTAACAATCCTTTCTTCAATGCCCTGCAGGTCAAATTTGCCTATGCTCTGACATGCCACAAGACGCTGGGAGGGCAGTGGAATACTGTCTTTGTTGACCAGGGTTATCTCAGAGATGAGATGATCAATGTCGAGTTCCTGCGATGGTTGTACACGGCCGTGACACGTGCCAAACAACAGCTTTTTCTGGTAAATTTCGAGGAAAGGTTTTTTATGTGAAAAACCGGCGTGGGGTGGTAAAAGTTATTGGGTGATTATCACTACGGCATAGGCAGAGAGGCCTTCCTCACGGCCTACAAATCCCAGTTTCTCAGTTGTCGTCGCCTTTATCGAAATATCGTCAGGCCGGATACTCAAAATGCCGGCCAGGACTTTTTTCATTTCGGGGACATGGGGTGATATTTTGGGATGCTGCAGACAGACGGTGGTATCGATGTTTCCGATATGGTATCCTTTTTTATCCAGCATGGCTTTCACTTTTCGCAACAGCATTTTACTGTCGATGCCTTTATATTCTTCAGAGGTGTCGGGGAAGAGGGTGCCGATATCGGGCAGGGCGGCAGCGCCGAGGAGGGCATCGCAAATGGCATGAATGAGGACATCGGCATCGGAATGTCCCAGGGCACCTTTGGAATGGGGGATCGCCACACCGCCGAGGATCAGCGTGGTAGCCGGCTTAAGCTGATGAACATCAAAGCCAAAGCCCGTTCTGATTCTCATATGTTCGGTTTATTCGTGTTTTTCTTGCCTACGGCATCGAAGTTAAAGGTGAGCGTGAACCGCAGGGTGTTCTCCAAAGGATTCTTCTGATCGGTGGGAATAAGGTATGAGAAATCCAGTCCGAACACGTTGTAGCGAAGACTGGCACCTAAGGTGAAAAATTTACGGTTACCTTTGGTTTTGTCTTCCCAGAAATACCCGCCCCTGATACCGAATTGCTTGTCGTACCAGTATTCGGCGCCGATGCTGAAACTGAATTCACGTATCTCTTCCTCAAAACCGCCGGGGGCATCATAAAAGGACTGATACATGGCCCTCACGATGCCGATATTGGGGTCCCTGCCCGCCAGAATAACGTTCTTGTTGATGGTGGTGTCGTTGCCGTTGATAATGGTATCGTTACCATAGACAGGGGATGTGGGGACGAGTAATTTATTCACGTCGATCATGAAGGAAAGGGTGTTGTATTCATCGATATCGAGGGTGATGGAGGGGCCTAAACGAAGGTTGGTGGGGATAAAATCCTTTTCGGTATTATCGTCGCTGTATGATATCTTGGAGCCTATGTTGGAAATGTTGACGCCCAGGTTGAATGAACCGCCATAGAGGGAATTGCTTTTTAGGGGGGTGGTATAGTAAAAAGCCACGTCGGTGGCACCGGCATTACCCGCTTTTGTGGCCGCTCCTGCCACATTCTGTCCCTGTGTCAACTGCGAATGGATAAAACGTGCCGACACGGCAGCCGACCATTTGGGACCCAGTTTACGGGAATAGGTGACATCGACTGAAAATTCGTTGGGTTTGTAATTACCGATGATTTCGCCGGTGATATCCGTGAAGGTGATGTCACCCAGTGAAAAGTAAAGCAGGGAAGCGCCGATGGTTTGCTTATCGTCGATACGTTTAAATCCGGCCAGGTAAGCCAGGTTAATATCGCTGACCAGGGCCCGCAGCCAGGGGCTGTAAGAGACCGAGAAGCCCATATCCTTGTCGACGAAGGCGTATTTCGCCGGGTTCCAGTGCATGGAATTGGCGTCGGGGGAAGAGGAAACGCCGGCATCGCCCATGCCGCCACCTCTGGCGTCGGGAGCTATCATCAGGAAAGGAACAGCTGTGGTGATGGTGTTCAACTCCCGACCGGTATAATTATATTTAGGACTCTGGGCAGTCGCTACACACATGATGAACAACAGACCTGACAGCACCATCAGCTTACGGTTCAGAGAAATTTTTTGCATAAGACAGGCATTTTGGGGTTGCAAAGATATGAAAAAATTTTTGATAAATAAACGCTTATTGATGACTCTTATTGTACGCCGGGACAACTTGTTATTTTAGGATAATCAATTTACCGGATAACGTTTGAATGGAGTTCTTATTATTATCGACGGTGACAGAATATAGGTACATGCCGCGACCCAGTCTTTGCCCGTTATCACCGTTACCGTCCCAGGTGATGGGAGGCGCATGATAGCCTTGTGACAGCACCGTGAGGGGTCCGATGGTTTTTACCAGTTTCCCCAAGATATTAAAAACACGGATCTCCACTTTAAGTTCAGCATTAAACTGGTTATCATCGAAAGTAAAGGAGGTCCCTTCGGTTACAGGATTGGGGTAATTATACAGGTGTGATAAGCCCAGTGTGATGGATCGCGAAACGATAAAATCCGTTGTCACCGTGGAGGAATTGTTCATCAGATCCCATGCTTTAAGGGTGACGGTGTGAGGTCCGTCGTCGAGGTCATAAAGCGGGTAGGCCAGCGACCCGCACCGGTAGTTATCAAGACCAAATTCAAAATAATTATTGAGAACAAACAGGTTGTTTGGATCATTGTCAAGGTAGGCTACGATATCGTGACCTATACCGTTGCCGTTGGCATTTATCCCGCTGCTGTCGCACATAAAAGCCAGCAGGATGGGATTTTCGTTGACCAGGGAGCCTGGTGTAAAAATGGTATCGTTGAGATACAGGGTGATCTCAGGGCCCTGCAGGTCGCCGCCGGCAGAGGCATCCATGCCGCCGATGACGAAGTTATTGAAGTAGCCGCCGGCATCGGTGGTGCCGTCGGTGGCATAATAGCTTATTTTCCCGAAACCATAATTGTAGGCGATATCCTGTGGGACTTTAAAGGTGAAAGTGAAGGTTCCGTTGACGACGGTGGCCTGACCCTTGAACAGGATGTCTTTTTGTATCAGGAAAGTGTCGGGAATGCTCTTTGGATCATTGCCGAGGGTAGAACAGACAGAGGTTTTATCATAGACAACCGGATAAACGATACCGTTAAAGTTGGTTTGAGTGTTTCCGTTATCGTCCACCACAGCACCTTTGACCGTCACTTTGGTCAGGGCCCGGATGGTATCGGCCGCGTCGGTGAGCGCCCTGTTATTAAAAGCTGTTGTCACCACATTGAAAGAGGGGTATGACAGCCTCAGGGCAGGATCGCCCAGCAGGACGACGTTCCTGAGGTTATCGTTAGCCGGGTTTTTCGACAGCATGATGAGGTCACCCATACGCCAGTACTTACCATCGGTTTTTTCAAACACGTGGGTATAAAAGCGCTGGTTTAAAGTAAAATTGGACTGGGCAAATGCCAACCTGGTGGTGGTGATCAGTGCGATGCCGCCTCCGGAAGGGTTGAGGAACACCTCTTCGCCTGCGGAAGTCCTCGCCGGATCATCAAAGCGGCTGAATTCACATGTGGCGGTGACAAAGAAAGGAAGCTTGTCGTAATTGGTCCAGTGCATGATATCCTGCATCTCCAGCACCTTTTCGTTAGACCAGCCTTCCTCGCCGCCATGACCGGTATAATTCATTATGAGCAGGCCGTTGTTGATACTTGTATTAAGGTCGGCCTTAGCGTCGGGATAGCGCGGACCTCCGGGGGTGGACACCTGTGTGTAGGCATCGTAATAGATTTTATTGATATTGATGGTCTTGTAATTATCGGCGACATAACCCGCCAGTTCTTCAGCCTGGTTAAAGTGCAGGTTGTTATCTTCATCGTCGGCGGCAAAACAGACCATATTACGCCAGTTGCCCATCACCTGGCTTGTGTTGCTCATGTAATGCTTTATTTTATCGACAATGATGGCCGCTTCTTCGGGACTCTTCGCCGGCAGCCGGCCAATACCGATATCGACGCTGCCCATGGCGTTGTTACCTTCATCGGGATCATAAAGGCCAAAGAAATCATCCGTGACAAACGAAGAGGTGAGGATGAGCGATTCCTTTGACTGGAACGTAGGGATCAGATTGGTATTTCCGGGGAGCCTGTCTTTGGGATCGTAACTGCCGTCACCGAACAGCAGCAGATAGCGCGGTTCTTCTCCGGCGGCAGCCCGTTCATAGAGCATCCTCATGAAATTGCGCAGGGCGGAGATATCCTGCGCGCCGGAGGAAAATTCATTGTAAACCTGTTCCGGTGTGACAACCGTCACCGTGAGCCCGTCGTGATCGCGGTGCAGGGTGGCCAATTTTTCCGCCTGATCAAGAAAAGCGGAGGCCGTGATGATGACCATGTCCACCGGCTGCTGACCATGGAGGTTTTGGTTGGTCACCTTCCCGGCCATGACAGGAGAGTAAAATAGGGTTCCGTCGAAGGCAATAAAATGCCTCAGCGAGTCGGTCGGCAGTCTGAAATGCAATTCATCGCCGTCCAGTGTTGTCGACACCTCGCTGATGTTCAGGGGATCGGTGACCTCCCAGATATTAACCTGCGAATTGGCATGATTTAATATGAATTCGCACACCTTGTCCCTGCCTGTAGAGGTGACATCGCGAAAGAGGGTTTGGCCTCCGGAGAAAGTAAGATGACGCCTTACGTTTACCTCCAGGTAGTTGAGCCATCCCAGGGAGGTGGCGGTAGGCACATCGTAAGTGACAACCAGATTGAAATCGGGACCGAAAACGTTAAAGTATCCGGCGGCCGTGGCTTTCCGGGCATAAATGGTGGTAGAGGAGGTTGCAATGCCGCTGATCTGGGCATCCAGGATATTTGTGCCACCGGAGGAGAGACTGAAGCTATTGGAGGTGGTCGATTTGCCGGCAACGACCAGCTTGGCGTAAACCATTGATGACGTATCGATGTCGGTGAAATGAAAAGAGATGGTCTCGCTGTTGTCACCCTGCATATATTTTTTCCCATACCATTCCTTGCCTGACTTGATGAGGTTGACCAGATCGGCTTCATAACAGGCAAAGTCATTAAAATCCTCAGCCGTATCTGTTGCCGGCAGGGTAGTGGAGGCTATCTGACCGATTCGTTTGGCCGGGCTGCCGGTGTCATGATCGGTAAGAAAATAGTAGGTATAGCTATCGTAAAGTTGTGCCTGATGTTCGAATTTGTCTCTGAATGGATTATAAATCCATTGTACAGGTGATTCACCGAAAAACAGGATGTAATCGGACGGGTCGAAGGAACCGTCTTCTTCTCCTGCGACCTGAATAGCTATTTGGGAAAGGTCATCATATGAATATTCAAAGTTGGATTCCGGAAGTAAGCCTGCCCTGTTGCCATACAGACGCAGCTCATGGGGATCGACCGTCGCCGGGTCCAAGCCGTAATTCTCCAGGTCGTTGTATGTGATGCGGTATAATCCGGATTGGGCAACTTTTATTTTTATCCAGTTTCCGTCGCGCAGAACGGAATTGTCGGCATATGTGTGTACGACATTTTCACGCCGGCTGTGAACACCCGGTATGATAGTTATCCCAAAGGACAGGAGTTTCTCATAATGACCGGTCAGAGCATTCATGCGCAAGGGCAGGAGGGTCAGATAAAGGTAAGGTTGTTTTCGCTCATGGGCGATGTTCGCGATCACATGGAAATCATCACCTACGGACGCCATTCCCATGGATGTCAGAGTCTCCAGGACGCCTGTGACCACTTCACCGGCCTCCTCATATTGGATATCGGTCAGCTGCACCTGCACCGTGGCGTAATCCTCATCGAGCCGGATGCTCTCGGTATACACAGGCAGAAAGCCGAAATTTTGAGGATCAAACCCTGCCCCTTCGAAATAGGGTGTCATCACCGATTCGGTCGCAGAAATCTCATAGGGAACGGTCCCTCTCCAGGTGATGGTCCTGTTTGTTTCCGGACCGCACATACCGGTCATTGGAGGTGCAAGGAACAGAAAGAGATGGAAGATATAGAGAAGTTTCTTATGTATCATTGCAATGTTTTTAATATATCGTGTTTAACAACTGTTGCTATGGTGCGGGCATGCCTTATCCTAGCGTGACACAATCAGTTTTCCCGATTTCTCGGCATGTTGTCCGTCGTCAGAAGTGACCGTGACATGATAGATATATACCCCGTTATCCGTTATCGCCCCATTTTGATTGCAGCCATTCCAGCGAATGGGTTGTGACCGGTAACCATCGGCAAAGACGGTCTTTCTCGTCTCCCAAATCATTTTTCCTGCGAGAGAAAAGATGCGGATGTCGATATCGAGATTCCGGTTAGCTTTATTATGCTCGAACGTAAAATCGGTATAATCTCTGAAAGGATTGGGATAGTTGATCAGGTGTTCGATGGAGAAGCCCCCTGAGAGCCTGACGATAAAATCAACGGTAGCCTCCGAGGAGTTATTGAAAGCATCCCAGACCTTCAGCCTTATGGTATGGTGCCCTTCGCTCAGACCCACGAACGGGTAAAGGATGGTGCCACTCTTGTAAGTGTTGATGTCGGATTCATAATAGATATTAAGTATCCTGGGATCATTGGAGTTATTATCAAGGATGGCGGTGATATCGTGTCCGATGCCATTGCCGACGGTGTTGATCCCGCTCGAATCGCTCACTTTGGCGAAAAGAAAGGGATTCTCATCCGTGATGCCGCCATTCACAAACAGGCTGTCGTTCATATAGAGGTATATTGTCGGACCCTGGTCATCCACTGCATAGTCGTGGTTATAACCGCCAATGACGATGTTCGTGGTGTATCCGTTGGCGTCGGTGATGCCGTTCTCGGCATAGTAGCTTATTTTACCGTAACCATAACGGTAGGCAATGTCTTTGGGTACGAGGAACGATAAATTGAACTCCCCGTTGGTGACGGTTGTCTTACCCTTGTAAAGGATGCTTTTCCTCACTTCAAATGTTCGTGTGGCGCCGCCGTCGTTGGCCAGGGTGCTGACCTCCTGCGGTTTGTCATATACGGTGGTGGTGATGATCCCGTTGAAACCGCTGAGCAGGTTGCCGTGTTCATCGGTGACCTTGCCATTGATGACGACTTCCGACAGCGCATGGATGGTATCGGGTATAGAGGTTATTTCACGGAAGTTGATGGTGGTGGTGACGATATTCTCCTGAGGGTAAGCCAGTCTTTGTGCCGGATCGCCGAGCAGGATAAACTTTCTTCCATTATTGTCTGAACCATTTTCGCGTTTTGAGAGCATGAACACATCACCCATGGTAGGAAATTTCCCGTCGATTTTATCAAAGGCGTAAGTATAAACGCTTTTGTTCAGCATGTAGTTCGGGCTTCCGTATGTGGGGCGGGAAGTGGAGAACAGGGCGAGGCCGCCGCCGTTGGGGTTGAGAAACACATATTCCCCTGCCGACACCCTTTCGGGATCGTCGAAGCGGCTGAACTCACAGGTGGCGGTGATAAAGATGGGCATGTTATTGATGTTTTTCCAGCTGTTGATATCGGTGAGTTCGAGTATCCTTTCATGGGCCCATCCCACCTCACCGCCGTGACCGGTGTAATTCATGATCAGGGCACCCTGCTCCACCTGGTCCGTGATGGCCTGGTTGACATCGGGATAACGCTGACCCCCCGGGGTGGATATTTCTTTGTATGAATCAAGGTAAATCTTGTTGATGTTGTATTCAGGGTATACCGTATCGATGTAATTGGCCAGGTTGTCGGCCTGGTCCAGATGCAGGTTGTTATCTTCATCATCGGCAACGAAACAGATCATGTTACGCCAGTCACCCATGACATCTTTGGAGGCCGTGCTGTAATAAATGATCTTGTCGACAGCGGTTTTGGCTTCATCAGGATCGGTGACGGGCAGGCGGCCGATGCCCAGGTCAATGATGTCGGACTCGCCTGTGCCCTCGCCATCATCGAGCATTCCGTAAAAGTCGTCGGTGACATACGAAACCACAGGTTGAAATGATTCATTGGATTGGTATGTGGGTATGAAATCCGTGTTGTCGGCCATTCTGTTTTTATTGTCGTAAGAGCCGTCGCCAAACAGGAGAAGGTAACGGGGTTCGTTCCCTGTAGTGGCGCGGTCATAGAACATCTTCATGAAATTACGAATTGCAGCGACATCCTGTGACCCGGATGAGAACTCATTGTAGATCTGTTGCGGTGTGACGACCACCACGTTTAATCCGTCAGCGTCAGCATGGTGTTGTGCCAGCCGCAGCGCCTGATCCCAAAAGAGGGGATGGGCTACGATAACCATGTCGGTCTGTCCCAGCCCATGCAGGTTCTGGTTAGGGACTTTTTCAACAAATTCGGGTGTAAAATAAGAATGGCCGTTAAAGGCAATGAACTCCCTGAGGGTATCGGTCAGGAGGCGGAAGGTGAGTGTGTTACCTTTAGGTACGGCATCCACTTTTTTGATATTCAGCGGATCGGTGAGGTCCCAGACGGTGATCCCGGATGCGGCGTTGTCAAGAATGAATGTGGCTACCCTGGCGTTACCCATGGATAGTGCATCACGAAAAGGCATCTGATCACCGCTCATTTTAAGCTGCCGGCGCACGTTCACTTCCAGATAGTCGAGCCATCCGATGGATTCGACGAGGGGTTTATTGTATCTGACGGTCACATTCAGCTGATCGCCACCGGGCAAAAATTCATCGTTTATCACGCCGCTTCTCGCATACTGGCTGTCGTAAAGGGTTGAGATGGCGGTGATGGACGTCGACGCCACATGACCGTCACAGCTCACCGTAAAGGAACTGTTGGTGGTGGAGTGCGCCACGACGACAGCTTTGACAGAGGCCTGTGAGGTCCTGTTGATATCAGGGAAATTAAATGGAAACGAATATTCGGTCAGGGCGTCAAAGACCTCACCGAACCATTGCCGACCCGATTTGATCAGATTGACGGCATCCAGTTCATGGCTGGCATAGTCGTTATAAGTGGCGACCGTGTCGGTAGGCTCCAGGGTGCTGTTGCTTTCGGTGGTGATGCGTTTGCCGGGACCAAGGTCGGTCGACAGGAAATAATAGGTCTTGTCGGTATACAGGTGTGTGGTGTGTCTGAATTTCATGCTGAACGGATCATAAGCCCAGGTGACGGGGCCTTCGCCATAAAAAAGGATATAATCGCCTGCATCAAAATGACCGTCGTTCTCTCCCGCCACGATGATAGCATCTTCCTGCAGGTCATCCAGGCAGGGGACACCTGTGTTTTCAGGCAGCATTTTACCGCCGCTGCCATATAGCCTGATGTTTCGGGGATCGAGTGACGACGGATCGATGCCCATAGCCGTCAGAAGCTGGTAGTCGATGATGTGAATGCCAGTGTTCCGGACTGCAATCCTGTACCAGTTTCCTGTGGCCAGCACGGAGGAGGAGGCATAGACCCTGCCTGTGACGGCCCTGGATTTGGTGTTCTGTCCGCCCTCATAGACCAGCTTCACCGTGAAAGAGGTCAGTTTCTCATAGCCTCCCAGCAGGTTGTTCTTACGCACGGGGACGAAATAAAAGGTCAGGAAAGGCTGTTTTCTTTCATAGCTGAGAGCCGTGGTTACTTTGATCTCGCCGGGCAGACTTGTCAGGGCATCCCGGATAGCCGCATCATCCACTTCAAGTGCCTCAAATATCTCATCGGTGAGGATGACCGTGGGCAAAACAGGTGCTTCAAGAGGTATCCGCTCAAAATAAACAGGCAGCAGACCGGTCTTTTCGAAATAATTGGCACCGTCAAACATCAAAACCGACGAAGAGACCGTGTCAGTATACCGGAATGTCTGAACATCACGCCACCGGACCGTACGGTGATATCCTTCATCGTTGTTCTGAGCGTTAAGTGAGGCATTAAAGAAAAAAATGAGTAAAGGCAGTATAATGGATCCTGATCTCATAAGGTCTTAAAAATTGCATCATACGGACAAAAATAAACAAAAAGCATATGCCTTTTCCTCACAAGACAATTTTAATCCTTAAAAGGTTGCTTACCGGCTTTAATCTTTGTGTAACATTTTCCGTATAATAAAGTTTAACGGTTATTGCATCATAATGCTTTTAACGTTATTGACAAGAATATATTGCTGATGAAAAAAAACACCCATGGTTTATCTGGTGGTTTAGAAAAATAATTTGTAATATTGTTCCTTCAATTTTGATCAGTATGTTATGGCAAGGAAACTGCTACTTCATCTGACATTTTGTCTGTTCCTGTTTATATCTTTGAAAAGTACGGCACAGGATCCTTCCTTTTCGCAGTTTTATGCCAATCCTTTGTATTTAAATCCCGCTTTTACGGGAAACACATACTGTGGGCGGCTGACGTTGAATTTCAGAAATCAATGGCCATCGATCTCGAAGGGTTATGTCACTTATAATGCAGCCTATGACCAGTTCCTTGAGAAGATCAGCAGCGGGTATGGGGTTGTTGTGATGGGTGACCGGCAAGGCGACGGCGCCCTGAGCACGATGATGATCAGTGGGTTGTATTCCTACAAGTTGAAGGTAACCAATAACATTAACCTTGATTTCGGGGCACAGGCCACTTATAATCAAAGCAAGATTGACTGGGGAAAGCTGATCTTCGGAGATATGATCGATCCGAACACAGGCTCGACATCCGTGCCCACACAGGAAGTGATAGATAACTGGAACAAGAATGTGAGTTACGTTGATTTTTCGGTCGGACTGTTAGCCGCTTACCAGGATAAATTTTTTGGCGGTGTGGCTGTTCACCATCTGAATCAACCTGATAACGGACTCAATGTCATCTCCTCGAGCACCCTGCCGATGAAAATAACCATCCATGCGGGCACCGAGTACAACCTCTCGATGAACCGCCTGGGTGCCGGCGAGCAGGAAGATATCACCCTGTCGCCCAATATCCTCTACCAGCAGCAGCAAAAATTCCATCAACTGGATGTGGGACTCTATGGCAAGCTCTATCCTTTTATAGGAGGTGTGTGGTTCAGACATAACTTCGAGAACCCCGATGCCGTCATCGTCCTGCTCGGTTTTAAACAGCGCAGTTACCAGCTGGGTTACAGCTTTGACTTCACCGTCTCACCCTTGGGGATGAGCACCGGCGGCGCACATGAAGTATCATTCATGTGGGAATTCTGTATCTATAAAGAAGCTTATAAAAAGAGACATATCAAAACAATAAAATCGCCAACATTTTAGTTATATTGTGGTTTTTAATAAATCGTTAAAGAAATGATCAGATCCATAAAAATTATTTACTGGCCTTTATTGCTCTTTGTTTTGGTGATTTTGGCTTCCTGTGGCGGTAAACAATATTCCACGACGACCGGATGGACATACAATGATCCCAAATGGGGAGGCTTTGAGGTGTCGCAGAATATAAACCAGGCAACGGGTCCGGGATTGGTGTTTATTGAAGGGGGTACGTTTGTCATGGGTGCCACAGAGCCGGACGTGAAGTATGAATGGAATAATGTGCCGCGCCGTGTCACCGTTCAGTCCTTTTACATGGATCAGACGGAGGTCGCCAATATTGACTACAGGGAGTATCTTTACTGGCTTGAGAGAATTTACGGCGCCGACTATCCAGAGGTAGTGCGTAAAGCGTTGCCTGACACGCTGGTGTGGAGGGACCGCCTGGCTTACAACGAACCCTTCGTCGATCTTTATTTCCGCCATCCGGCCTATCAGAACTACCCCGTCGTCGGTGTTTCGTGGGTACAGGCCAGTGATTTCTGCTCCTGGCGTACCGACAGGGTTAACGAAATGATCCTGATTGAGAAAGGCATCCTGAAACTCGACCCGGACCAGAAAGATGCCAACAACTTCAACACACAAGCTTACCTCGCCGGTCAGTATGAAGGTCTGGTCAACAAGAACCTTCCCGACCTGCGTCCCAACGGTAATCCCGACGGCAGGAAGGTGAGGATGGAAGATGGCATTCTCCTGCCCCGTTACCGGCTTCCCACCGAAGCCGAGTGGGAATATGCGGCCTATGGCCTCATCGGCAACACCATCAGCGAACGTATTGTCGAACGCAGAACCTATCCCTGGAACGGGGACTATGTCCGCACGGACGAGAAAAAGTATTATGGTAATTTCATTGCCAATTTCAAAAGAGGTTCCGGTGATTATATGGGTGTGGCGGGCAACCTGAACGACGGCTCGGCTATCCCCGCCGAAGTCGGGTCATACTGGCCCAACGATTACAACCTTTACAACATGGCCGGTAATGTGGCGGAATGGGTACAGGACGTTTACCGCCCCATGTCGTTCCAGGATGTCGCCGATCTGGAACCCTTAAGAGGAAATATCTTTACAACCAAGGTGACCGATGAGCAGGGTTTTATCGCACCTAAAGACAGCCTGGGCCGGATCCAGTACCGGGAGGTGACACCGGAAGAAGCCGCCGGACGGATGAATTACAGGAAGGCCAATGTCATCAATTATGAAGACGGTGATTTTCAGTCCACCATTGAAACCGACTGGTTACAACCTCCAAGCGATACCAATACGACGAAACTTATGTATGATTACGGTGTCACTTCATTAATCAACGATAAAGCCAGAGTGTATAAAGGAGGATCATGGAGAGATCCGGCTTATTACCTCAGCCCCTCGGCACGGCGTTTCCTCGACGAAAATGAAGCCACTGATTATATCGGTTTCCGTTGTGCCATGTCAAGGGTTGGTGATGAGATAAGTAAATAAAAGGTTTTTTCTTTTGACATATCCATGAGGTTGTCCTGAGACGCTAAATTTTCAGAGCAACCTTGTTTTTTTTCTTATGAGGATAGAGGACCTGTACAGACTATTTCAGGAACACCCGTCCATATGCATTGACAGCCGGACGGTGATACGGGGGTCTATTTTTTTCGCCCTGAAAGGCGAGCACCACGACGGCAACCGTTTTGCGGCGGAGGCTCTCGCCAAGGGATGCGTCTATGCCGTCATCGACCGGCAGGAATACCGCAAGGATGAGCGTTACCTGCTGGTGAAGGATGTTCTGACAACCCTCCAGAAACTGGCCGCGCTGCACCGGAGGCATCATAAGATCCCGGTGCTGGCCGTCACCGGCAGTAACGGCAAAACCACCACCAAGGAGTTATGTCATAATATTTTGTCTTCACAGTTTACAACGGTTACCACCAAGGGTAACCTGAACAACCAAATCGGAGTGCCTGTCACCCTGCTTGGGATGGGTCATAATACCGCGATAGCCGTCATTGAGATGGGCGCCAATCACCCGGGTGAAATAGCCTCGCTGTGTCGCATCGCACAACCAACGCACGGGCTTATCACCAACATCGGAAAGGCTCATCTGGAAGGTTTTAAGGATCTGGAAGGGGTGATCAAAGCGAAGAAAGAACTGTATGATTTTTTATACGCCAACCAGGGCATGATCTTCATTAATGGCGCCAATACCCTGTTGAACAGCATAGCCCCTGATCTGCCGCGGGTGGTTTATGGAACCGCTGAACGCACCATGGTCACAGGCGAGGTTCTCTCTTCCGATCCCTTCCTGTCGGTGGCGGTTAACTTTAACCGTTCCGACGGCACACCTCGGCACCGCGTTCACATCAATACAATGCTGGTGGGTCATTACAATCTGGAGAACATTTTGGCGGCAGCCTGTGTGGGATATCATTTTGGTGTCAGCATAGAGGACATTGCCATGACCATAGCTTCCTACAAGCCATCCGACTACCGGTCACAATACGTCAACACCGGCGGCAATACGGTCATTCTCGATGCTTACAATGCCAATCCCACCAGCATGGAGCAGGCCATTCAGAATTTCATGGCCATGCGCGCCGGCAAGAAAGCCATGATCCTCGGCGATATGTTGGAGCTGGGCGAAACTTCTGACCGGGAGCATCGTAAAATACTGGATATCATAGATGCCTCGGGCATTCAACAGGTCATGCTTGTAGGCCATATTTTTTCATCGTTAAGCGACAGCCCCCTCTGTTTTAGTGATACGGCTGAAGCCATAACCTATCTGAGGAAACACCCCCTCACTTCCGCGACGATCCTCATCAAGGGATCGCGCATCATGGGACTCGAAAAACTGATGGACGTGCTATAAAAACTAAAATTAATAACTAACAAAAATAAAACGTTATGGAAAAAATGTATAAGGTTATTGGTGTCATGTCCGGCACTTCGCTGGATGGAATCGATGTGGCTTATTGTGTGTTCATACCACGGAAGAATGCCATTCTCAATCAGATCGTAGCGGCCGAAACAATACCCTATCCGGATGAATGGCGGCAACGGCTGACAGCCCTGACAGGCGAAAACGCACAGTCGTTCTGTCTTACTCATCATGATTACGGTCATTACATCGGGGGCGTCGTTCGTGATTTTATGGCAAGGTACAAGGTCAATCCCGATTTTATAGCGTGCCATGGTCATACGGTCTTTCATCAGCCCACAATGAGGATGACGGCTCAGATCGGTCATGGGGCGGCGATCGTTGCGGAGACGGGCATACCCGTTGTCACTGATTTCAGGTCATTGGACGTGGCCCTGGGAGGACAGGGAGCCCCTCTGGTACCTATTGGCGACAAGGTGCTCTTCGCAAAATACGATTATTGCCTTAACCTGGGCGGGTTCGTGAATGTTTCATACGATTACGAGGGCAAGAGAATAGCCTATGATATCTGTCCCTGTAATACCGTTTTGAATTTCCTGGCCGCCAAAGCGGGCTCCTCTTATGATGATGGAGGAGGGCTGGCGCGTGACGGCAAATTGGATGAGAAGCTGCTGCAAAAGCTGAACAGCCTGTCTTTTTATGGACTGACACCGCCCAAGTCGCTGGGCATGGAGTGGGTCACACAGAATATCATGCCGTTACTGGAAAAGTCACGGCTTGATCTGAAGGACCTGATGCGTACCTTCACCGAGCACATAGCCATGCAGATAGGCGCCGCCGTGAGGCACAAGCTGCCGTCACGTATGCTTATTACCGGCGGCGGTGCTTATAACACCTTTCTCATTGAAAGGCTGAAAGCCCACATCGGACAGGGTATTGTGATACCCGGGAAATTACTGATTGACTACAAGGAGGCTTTGATCTTTGCATACCTGGGTGTCCTGCGCATGGAACAGCAACCTAACACACTGGGCACGGTGACCGGGGCACGCCGCGATTCATGTGGCGGAGCCGTCTATATGTCATAATAATATTTTTACACCGCTTCCACGTACTAAAATCATCCTTCGTCAGTTTGTATTAACAGGCCCCTGTTCAAATATAACATAAACGGGAACCTGAAGGCATAGTCCTTATTTTTAATTTTAAAGTGACAAAATACAAAACCTATGACAGGGATAATTTTGCAGACCGTGCAGGAAGTATTGGGCGGTGCTTCCGAGATCAGGTTGTCGATTTGGGATCTCACCCTTAAGGGCGGATGGCTGATGTTGCCGCTGGGCATACTCTCCGTTCTCACCATTTATATTTTTATTGAAAGGTTCTTTATCATAAAAAAGGCCTCACGGCAGGAATACAATTTCATGAATAACATCCGTGATTTTATTCATGAGGGTAGACTGGATTCAGCCAATGCCCTGTGCCGGGGCTACAACTCCCCCATAGCCCGCATGATTGAGAAAGGACTGGCACGTTTGGGCCGGCCCCTCAATGATATCCATACGGCCATTGAGAATGTGGGCAAGCTTGAAATAGCACGCCTCGAAAAAAATGTGGCCGCGCTGGCCACCATCGCCGGCGTCTCACCCATGATCGGTTTTCTGGGTACCGTGGTGGGTATGGTGAAAGCTTTCTATGATATGTCAATGGCTGGTAATAATATTGACATTCAGCTTCTATCGACAGGTATTTATGTGGCCATGATCACCACGGTGGGCGGACTCATCGTCGGCATCGTCGCATATATTTGTTACAATATTATAGTTGCACGCATTGAAAAGTTGGTTTATATGCTTGAGGCCCGTGCCACCGAGTTCATGGACCTGCTCCATGAACCGGCCAATTAACCATTAAAAGGGCATCATCATGGCTATTGAGATGAGAAACAAACGCAGGGCTGAGTTCAGCACCACATCGATGGCTGACCTGGTTTTCCTGTTGCTGATATTCTTTATGTTATCCTCGACGCTGGTAGCCCCGAATGCCGTGAAGCTGCTCCTGCCGTCAAGCAACAGCAAGACGCTGGCCAAACCGGCAAGTGTTACTGTATACATCGATGCTGCCTTTCAGTTCTATGTCGACGGAACACCTGTCGATCCCGACACCCTGGAGTCAAACCTGAAGGAAAAGCTCAGGAACGAGCATGAAGCTTCAGTCGTTCTCCGGGCCGATAAGAATGTTCCGGTACAATACATTGTCGTCGTGATCGATGCGGTCAATCAGGTAAATAAACAATACAAAGAAAAACATAAGGTTATCCTGGCCACTCAACCGCTGCCACGCTCATGAACCATTCAAGGGAGACCATATACGGTGTAACGGGGACCATCATATTTCACGCCCTGCTGATCCTGGCACTTTTGTTTTTAGCCTTACGGACACCGCTTCCTCTGCCCGAGGAACAAGGAGTAGAGGTGAACCTTGGCTATACCGATGAGGGCACCGGCGCCGTGCAACCCATTGAAGAAGCCGCGGCACTGGTGTCATCAGCTCCCTCACGTAAGAGCCCGGCGCCGAAACAGGAGATAGTGACACAGGAAAATGTGGAGGCACCACCCCTTGAGGAGGTGAAGACCACAGATAAAACGGCTGAGAATAAGGGAAAAAAAACAGATGACGAAGCGACGGTGAAGAGTGACGTGGTGAAGAAAGAAGAGGTCAGGCAACCCGTTGTCAATCCCGATGCATTATATAAAGGTCGCAGGAAACAATCGGAAGCCACCGGTTCGGAAGGCCAGACAGGCAGGCCTGGTGATCAGGGTGTGCCGGAAGGAACCCCGGGGGCGGCAAATTATACCGGCGCAGGGGGATTGGGTGAGGGCATCTCCTTCAGCCTGGGCGGACGGCAAGCCAGGCTTCTTCCCAAACCTGAATACCTTTCTGACGAGCAGGGCAAGATCGTCGTCACCATATGGGTGAACCGCAATGGTGACGTTATCAGGGCCGAAGCCGGTGCCAAGGGCACTGACATCACCGATCTGTCGCTACGGAAACTGGCCAGGGAGGCCGCACTCAAGTCGAAATTCACCCCCGACCTGGAGGCCCCGGAGGAACAAAAGGGGACCATCACCTACAAGTTTATCAAAATGAACTGAGTTTTCATGGGACATGAACCGGTGCCCCGAACCTGTTATCTCACACGACAACCTTGTATCATGACACCCTACCAGAAAACGATCGCTTATCTTTTCAGTCAATTGCCTGTCTATCAGCGTATCGGACCCGCAGCATACAAAGCCGATCTTTCCAACACCCTGGCTCTGTGCGATTTGCTGGGGCAACCGCAGTGTAAATTCCGCTCCATTCATGTCGCAGGCACCAATGGCAAGGGATCGGTGTCGCATTTTATGGCGTCCATCCTGCAGGAGGCAGGTCTGAAGGTGGGATTGTATACCTCCCCTCACCTGAAGGACTTCCGCGAGCGCATCCGGATCAATGGCCGGAAGATCCCCAAGGCTTACGTCTGTGATTTTGTGAGTGCCCACCGCCATCATTTTGAGACAATCCAACCGTCTTTTTTTGAGATGACCGTGGGTCTGGCTTTCGATTATTTTGCCAGGGAAAGGATTGACATGGCCGTTCTGGAGACGGGTCTTGGCGGCCGTCTTGACTCAACCAACGTTGTCGTCCCCGAACTGGCGGTGATCACCAATATAGGGTATGACCATATGCAGTTCCTGGGTGACACCCTTGAAGCCATCGCCGTCGAAAAAGCGGGCATTATCAAGGCACATGTCCCTGTGGTCATCGGCGAACGGCAGAAAGAGACGGAGCATGTTTTCACGGCCAGGGCGGCTGCCCTGCAATCGTCCCTGACCTTTGCCTCGGATGTCATTCACCTCAGGTCGCCCCATCTCACTGAGAAAAGGCGCCTCTTACTCCACGCCGACGTTTACAGGAACGGGCAGCCGGTCATGAGAGCGCTGGCGTCGCCGCTGGCGGCATCCTATCAGCTGAAAAACATCTGCACCGTCGTGCAGGCCGTCATGGTCCTCTGCGATATGGATTTTGCCATCGGCCATGACCACATCAGGAAGGGCATCCTGAATGTCATCCGCAACACCGGCATAGCAGGCCGTTGGCAGATCCTGTCGAGGGATCCCCTTGCCATATGCGATGTCGGCCATAATAAGGAAGGTATCGCTGAGGTGATGAAACAGATCAGGATGACACCCCACCGCAACCTCCATATGGTCATAGGCATGGTAAAAGACAAAAACCCCGGTGATATCCTGGGCCTGTTGCCACGTGACGCCCGTTATTATTTTTGCAGGGCGGCCATCCCCAGAGCTCTCGACCAGAACATCCTGGCGAGTGAAGCTCTCAGATACAGGTTGAAGGGGGAGACATACCTATCGGTGAGAGAAGCTTATATAACAGCCCTGCAGGAGGCCGGTGCAGGTGACCTGGTCTTCGTCGGAGGGAGTACTTTTGTGGTGGCGGAGGTGCTTTAGAATATCCGATGATCCTCAACGGAAACTTTATCCGCCGCTCACGAGATGCACCACGGCAACACGGTCGCCGTCTCTGATTACGGTCATATCATACTCTTCCCTTCTCACCAGCCTGCCGTTGACTTTGATAACCAATAACCGGAAGGAAAAATTCTTAATCCTGAGGAGATCCGTTATGGTCATTTGCTCTCCTTCAAATTCTTCATATCTGTTGTTCAGGTTGATTCTCATGATCTCAGCATAAATCCGTCACAAAGTGTTACCGGTCGGTAACATGGTTATTTCATCGCTCCCAGGAGTATCTCCAGCACCTGGTTAGCCTGCATATTGGCCACAATGCCCACGCGGGGTGCCAGGGGCGGCATGTCATCACCCGCTTCGGAGGTCTCGTCACCGCATACATAAACATTATCCATGGTACGAGTGGTGAGGGCATTGTTATTGCCCCAACCTGCCAGACCCGAGGCAATGACCAGCGGTTTGCCGGGAAGCTCCGACAGGATGGTCTCGATGAGCATCCTTTTCATCTCCCGGTCATCAAGGGCCTCAACGATCACATCGCAGTTACCGAACACCGGGAGGACATCCTGAGGTGCGAGAGGCCTGTCATAAGCCGTAACCCTGACATCCGGGTTGATACGGCGAAGCGTCTCCATAAGTGCGGCAGTTTTTTTTCTGCCGATCTGGTCAATGAAATAGTACTGGCGGTTCAAATTGCTTTTGTTCACGACATCATAATCAACAATGATCAGACGTCCTATCCCCACGCGTGACAAGGCTACGGCACAGTTGGACCCCAGCCCGCCGCAGCCTGCAATGCCAACGCAGTATTTTTTCAGTTCATCCGTCATCGCACCTTTTATCTTTGACATACAAAAATATGGCTTATTGCCGATAATAATACAACCCGGGAGAGGCATTATTGTGATAAACCGGATTTTTTATACTTTTGTTAATCCGATATCATAATGCTTACGAGAACACTTTTTTATTATGGACATAGCGGAAATAAAAGCCGGCCACCGGTTGCTCAGGGAATGGAGATATGAATGGACAGCACTTGAAAGAGGATACACCGACAAGATTCTTTACATTAATGTAACGGACAATACGATTAAATCAAAGGATGTCCCGCCGTTAATGAAGGAGAAATTTATCGGCGGCAGGGGTTATGGTCTCCGCTTATTGTGGGATGCCACCACTCCAACCACCCGATGGGATGACCCGGAGAATGAGATCATCATTTCGTCGGGACCCATTGGCGGCATCACTCAGTATTCAGGCACGGGCAAGTCGATTGTAGTCACCATCTCACCTCAGACCGACCTGGTCATCGACAGCAATGTGGGGGGATTCTTCGGGCCTTTCCTTAAGTTCTCGGGCTTTGATGCGCTGGAATTACAGGGTAAAGCTGAAAAGGACATCATTATTTTCATTGACGGCATCACGCACCGTGTTGAGATCATCGATGCGCCCAAAGAAGCTCTCGACAGCCACATCCTTACCGAGCAGCTGACGGAGATGTATGCCAATGATGAGGCCGACAAGAAAAACATCGGCGTGGTGTCGACCGGTGCTGCCGCCGATCATTCTCTTTACGGCATGCTTAATTTCAGCTTTTATGACAACAGGCGTAAGCAGGTTCGCGTGAAACAGGCCGGCAGGGGAGGGACGGGCACGGTCTTCAGAAATAAGCATATCAAGGCCCTGGTGGTCAAGATACCGGGTTTAAAAGGCAACCTGAACAATGTGGCCAACCTCGAGGAGATCATGGAGCGCGGACGCCGTTTCAGCCGTGAGATGAAACTGTTTGATGACTCCCAGGCCGAGATGAGAACCAAAGGTACGGCACACCTTGTCAACATCATGAACGATTATGACCTGCTGCCGGTGCATAACTTTAAATTCGGCAGTCATCCGGAGGCTTATAAGGTTCATTCGGAGATATGGAAGTCGCGTTTCACGCAGGGTGTCACCGACAGCTGCTGGGTGGGGTGCGCCATGGCCTGCTCCAAAGGCGCCGACGGCCATTTGGTGATGACGGGGCCCTACAAGGGACAAACGGTGACCGTGGATGGCCCTGAATATGAAAGCGCCGCCGGTCTGGGCCCCAATTGCGGTATATTCCGGCCCGAATTTATTCTGGAAGCCAATTTTTATTGCGATACCTATGGTATCTGCACCATCACCTGGGGCACCACCATGGCTTTCATTATGGAGTGTTATGAGAATGGTATTTTAAACCTTGAACGCACGGAAGGTCTTGATCTTCATTTCGGCAATGCCGAAGCGGCGATGGAAGCCATGCACCAGCTGGCACGGGGTGAAGGATTTGGAATGATTGCCGGTTTGGGGGTGGGAAAAATGAAACGTCTGTTCAGTGAAAAGGGATGGGGCGACCCGCAGTTTCTTCAGGATATAGGCATGGAAAACAAGGGTCTGGAATACTCACAGTATGTGTCAAAAGAGTCGCTGGCACAGCAAGGTGGTTATGCCATGACCAACAAAGGGCCCCAACACGATGAAGCCTGGGTGATCTTCATGGATATGGTCAACAACCAGATACCCACCTTCGAGAATAAAGCCGAAGCTCTCCATTATTTCCCCATGTTCAGGACCTGGTTCGGCCTGGTGGGCTTATGCAAACTCCCCTGGAACGACGTGGAGCCTGAAAACAATGCCATGACCGATGAACCGGCCAAGGTGCCTGAACATGTCGACAACTACGTGACCATTTATAAGGCCGTGACAGGTAAACCTTTCGACAAGCATGAATTGCTCAGGCAATCGGAGCGCGTGTATAACTTCCAGCGCATCTTCAACCTCAGAAGAGGTTACGGCGTGAGGAAATACGATGCCCAGCCATACAGGGCTGCAGGTCCTGTCACCGCCGAGGAATATGAATCAAGGGCCGACCGTTATGACAAACAACTGAAGGAGCTTGTCGGGATTGATCCTTCCGGTAAATCCACGGCCGAGAAAATGGCCATCCTTCGTAAACACAGGGAAAACCAATATGAGAAACTGCTGGATGCCGTTTATTTCAGGAGGGGATGGACGAAAGACGGTGTCCCGCGGATCGAACACCTTAAACAAATAGGCATGGATCTCCCTGAACTGATCGAACTGATCACTCCCTATCAGGAATAAAAAAGGAAAAAATGAGATTTGGACAATGAAGGTCATGCATAACAATCTCATTTTATTTACCGATGATCGTTTGATCCTGAAAAAGAAGTAAATTTGGTTGCATTATGAGAGTACAGGTTTTAGGAAAATCGGGTTCTTTATTTAACCAGTTCATTGCCGAGACAAGGGATATGGATATCCAGAAAGATCCGTTGCGTTTCAGGTCGAACTTCGAGCGCATGGGACAGATCTTCGCCTATGAGATCAGCAAGACACTGGAATACGAGGAGAGGGAGGTGGTGACCTCCCTGGGTACTGCCATAGTCCCCGTTTTAAGGCGGCCGCCGGTGCTGGCCACTATCCTGAGAGCGGGTCTGCCTTTGCACCTCGGCATGCTCTCCATGTTCGATAAAGCCCCCAGTGCATTTATCTCGGCTTTCAGAAAAACATATAAGGACGGAAACTTTATCCTGGATGTCGAACATGTTTCCTGTCCTGACCTGACAGGTGAAACGCTGGTGCTCTCCGATGCCATGATCGCCAGCGGTTCCAGCATGCTGCTGTGTTACCGCGAGCTTATCCATTACGGCACACCGCGGTATATACATATCGTGGCCATACTGGCCAGCACCGAGGGAATTGAGAATTTAAAGCGTCAGCTGCCCAAAACGAATATCACCATTTGGGTGGGCGCCATCGATGATGAGCTGACAGCCCAGGCTTTTATTGTACCCGGATTAGGTGACGCCGGCGACCTGGCCTTCGGGAAAAAGGAATGACACCGCTGCATCAAGTGACAAGATCCTATGCCCAAGTTATTACTTGAAAATATAAAAATTGCCTTGGCTTCCATTAAGTCCAATATGCTGCGTGCCGTCCTGACCATCCTCATTATCGCTTTCGGTATTATGGCGCTGATCGGCATTCTCACCTCCATCGACGCCATTAAATACTGGCTCAACGAGAATTTCATGCGTATGGGCGCCAACACACTCACCATCCGTAACAGAGCCATGTTCGTCTTTGGAGGATCACATCACCCAAAAGAATATGAGACGATCACCTATAATGAAGCCAAGGATTTCAAGGATCAGTTTACCTTTCCTGCAACGGTCTCCATCACGGTCTGGGCCACGGGGATTGCGACCATCCGTTACCAGTCATACAAGTCCAATCCAAATGTCGGGGTGATCGGTGCCGATGAAAATTACTTGGTCACCTCCGGCAATGACCTCGCCAAAGGACGAATGTTCACACCCAATGATGTGTACTTAGGATCGAATGTGGTAGTGATCGGTTCGGAGCTGGCGGGAAATATTTTTAAAAAGAAAGAGGATCCCCTGGGTCAGGAGATCTCCATTGGCCCGGGTAAGTACACGGTCATCGGCGTCTTGCAGTCGCGTGGCTCCGGCATAGGTTTCAGCAGCGATAACCTGTGCATTGTCCCGTTAAACAACGTACGGCAACGTTTTTCGCGACCCAACCTGTCCTTCTCCATCAATATCATGACAACCGGGGCACAGAGCCTGGAGGCGGCCGAAGGTGAGGCCACGGGGTTGTTTCGTAACATACGCAAACTTCGTGTCGGCGAAGAAAACAACTTTGACATATCAAAAAGCGACACTCTCGCCGAGATGCTGTTCAGCAACCTGAAAAACCTGAGGATAGCCGCCACCATCATCGGTTTCATCACCCTGTTCGGTGCAGCCATCGGTTTGATGAACATCATGCTGGTATCGGTCACCGACAGGATACAGGAAATAGGCATAAGGAAAGCTATCGGCGCCAAAAGCAACGACATTCGGCGGCAATTCCTTACCGAAGCCATCGTCATCGCCCAGATTGGCGGTTTGTTTGGGATTATCCTCGGCGTGGCCATAGGCAATGTGATTGCTATACAGATCGGATCGCATTTTTTCATTCCCTGGCCATGGATACTCACCGGGGTGCTGCTGTGCCTTGCCGTCGCACTCCTCTCGGGCATTGTGCCGGCAACCAAGGCAGCCAAACTCGATCCCATCGAATCGCTGAGGTACGAATGACAGCCACCGTGTCAGGACTTACGGATTGTTATGTGAATCAAGTGTTTTAACGCCGATAAGCTGATCATACAACAAGCCGGGGGCACGGTAGTAAACTAAAATAAGATAATCATTCCCCGTCTCATAATGATTGCCTTCGATCAGGGTGGGATCACCCGTGGAACTTCCGTTTTCGAGGAACATGTAACAATAATCATAAAATCCTTCCTTCAGATAGAGTGTGCCGTCATAGCCTTTCTTTTCATTGTTGTATCGCATTAGCGCTTCAGGGATATACTGCCAGTTGGTGAGGGCGCCGAAAATGTAAAGATTGCCTCCGGGGAGCGGGGTGGGGTAAGCCAAGTGGAAATTGACCTCGGCATAATCACAGTCCGCACCTGGGTCGTCACCTTCGTCGCAGCTGATCAGCCTGTTGCCGTTGATATCGTCTTCCGTCCGGTATACTTTGAAAGTCCTGGGATCATCATCCCAGAGGTAGATCTGGTTTTGACGGTTTTCGAAATCAAACGATTTGATACGTGCCGACTGATAGCGCAGACTTTTAATGTCGATGTTGCGAAATTCATTGGCGCCGTCGAACGTGTTACCCGAGTCGTAGGTGTAGTCGAGCAGATCGCCGTTCACCATCATCGGTTTGAGGTTGGTGATGGCATTGTCAGTGCGGTAATTCTGCATGATGACCACCTTCAGGTTGCGGTAGGGCTCATAAATATCGAAACCTTTGGTGTCGAGGGTGAAGGTGACCTGCTGACGGTAATTTCTTTCTTCCACGTTGACATCCCTTTTGACATGTCCCTCGACGTTGACACGGGGATCGGAAACCATGAAACGCAAGGTGATGGCCACATCGGATGTGTCGTTTTCGAACACCTTGAGGAGATAATTGCCTGACAATTTGAATGTCATATCTTCATTCGGTATGATGAGATCGTAATGGGTGTAAGGCTGTATGGTGTTAAACGAGGAGTGATAGTCCCTGATGGGTGCCTCCATGAACCCGTCGAGGTACTCGTTGGGTTTCAGATCGCTTGGAGTCCAGTTGGCATCACAATGAATGAGGGTATAGCCGTAATTCTTCACATCGGCGTCAAGATCATCGAAGGAGAGATGAAGCTTCTCACCGGTACCCGTCTGTACCAAGGGTAATGAGAGTTCCCATCCGACCCGGTACAGCAAAACAGTTTTGATATTTTTTTTATAGAGGTGATTGTGATACCTGAAAAAATCGGCCTTGTAATAGTCAGGACCCTCCTGTGCTAAAACCGGCAGGCAGGATGCAAACGCCAGGACAATATACAGAATATGATGTTTCATAGGTTTTATCTGATCCGGGAACTGCTCATAGGTGATAAAAAATTGAAACCTTGATCACTTTGTTCAGGATATGGCAGTAGCGGATTGATTAATGTTACAATTTTCTTTGGATTTAAATATTTCTGAATAAATTTGCGCGATGATAGTTATTTTACCGCCGGTGGTCTGCATGGATTCGATGCTTCACATTCCCGACACAGAATTATTGAGATGCCAAAAGTAATAAAAATTAAACGGGGACTCGATATACACCTGCTTGGTGAACCGGAAAAAGTGATCGTGGCGAAACCCTGTTACCGTTATGCTGTGAAGCCTCCCGATTTTCATGGTCTTTTCCCAAAGCTGCTGGTGAAGGAAGGTGACGCCGTTCTGGCCGGGACGCCTTTGTTCAGGGATAAATACAGGGAGAAAATTCTGTTTGCCTCCCCTGTCAGCGGCACGATCACCGGTGTCGTGAGGGGTGAGAAGAGGGTGTTGCTCGAAGTCAGGATCGAAGCTGAAAAGGATATCACCTATGTAGATTTCGGCCGCGAAGAACCGGCGGGGATGGAGCGCCGGGACATCGCCGGCAAACTGCTGCAAAGCGGTGTGTGGCCTGTGTTACGGCAAAGACCTTATGGTATCGTGGCCAACCCCGACGATGTACCCAAAGCCATATTCGTCTCATGCTTCGATACGGCTCCCCTCGCCCCGGATATGGATTTTATTGTGGAAGGACAGGCTGAATCGTTCCAGACAGGCCTGGATGCTCTGATCAGGTTAACACCCGGTGTCGTTCACCTGAATCTTGATGCCAATAAAAACAGGTCGGAAGTTTTTCTCAAGGCACAGGGTGTCCGAATTAATTTTTTTTCAGGCCCTCATCCGGCAGGAAATGCAGGCACTCAGATTCATCATTTGGACCCCGTCAATAAAGGTGAGGTGGTGTGGTATCTCCGGCCACAGGATGTCATAACCATCGGCAGGCTTTTCAGGCAGGGTCGTTATGATGCCTCCGCGATCATTGCCCTGACGGGATCGGAGGTGCTGAAACCATGTTATTATCGCATTGTCAGGGGCACTTCCATTGGTGAGATTGTGGAAAATAACCTCTCCGGCGCCGAATTACGGTTTATCAGCGGTCATGTGCTCACAGGTGCCAGGATAGAACATGACGGTTATCTGGGATTCTATGATCACCAGGTGACGGTGATACCCGAAGGGCATCGCCGTGAGTTCCTGGGATGGGCTATGCCGGGGTGGCGGAAATACAGCACAAGCAGAAGCTTCCCTGCCTGGCTCGCACCCGCCAGGAAATACCGGCTCGATACGAATATGAACGGCGCAGTCAGACCCATCGTTATGACGGGTTATTTTGAAAAGGTCTTCCCGATAGATATTTATCCTGTCAACCTCATCAAGGCGATATTGGCCAAAGATATTGATCTTATGGAAAATCTCGGGATATATGAAGTGGAAGAAGAGGATTTCGCCCTGTGCGAATTTGTCGACACGTCGAAAATGAATATTCAACAGATCGTGAGGGAAGGTCTCGATCTGGTGAGAAAGGAAATGAGCTGACGACGATACACATTATCTTTACAACCATGTTTTGATGGACTTTCTCAGGAAATATCTCGATAAGATACGTCCTCATTTTGAAAAAGGAGGCAGGCTGGAGAAGTTTCACTCCACCTATGATGCCTTTGATACCTTCCTTTACACACCCGACAGGGTGACGGTGAACGGCAGCCACATCCGTGATGCCATCGACCTGAAACGAACCATGGCGGTGGTGGTGATCGCTCTTTTGCCACCGATGCTGTTCGGGATATGGAACATCGGACATTGGCACTATCTCTCCCATGGTGTGACGGCGGGGTTCTGGAGCCAGTTCTGGTACGGTTTTCTCAGATTCCTGCCCATCGTTATTGTTTCTTACGTTGTGGGGCTGGGGATAGAATTTGCCGTGGCCCAGATACGTGGACACGAGGTCAACGAGGGTTTTTTAGTCACGGGTATACTCATCCCGTTGATTGTCCCGCCCGAGATACCGTTGTGGGAATTAGCCATTGCCACTGCCTTCGCCGTCATCATCGGCAAGGAGGTGTTTGGCGGGACAGGGATGAACATCCTCAACCCGGCGCTGGTGGCGCGTGCTTTTCTGTTTTTTGCCTATCCGGGCGATATGAGCGGCGACAAGATCTGGATAGCCCATATGGGTGACGCCATCTCGGGCGCCACACCTCTGAGTCATGCCATGATAGGACAGTTCGACAAAATACCGCCGGTCTCCGACATGTTCCTGGGGAGCATCCCCGGTTCCATCGGCGAGACCTCCACACTGGCCATTCTCATCGGAGCGCTCATCCTGCTGTTCACCGGCATCGGCAACTGGCGCATCATGCTGACGGTCTTTCTCGGAGGCTATCTCATGGGATTGCTTTTTAATGCCGTGGGAGCGAATGAATACATGAAGATACCGGCCTACGAGCATCTCATCATGGGAGGCTTCGCCTTCGGCGCGGTGTTCATGGCTACCGACCCCGTAACCGCCGTCCAGACAAATAAAGGGAAATATATTTACGGATTCCTGATCGGTGTTTTTGCCATACTGATACGTGTCGTCAATCCCGGATACCCTGAAGGCGTCATGCTGGCCATCCTTTTCATGAATGTCTTTGCACCATTGATTGATTATTATATCATACAGGCTAATATAAAACGAAGGCTCAAACGGTTGAAGAAATCCTTGACGGTTCAAACCGCGAGTATATGACAATGACACTTTATATCAACCCTGGCAATGTTCAGTAACCGGTATATTTTTATCTACGCTTCAGTGATGGTGGTCGTGGTGGCCATACTGCTTTCAGCTGCCGCCAGTCTTCTCAAACCCTATCAGGAGGAAAACATCCGCGTGGAGAAGATACAGAATATACTGGCGTCTATTCATATGCCGGCAGCCAAAACCGAGGCCGAAGCGTTGTTCGACAAGTATATCACCGATGAACTGGTGGTCGATCCCAAGGGTCGGGTGGTGAGCATATACCATGAAGGGAAATTCACCAAAGGCGATGTCAGGGCGTTTAACATCAATCTTAAGGAGGAACAGGCCAAGATGGCTAAGTACATGAACGACACCACTGCCCCGGCACCTTTGCTCCCGCTGTATGTGGCACATGTCGACACGACAACATATTATATTGTCCCTCTCTTGGGTAAAGGCCTCTGGGGTCCCATTTATGGTAACATCGCTTTCAGGGATGATATGAATACCATTGCAGGGGCCAATTTCGGCAATGAAAAGGAAACACCGGGGCTGGGCGCTGAAATTTCCACACCGGCCTTCGCCAACCAGTTCGACGGGAAACAGATTTTCGATGAGAAGGGCCATTTTGTGTCCGTGGCAGTTGTTAAAGGTGGCGTTAAAAACAGTAAGATAAACGTGAAACATGGTGTCGATGCCGTCTCGGGAGGAACGATTACGAGTAATGGCGTCGCCAAAATGCTGAAGGATTGCCTTGAACCCTATGTGCCCTTTTTTGAAAAAAACAAGAAATAATGAATGGTGAAAAGAAAGTAAGAGAACCGTTATTCTCACCGGCCAACATGAAACTGATACGGGGACCCCTGAACAAGAACAATCCCATCACCGTCCAGGTCCTGGGTATCTGTTCGGCTCTGGCGGTGACGGTGAAACTTAAGCCCGCCTTTGTCATGGCCATTTCGGTCATTGTGGTGGTGGCACTGTCAAATGTCATTATTTCGCTTATCCGGAACTCTATCCCTCCCCGCATCCGCATTATCGTTCAGTTGGTGGTCATAGCCGCCTTAGTCATTATCGTCGACCAGCTTCTGAAGGCTTTCACGTACGATGTGAGCAAGCAACTGTCGGTCTTTGTCGGACTGATCATCACCAACTGCATTCTGATGGGGCGGCTGGAAGCTTTTGCCATGGCCAACAAACCCTGGCCTTCATTTCTCGATGGCATAGGCAACGGAACAGGCTATGCCCTGATACTGATCGTCGTGGCTTTCTTCAGGGAGCTGCTCGGGTCAGGCACCCTGTGGGGTTACCAGGTCGTCCCGGCCTCTTTTTATGAATTTGGATACAAGAATAACGGACTGGCCATTTTGCCGCCCATGGCGCTGATCTTTGTCGGGATCATCATTTGGATACAACGGTCAAGAAATAAAGAACTGATCGAGGATAAATAAACATCACATTTAACACACAGGATCATGGAAGGTCTCCTGAATTTATTTGTCAAGTCGATCTTTATCGAGAACATGGTGTTCGCCTATTTTCTCGGTATGTGTTCCTACCTGGCTATTTCCAAATCGGTAAAGACGGCTGCGGGTCTGGGGCTGGCAGTGATCTTCGTTCAGTTCATTACAGTGCCGGTCAATTTTCTGATCAACAAATACATGTTACTCCCGGGTGCGCTCACCTGGATCAGTCCTAAGCTGGCTGGCCTCGACCTGAGCTTTCTGAGTTTTATTATGTTCATCGCTGTCATTGCCTCCATCGTGCAGCTGGTCGAGATGGTCATTGAGCGTTTCTCGCCGGCCCTTTATAATTCATTGGGTATCTTCCTGCCCCTGATAGCCGTCAACTGTGCCATCCTGGGCGGCTCCCTGTTTATGCAGGAGAGGGAGTACCAGACGGTGGCCGAGGCGGGTGTTTTCGGTCTGGGATCAGGCATCGGATGGGCCCTGGCGATCATCGCCATAGCGGCCATCAGGGAGAAGCTGCATTATTCCAATGTACCCAAGCCCCTGCGTGGCCTGGGACTGGCTTTCATTGTCACAGGCCTGATGGCCATTGCTTTCATGATGTTCCTGGGCATTAAGCTATAATATGTCACCGCCATGATCACAACGTCATTACATATCATCCTGGGCCTCGGCATTGGAACCATTATCGTCATCAGTGTCATTGTTTTTCTGTTCGTCATTCTGCTCCTTATCGCCATGCTGCTTTATGCCAGGATGAAGCTGACGCCCAGGGGTAAGGTCACCATCACGATTAATGATGATAAAACCGTTGAGACACTGCCCGGATCAAACTTATTGACCACTCTGTCTGTTGAAAAGATCTTCCTGCCTTCGGCTTGTGGTGGCGGTGGCACCTGCGGCACCTGCCGCTGCCGTGTCACTGCCGGTGGCGGATCGATACTGCCTACGGAGACAGGTTTCTTTACACGTAAAGAGCAGCTGAACAACTGGCGTCTGGCCTGCCAGGTCAAGGTGAGGCAGGATATGAGCATCGTGGTGCCCCCGGAGATATTCGGCATAAAGAAATGGGATTGTGAAGTGATCTCAAATCATAATGTCGCGACATTTATTAAGGAATTTGTCATCCGGCTGCCTGAAGGTGAGAGTCTGGATTTCCGCTCCGGTGGCTATATTCAGATCGAGGTGCCTCCCTGTGAAGTGAACTATGCTACGGATATTCATGTGGAGGAGAAATTCCGCGATGAATGGGACAGGTTCAGGCTGTGGGATCTGCGGATGAAAAACGACGAGCCGGTCTCACGTGCCTATTCCATGGCCAATTCCCCGGCCGAAGGCAATCAGATCATCCTCAACGTGCGCATTGCCACACCTCCCATCGACAGGAAAACCAATGCGTTCATGAAAGTCAACCCGGGCATCTGCTCGTCCTATATCTTCTCGAGAAAACCTGGCGACAAAGTCACCGTTTCAGGACCTTATGGCGAGTTTTTTATCAAGGACACCCGGCGCGAAATGATGTTCATCGGTGGCGGGGCAGGGATGGCCCCCATGCGATCGCATATCTTCCATCTGTTTCATACCCTTAAATCGACCCGTAAAACGACTTTCTGGTACGGCGGCCGCTCATTGCGCGAACTCTTTTACATCGATGAATTCCGGGAGATAGAAAAGGAATTCCCCAGCTTCAGTTTTTATGTCGCACTTTCCGAACCTTTGCCTGAGGACAACTGGAACGGTTACACCGGTTTTATCCACCAGGTCATACTGGATAACTATTTAAAATATCACCCTGAACCGGAGGAGGTGGAGTATTACCTGTGTGGTCCGCCGCTGATGAACCAGGCGGTACTGAAGATGCTCGACGATTACGGTGTGCCGCCTGAAATGATAGCTTTTGACGACTTTGGAGGTTGATTCTGAAATGATCCGTAAATTTTTTTTTGGTCTGACGGTGGTCCTGGCATTGACCTCATGTCACAGGCCTGCCAGATTCTCCGGTGAAGCCCAGGGCACCTATTATGTGGTGACCTATTATGATCTCCGGAATCGCGATTACGGGAAAGAGATCGACTCGCTGCTGGCTGCCGTTGACCGGTCGGTTTCGAGGTATCAGCCCGGTTCTATCATTTCGCGGATCAATGACAATGATACCATCGTGAGGGTTGACAGCATTTTTGCGGACATCTTCAGGAAATCCATGGAAGTATCGGAAACCACGCAAGGTGCCTTCGATGTGACTGTGGGACCCCTGGTTAACGCATGGGGTTTCGGTGTCAAACCGGTGATGAGGGTCGACACGTCAGCCATCGACAGCCTGCGCCGGCTGGTGAACTACCGCGGGGTGCATCTGGAGAATGGCCGCGTGGTGAAGCAAAATCCTCATATGACGATCGATTTCGATGCCATCGCACAGGGTTACACCGTCGATCTGATCGGTACTTTTCTCGAACACCATGGCATCACATCATACATTATTGACGTGGGTGGTGAAGTGCTGGCCAGAGGAACTAAACCCGGTGGCGAAAAGTGGCATGTGGGAATTGAACGGCCGGCCAGAAACCAACAGGACGAACGCGAGGTGAAGGCAGTGGTCGCAGTGAAAAATGAAGCTTTGTCGACATCGGGCAATTACCGGAAGTACTATGAGGTCGACGGCATAAGGTACTCCCATACCATTGATCCGGCCACAGGCTATCCTGTGACCCACCCGCTGCTCAGCGTCACCGTCATGGCGGGTGACTGTGCCACGGCCGATGCTTATGCCACCGCTTTCATGGTCATGGGCCTCGACAAGGCCAGGGCATTTCTTGAAAAACATCCTGAACTGAATGCCTATTTTATCTATTCAGGTCCCGGCGGACAGATGGAGACATTCATGACTGAAGGCATAAAAAAAATCCTCGTAGAGGAGGATTGAAGTATTTTCCGGAAGACCGGGAGAGCCTTTATCCTTTGAAGTAACAAGGTATCAGGATGGCCGGTCTTTCCTGTTCAGGCATGCCACCTTCTCATCCCCGCCGCACACGCATTCGAATGGTTTACCTGTCACCGGATCAATGCTGCTGCAATGCTTCACAAACTGCCCCTTCTTTTTAAAGATCATCTTAACCCCAAATCCGGCAAATGCCAGAGCAAGCATAATTACCGCGACAATAATAACCTCGAGCAGCATCATTATTATTTTAATAGACTATGGTTTTCATTAAAACGTTCATGGTCCCATTCTGTTTTACCGGAAATCTTATTTTCATCACATATTCGATGGTCGGTTTCGAATCACAGTAACTTCAGCTGACCATACCTGGAGGGCATGTGTTTGTACTTTTTTGACCTGAGGCCGATGTAACTCTTTTTGAAGAAAACAAATGTTTTTGTCTTATCAAGCTTCAGGTTTGAAAGGATGTTCTTATCCGTAGTTTTTCTGTATCGTGTCACGTACTCGGTAATATCGGTAATATGACGAGGTTCATCGAACTTCATAAGGTACTCCTTAACCAGTGACTTAATGGTGCCTGTTTTAATATCACCCCACTGTTTCAGGGCATAGGTGCTTGTTTTGCCGATGGCCACGATATCATCAATACTAAGTATGGACGACCGCAGCGATTCGATGTTATGAGGGGCTTTGTGTGACACACGTGCGAGCTCGCGGTGTATTTCTTTCAGATGTATGGGACGTCCCGCTTCGACAAGTATGGAGATGATGTACTCGGATAGTTTGACCAGGGTGTTCCGCGGGAAAATGAACTGGTTCTCTTTATTGATGTCAAGGTTCAGCTCTATCTTGGCAATGTTTCTGCAAATGGGCTTCACCCGTTTGAAAACGGCCGCATCGGGCGATTTCAGATATTGACTGACCAATTGATCAAAGTCTTCGGTATAAGTATTTTCTATCCTTTGTTCCAGCCGCTGTTGCAAGTCATTGAAGAAATCGGCAAAACGGAATTGTTTGGCGAGGTCGTTTTTTACAAGAAAATAGTTATCAAAGATTTTTTCCTTATCCTGGAACATGGTGTAACTCTTCACATAGAGCAGGGAGAATATCAGGGCATAGAATTTAGCCGTGAACTCAAGTTCTTCCATCCTGTTGATCTCCCTGGCTGTCATCAAATTGATCAGGATATAATCGGCACGGATATCCAGGTCGTAATGAAAGTAATTCTTCAGGTAATCCTGTTCGCTGGTGAGACGGGCAATGGCATCTTCGAGCTTGTAAGGGATCATCTGGGCTATTTGCCTGATCCGTTCCCTGGTGATATCATAAAGGTCTCCAATGGATTGTAGGGTCATTTTCTCGGTGTTGGTCAGAAAACCGAAATTATGCTGAAAGATAAAGAACTCCCGGTCATTGAGGATCATTTTCAGGATCAAAAGGATGTACTTAAAGTAGGGAAATTTCTTGCTGAAAAAGCTTTCACGGAAAACCTCCGTTTCGACGGAAGGTATACCATAGGTTTCGTAACAGAAGAATTTAAACCGTTCAAAAATTTCACTTTCTTCGCTTACCTCCAGATCGTCGATAGTGACCCCATACAGTGTAATGTATTTTTCCGATAAGCGGATCAGTTCCTTGTTGGTCTTTTCACCGCAATTCCGTATTTTTTTAAAATTACCGTTCTTCAGGTAATAGAGAAGAATTTTTTTCAGGTTGTCTAAAGAACCTTTGAGGCAAACATTTTTTGTTCTCTCGGAAAGATTTTCGAATCTTTTTAATTCTTCAATATGATAATTTGTGAAATTATTGTTATCCATAGGTTGGGTATTGAAAGGGACACAAATATAACAAATACAAATGTAAAAAGCAAGTGCTTTTTAAATAAAGTTTTTTAAAAATGAAAATATTTTTACACCATCACTTTACAGGTTGTTTTTCTTCTGAACTCAAAACAGATAATTGCGCACGCTATGGCGGCATTCAGTGACTCGGGCGTGTTGGATGTGCCGGGAGAGTAAGAAGGAACAGAGATTCTTTTTTTTATGAATGGTAGAACGGCAGGAGATATACCATTGGATTCATTCCCGATAACGATCAGGCTATGATTGCTGAGCGTCATATTAACAATATTTTCACCATCCGTCATTGCTCCATATACGACAACATCGGGATGGATTTTTTCCAGGAGGGTAATAAGGTCAGTGTAAATGACTTTCACTCTGGCAATGGAGCCCATGGTGGCCTGAACGACCTTGGGATTGAATACATCCACGCAATGAGGAGAACAGAAAATGGTTTTGAATCCGAACCAGTCGGCGGTGCGGATGATGGTACCGAGGTTGCCGGGATCGCGGATGTCATCGAGCACCAGCGCCGGACCTGCGGAAAAGTCAGGCAGAACGGGTTCGTAAGCGGTGATTTCGACGACAGCCAGCACGTCAGGGGCTGTGGTCAGCAATGTGATGCGTTCAAGCTCGGCCGCCGTCACGCAGAAGGTCTCAACACGGGCATATTGTAACAAATCACGGTGACGCTCCAGCCAGGGAGCGGTAGCATAAACGGCTTTCACACGGAAGGAACTGTTTAACAGCTCACCAACCAGCTTGCTGCCTTCGGCAATGAATTCGCCGTAGGCCGTTCTGTACTTGCCGTGTTTTAAGGTGTTTAAGCGCTTGATCTGACCTTTGGATAACATGGGCTGCATGTGAAAGCACAAGGACAAAAATAAAAAAAACCGGTGACCTGATCAAACCGCTCCTGTCACCGGGTTTTCCGAAAGATCCGCCGGGTTACTCGGCGAAAACCTCAAAATTAATGGTGACCTGGATATTCTTGTACAGGTGAAGCGTGGCTTTATAGGTACCCAGATCTTTTATCGATTCACCATCGACGATGATTTTTTTCCTGTCGATCTCATAATTGAATTGCTCCTTGATAGCGTCGGCAATCTGAAGAGCGTTGACCGAACCGAAGATGCGGCCCGTGGAAGCGGCTTTGGCGCCTATTTTTACGGTGATATTTTCAATGGCTTTGGCCAAAGCTTCGGCTTCTTTCTTCAGTTTCTCTTCTTTAAAGGCCCTTTGTCTGACAGTTTCAGACAGCACCTTTTTGTTCGCCGGTGTGGCCAGGATGGCAAAACCTTGCGGAATAAGGTAATTACGGGCATAACCCCGTTTCACATTAACCACATCGTTGGCATGCCCGACATTGGCAACATCTTTTTTAAGAATGACCTCCATAACATCCTCCCTATTTTAACAAATCGGCCACATAGGGTAATAAGGCGAGATGCCGTGCCCTTTTAATGGCTTGTGCCACTTTCTTCTGGTATTTTGTTGAGGTGCCGGTAATACGCCGGGGCAGTATCTTACCCTGCTCATTCACAAATTTCAACAGGAAATCAGCATCTTTATAGTCGATATATTTGATGCCGAGTTTTTTGAAACGGCAATACTTTTTCTTTTTTATATCGACGGCAATCGGCGTTAAATATTTAATTTCTGAATTGCCCTGGTTTGTCATTTTGCTGTTCTTTGTTTATTGGATGGATTATTCTTCCTCTTTCAATTCAGGCATTTTGTTCGCATCCTTTTTTGAGCGTTTCTTTTCATTGTAAGTAATGGCATGTTTGTCAAGACTGACGGTAAGAAAGCGCAGGACGCGTTCATCGCGTTTATAAGCTGTCTCAAGGTCTTTAATCACCTCTGCTTCGGCTTTGAACTCGATGAGGTGATAGAAACCCGATGATTTCTTTTGTATGGGATAGGCCAGTTTACGCAGGCCCCAGTTATTTTCAAAAATAATGGTAGCACCCTTCTCTTTTAGCAACGAACTGAATTTTTCAACCGTCTCCTTCATTTGTTCATCCGACAGCACCGGCGTCATGATGAAAACGGTTTCGTATTGATTCAACATCTCACAAGCGTTTTAAATCTTTTTAAAGGTGAAAAAGGAGTGCAAAATTAGAAAATATATTTTACACTGCAAATTAAAAATCCTTCAAAATGAAAATAACAGGCAGGGCTGTCACATAAGGCTCCTTCAAAGTGCATCCACGATAGTCTGACAGATGCATTCAGCGGCTTTGCCATCGCCGAAGACTTTGGGAAAGCCTGGCGTTGAGGACGACACCAGCCGCCGGTAAGCGTCATGGATTTGTTGCTCATCGGTATCGGTCAGCACCCCGGCCTGGTTGTCAATGATTTCGGTCCATTCCGTCACAGACCGCAGAATGATAACTGGTTTGTTAAAAAAGTAGGCTTCCTTTTGCACGCCACCTGAATCGGTCAGGATGATCCTGGCATGTCTCTCAAGCTTGAGCATGTCGAAAAAAGAAAGGGGGGGCATGATCCTGACCATGGGATCGCCCGTCATATCATGATACAGTCTGGTGTCAAGGCTTTTCTTTAGCAATTTGGATGTTCTGGGGTGCAGGGGTATGACCACGGGGATGCGATGCTCAGCCGACAGGCCATGGAGGGCTCTGAAAATGGCATTGAGGCGATGGGGCTGGTCGGTATTGTGATCGCGGTGAACCGTAGCCAGGATGTATTCACCCGATGACAAACGGTTATCGTCCAGGATGGACGACGTGGTCTCGGCTTGCCGGGCATAGTGAATCACATGATCGTACATCACGTCGCCAGACAGGATGGTGAGGGGATGATTGATATCAAAGGGGGGTGTGGTGCGTATGTTTATGCCCTCTCCGGCGAGGTTATTGATGGCGGTGAGGGTAGGGCAGAAGAGAAAAGCGGAGAGGTGATCGCACACCACCCTGTTGATTTCCTCGGGCATGGATTTATCGTGCGAACGCAATCCTGCCTCCACATGTGCAATGGGAACGTGAAGCTTGGAGGCGGCGAGGGCTCCCGCCAGCGTGGAGTTGGTATCGCCATAAAGCATGATGAGGTCGGGTTGGACCTGAAGGGCGGTTTTTTCGATGCCGGATATCATTTTGGCTGTCTGGCGGCCATGCGTCCCCGGACCGGCATTGAGATTATAATCCGGTACGGGCAGCTGCAAGCCGGTGAAGAATATCCCCGACATGTTTTCATCGTAATGTTGACCGGTGTGCAGGATGATCTCCCTAATGGCATGATGGTACTGGCCGGTGATGACACGGTGAATGGCCGCCTCCTTGATGAACTGCGGCCTGGCTCCTACGACAGAGAGAACTTTGATCATGCCGTCATACTACATTATATTCCCCTGAATCAGTACAATAACGAATCGGAACAGGCTAAATCTTGCCTTCATCTGCAAAGCTATAATAGTTTTCGTCACCGACAATCACATGATCAAGTATTTCCAGATCGAGAAATTTACCGGCTTCGATCAGTTTGTGTGTCAGCTGGATATCGGCCTGACTGGGATCAGTGTTGCCCGAGGGATGGTTATGGCACAGGATGATGCAGGAGGCATAGTGGTCGAGGGCGAGTTTAAATATCTTCTTGGGATCGGCCACGGTACCCGAGATGCCGCCATCGCTTATCTTTTCGATGGCGAGGATGCGGTTAGCCCGGTTCAAAAGCATGATCCAGAAAGCTTCATAGTTTTTTTCCGCCACTTTGCTTTGGAACACCTCAAAAGCATCATGGCTGCTTTGGATTTTTTTTCTGTCGACGACCTCTGAGGCCCGGCGGCGCCGGCCCAGCTCCAGGGCCGCCAGAATGGTCACGGCTTTGGCCGGTCCCACGCCGTGTATTTTTTTCAGATCGCTGACGGTGAGCTTCGACAGCTCAATGAGGTTCCCATGGACCCGGTGCAGGATTTCTTTGGCCAGGTCGACGGCCGACAGGTGCTGGCTGCCTGAACCGAGCAGAATGGCCAGGAGCTCCGCATCACTGAGGGTGTGCTTGCCCTTGAGCAGAAGCTTCTCACGTGGACGGTCATCTTCAGCCCAGCAGTTGATAGGCAGATATGTAGTGTCGTTTTCCATGGATCACAGTTGTTAATCCAAAAATGAGCCGGATTGTGACCATAAAAAAAGCCTTTTCTTTCAGGAAAAGGCTTTTTGCCGGAAAAAATATCTTTAAATCAGGAGAGTGTTTCCAGATGTTTTGTCAGCTTCGATTTAAGGTTCGAGGCTTTGTTCTTATGGATAATGGAGCGTTTGGCATTTTTATCGATCAGCGAGATCAATGCCGGCAACTGCTCCTCAGCTTCCTTCTTGCTGGTGAGGCTCCTGAACGTACGGATGGCATGACGCATGGTCTTGGCATAATAGCGGTTATGTTCCTTACGGCTTTTCTCCTGTCGGATCCGTTTTATTGCTGATGGATGATCGGCCATGGTTTGATGTTTTGTTTGAGTAGCCCGTAGGGGAATCGAACCCCTGTTACCAGGATGAAAACCTGACGTCCTAACCCCTAGACGAACGGGCCCGATTTAATCCTGTTACGGGAGTGCAAATGTAGAACTTTTTTTGCTTCACACAAACAGAGGGGATAAAATTTTATATGAGGCCCTTTGACACCTTACCGGAGAGATCGCCCTGACAGCTTATCCATGATCCCGGGGATAGACTCGGATGATATCATGGCGACGGTAACGTCAGCTCTTCATGGTCACCCTGGAATTTGAATCCCAGACGCTTGCCCGTTTTGATCTTCATGCTGTCGAGAGTGTTTAGCAGATCCTGTACGGTCACCTCTTTCACATTTTCAAAGGGTGGGGTCAGCAAATCGAAATTGACCGTATACAGAATGGCTGACTCAATGATCTGGCGTGCCGCCCTTTCGTCCATCACCGCCTGGCCGAAATTATTGAACAGGTATCCGATCTCACGTTTACCCTCGATGAAATAGTGCAGGTCCTTATTGATGAAGATACGTCCGATGAGGTAGCCCACATCGTTAAAACGGTTGTACCTGAATGAGTCGGCCAGGAAGTTGTAAATGTTGATCATGCCACAGTACGACCGCTCTTTGTCATCGCGAATGTACTGTGTTTTCATCACCTCATGATATCGTGAGAATTCGAAGATGTTGGTGTGCATCATGAAAATCAGCATGTCACCGGCAAATTCCAGCTCGAATTGAAAGTCACCTTTATCGGAATACACAAAGGGGATGCTTTGTTGTTTCTGAATGTCAAGCCGGCTATATTCCTCCGACAGCGACGCGAGAATTTTCTTGAACAGTTTAAATGTGCTGAAGGTGTGGTTGTAAACACCCTGTTTTAGTGATCCTTTGCTGATGATGATGTTAAAAAGTTCGTTTTCCCCCATGAGATTAAATCTATTTGTGAAGTAAAAATATGAAAAAAAAGTTTCGTTTCATAATCATTATTCAAATGTGAAGGAAAGCTGGAATATTTTGGATGTCAGTTTATCGATGGAAGAGGTATAAATGTTTTGTTCCCTGACAAGAATGTTGGTCAGGCCGTACGACATTTTAATCTCCACACCGAATTTGAAATAGGTGGTATAGAAGTCCCATCCGACACCGACGTCGGCCAGGATGTCATTTTTATTCAGCCGTACATGTTTGTTATCCAGTTCATCCTGGTTTTTCTTGGCTTCGGAGGCCAGGTCAAGGCTGTACTTCATTCCGGCCAGGATATAGGCTCTGGCATTATTATAACGTTTGGATTTATATTTAATATGAAGGGGAAAATCCACATAGGTCGAATAGACTTTTTTAGTCTGTTTGAATTCCTTTTCCGTGCCGTTTGTCAGCGCCTGGATTTTATAAATGAGATCGCGTTCCCCGAAAGCCAGGTCAGGCACGAACCTCAGGTCAAAGTATTCGCTTATGCGCAGATTTGACACGATACCGATGGTAAATCCGAACGTATTCAGGTTTTCCAGTACGAGGACACGGGCCGAATCAGCGTTGAAATCGGGAAGCTTCAAGCCCTGGTACCATATCTTTTGCAGATCACTTGTCGGCTTGATGGTAAAAAACATCTGGTTGACATCCAGACTGAAACCAAAATGGTAAGGTACATTGTCGTACCATTGCAGATTGAGGACTTTTTTGGTCATCTGCCCTGAGACTTGCTGTGTATAAAAAAATGCCGTGAGGAGGGTGATGGTCAGTATGAGTCTGCAAATCTTCAAGTGAAAGGCAATTATATGCTTAATAACGAGTGGTGAAAATTTTTATTTTTATGGATGTTGAATTACATCCGCAAATTTAGTGAATATTATTTTTTGCATTCCGTGGCATATCATCTGTTGCTTAAGCACGATCCCGGATCCTGTGAAAGGTATTTCAGTCAATGCAGTACAATCCTTTTACTTCTTTAATGAATCGGTCCTTATTGACAGGCACCACCCCGACATATTCACAGACGAGGCCTCCGGCGAGGTTTGAAATAGTGGCTGTATCATAAGGTGAGAAATGAGAGGCCATACAGAGTGAGGCTACGCTGACAACCGTGTCACCGGCACCCGACACATCGGCAATCGTCCTGATATGGGCCGGGATGTGGTACGTATTAATGGTATCTTTTTCTTTGGTTGACAGGAAAACGCCACGTTCCGATAGAGTGACCAGGATGTTCATGATATTTTTTTCCAGTTGGAAATCCAGAACGGTTTTACGGAGAGCCTCCATATCTTCGATGTCGATATCAGCCCTGCAACCGTCGAGCAGCTCTTTCAGGTTAGGCTTGAACAGCATGAGATCCCTGTAGTGGTCGAAGTTTCTTTTTTTTGGGTCAACCGCTAAGGGTATACCCCTTTCATTAGCCGTGGTGATGATGCGGTTGATGACAGGTAATGAAAGAACGCCTTTGTTGTAATCCTGTATGATGATCGCATCAAATTGATTTTCCGACAGAAGCTTTTCAAAACGGTAAAACAGCTTGGCGTATTCTTCCTGGTCCAGATCGTTGTCGGCTTCTTCATCCACCCTGATGAGCTGGTGACTATTACCTATCACCCTGAATTTGGTAGTAGTCAGCCTTTTCTTGCTTCGAATGATTCCTTCACCGGTGATGGCTTCCTGTTCGAGCAGGTGCAGGAATTCATCGCCCCTGCTATCATTGCCGATGACGGAACAGAGCAGGGGGTGTGCCCCCAGGGCTTTTATATTCAGTGCGACATTAGCTGCGCCGCCAAGCATGCTCGACCGTTTGTTCACTTTTACCACAGGCACCGGTGCTTCAGGTGAGATACGGTCGACATGACCCCAGATATAGGCATCGATCATTACATCACCGACAATAAGGATTTTTTTTGCCGGCAGGGTTTCAAAAAACGACGTTATTTGCTCACTGGTCAGCATCACTTCATTTTGTTTACTTATGATAATTTCATGATGGCCTGATGTATCCGGTTCATGCCCTCTGTCAGCAATCCGGTGGAGGTGGCGTAAGAAATACGCACACATTCAGGCATTCCGAAGGCGGCTCCGGACACCAGAGCCACATAAAAATGTTTTAGCAGGTAGGAGCAGAAATCTTCGCTGCTATTGATGGTCATGTCACCATTATGCCTGCCGATGAGCTCCCTTATATCTGCAAAAATATAAAAAGCACCCTGGGGTGTATTGGTTTTGATACACGGGATGTCTCCAAGGCGTTGGAGCATCAGATCGCGTCGTTCCCGGAAGGTTTTTACCATTTTTTTCAGGTCGTCGGACATTTCAGGGCTGACGCTGACGGCTTTCAGTGCGGCTTTCTGTGAGATGGTACAGGCACCTGACGTCATTTGCCCCTGCAGCTTTTCACATGCCCTGGCAATGGGTAGTGATGCCCCGAGGTAACCCAGACGCCAGCCGGTCATGGCAAAACCCTTTGACACGCCGTTGACAGTGATCACCTTGTCGTGAATGAAACCAAATTGCCCGATGCTTTCATGCTTGCGGCAGAAATTGATGTATTCGTAAATCTCATCCGAGATGATGTGGATATTCTCGTGGCGGGCTATGACTTTTGCCATACTTTCGAGTTCGTCCCGCGTATATACCGTACCCGAGGGATTACAGGGGCTGGAGAAAATGAATAATTTGGTGTTTGGCGTCATAGCCGCCTCAATTTGCTCCGGTGTGACTTTATAATCATTGTCGACAGACGTCGGAATAACGACAGGCTTACCTCCGGCAAGTTTTACTATCTCAGGATAACTCACCCAGTAGGGAGCCGGCAGCAGCACCTCATCACCAGGGTCGACAAGACACAATACGGCATTGGCTATGGATTGCTTGGCACCATTGCTGACCACAATCTGCTGGGGGGAATAGCTGAGGTTGTTATCCCTTTTGAATTTATTGCTGATGGCCTCCCTCAGGTCTTCATAGCCGGGAACGGGCGGATAAAAAGTGAAATTCCGGTCGACGGCTTCTTTGGCGGCTTCTTTTATATAATCGGGCGTGTTAAAGTCAGGCTGACCGATACTCAGGTTGATGACATCATGTCCCTGTGATTGTAATTCCCTGCTCATCCTGGTCATGGCAAGCGTCTTCGATTCACCCATTTGAATGACCCTTCTTGATAATTGTACCATACTATACAATGATTTTTCAGGCTGACAAATATAGTGATATTAATTTTTTTTATTCAACGGATTTTACCTGTTTAATTTCAGGAATTGCTGAAATTTGCATAAACATAAAAGGGCAACAAATATGCAAACATTCCTTGAGATATTGAAATATACTTTGCCCTCACTGATTGTTTTCATCATCGTTTTTATTATCATCAAGACTTTCCTTGAGAACATGCAGAACAGTCATCTGGCTGATCTGAAGTCGGAGCGCCAGAAGATTATAGCGCCTGCCAGGGTGCAGGCGTATGAACGGACAGTGCTGTTTATTGAGCGCATCATGCCAGGTAATCTCATTTTGCGTGTCACCAGGTCGGATATGACCGCGATCCAGCTTCAGGCTGCCTTGATCAGGAATATCAGGGAGGAATATGAGCACAATATGTCACAGCAGCTTTACCTCACCGAACAGGCCTGGGAGATGGTCAAAAGTGCCAAGGAAGAGGTGATCAGACTGATCAACACCTGTGCTGCTGAATTGGAGCCGGAAGCAAAGAATAGTGATCTGGCCGCTCTGATATTAGAAAAATCACTTGAAAAACAGGACATGATCTGGAATAAGGCCATGCATTTTGTCAAGGAGGAATTCAGGAATTCTTTTTAAGAAAAGACAAATAATCATCGTTGAAGCCGATCAAAGGCAGGCCTGACCCTGTGTGATCCATTCTCTAATGATCACATAATCACATTTTCAAATTCTCTTACCTTTGCACCCTTATTTCACGCTTCAGATGAAGTTACAGCGGTCAGTGTTTATAGGCGCTGCGTCCGTCAGTATAGCGGCGGCCTTATGGGGTTTCGACGGGGTGGTGCTGACGCCCAGGTTATATAACCTCGACATCGGCTATGTCGTGTTCATGGTCCATGCCATACCGTTCGTGCTGATGAATGTGTTTCTTTTCCGTGCTTACCGTGTGCTGAGGCATATGACATTGTCCGACATGATCATCTTCATATTGGTGGCGATGACGGGTGGGGCCATCGGCACGCTGGCCATCGTCAAAGCCCTTTTCCTGGTTAACTTCAGGAATCTGACTGTGGTCGTGCTGTTACAGAAACTGCAGCCTGTCTTTGTTATCACCCTGGCAGCCATCATCCTTCGTGAGGGACTGAGGAAAAATTTCCTGCTATGGGCTGCAACGGCTATTCTGGCAAGTTATTTACTGACATTTGGGCTTCACCTGCCTGATTTCTCCACCGGTTCCAGGACCTTACATGCCGCACTCTTTGCCCTTTTGGCAGCTTTCTCCTTTGGCAGCTCGACGGTGCTGAGCAAAAAGATACTGCTGAAATATGATTTTATAACAGCCACTTTTTTCCGTTATGGTTTGACGTCCCTTCTTATGTTCATCTATATTCTTGCGGCGGCGAAATTTACTCAGATCGGCCATACAACACCCATGAACTGGCTGATCTTCATTATCATTGCTTTCACAACCGGATCGGGTGCTATTTTCCTTTATTATTTCGGACTGAACAGGATCAAGGCCAGTGTCTCAACCATTTGTGAACTTTCGTTTCCCCTGTCGGCCATAGTCTTCGACTATGTGTTCAACGGCAACGTGCTTGGCGTTATGCAATGGATCGGAGCCATCATACTGATCGTAGCCATCATCAACCTGAACAGGGTGTCGGTTCCTTCTTTAAAAGGAGAGGGATGAGAAAAGGGATGTCAATTGCTTTTATAATCGTGAAGGTTTTCCATTAATTTTTTACGGGTAAAAAATATACGGCTTTTCACTGTTCCTATCGAAAGATTCAAAGCATCGGCTATTTCCTTATATTTATAGCCCGCATTATGCATTTCGAAGGGTTTGCGTTGCTCTTCCTCGAGCGATTCAATGGTTTTGTGAATATCCTTGACAGCCATTCTGGATTCAGGGGATTCGTCGTCTCTGCTGGCCAGGTTTCTCAGATAATACAAATCCTCCGACACATCGAGGATCATATTCGATTTAACGTTACGGCGGTAATTATTAATAAAGGTGTTTTTCATTATCGTGTAAGTCCAGGCTTTTAAATTGGTATCGGGCTGGAACTTATCGCGGTTAACCAAGGCCTTGTACAAGGTATCCTGAACCAGGTCTTTGGCATCTTCTTCATTTGACGTCAGTAAATTGGCAAAATACCTCAGGTTGTCCTGAAGACCTATCAGCTTGTTGTTGAATTCCATGGCTGTCATAATCTTTGGTTTTTAAAAATTCCAATATATTGTTTAATAATTACGCAGCAAAGTTAAACGAATACTCAAGGCAAAGCAAGCCCATAAAAGCTAATAAATGTTAAATATTCGTTAATTACGTTAATTAAAATTAAATGAAGGGAAAAGAAAATAAAAAAATGTAACGTTTAATGTTTAAAGTGTATTATTACAAATTAAACAAGTAATAATCCTCTCCGGCGTTCAATTTTTTTACAGAAGTAGTTGAAACAATGGTTATAAACAATTTCAACCGAAGTTGGCAGTCAGCTCTTCTTTAAATTCCGTCACATTTGAAATTTTTTTGACATTGGAAGGCAGCCTCAGGGTATTATTCTGCATTTGAATCCCTGTGATAAATATTTTCTGTTTTGGGAAGGTTGCGGCCAGATGATCAATATATGCCTGAGTACTTTGATCGTGTATGGGTGACGTGATGGATGTAACGAGGACATCGGGTTCCTTTGCTTTTGACACCTCAATCAGGTCATTAAAGGGCACCGACTGTCCCAGGTAGATTATTTTGTTGCCACTTTTACGGACCAGGTAGGAATAAAACAGGAGTCCCAGCTCATGAAGCTCATTCTCAGGAAGAAAAAGCATGAACCGTTTGGCGTCGGCTTTGGGTCGTCCACCCTGTCCGTCGATGGCTACCAGTAACTTTTGCCTGAGAAGATTGGAAACAAAATGTTCCTGCGCCGGATTGATGCTACCCGTTTGCCACAGAATGCCAATGCGCTCAAGAAAAGGGTAAATGATCTCAAGGATGGTGTTTTCAAAGCCCAGGTTGATGGTGGCCATGGAAATGGTCTTTTCAAATTTGATTTCATCCAGTGAGATCATCGCCAGGATGAGACTCTCAATTTGGGAAGCAGCATTGGAGGGTTTGTATGTGATATCAACGACTTTTTCATTGAGCGTGCTGTCGGGGAGAGTGGCAAGATAAGAAATCTTGAAGCCATGATTGATCAGGATGGCGATATTGAGAAGTTTCTTCAGGTCAAGATCATTGTAATAGCGTATGTTGGTATGCGTTCTGTTAGGTTTGACAACGCCGTAACGTTTTTCCCATATCCGGATGGTATGCGCTTTAATACCTGTTAATCTTTCCAGGTCTTTAATTGAATACATCCCCTGAGTCATCCTCGCTGAAACTTACGGTCTGCTTTTTACCATACAACAACCTATAACTGAAAATGTTTAAGCAGAGTTTAAAAGCATTTTTCTGACATGGTCGATGGCCTGGCTCAATCCGGCGGGTTTTCTGCCACCGGCCGAAGCATAATGTGCCTGACCACCTCCGCCACCTTCTATATAGTGAGCGACATCACGGATGATCGATCCGGCATGAAGCTTTTTCTTTTTCGCTAATGACTCGGAAATCATGATAATGAGGTTGGCCTTGCCGTCACTCTCCGAACCAAGGATCAGGAACAGTTCATCGAATGCAGCATTCAGATCAAAGGCCAGATCTTTCAGTTCGCCGGGATCCAGATCAAGGCGTTGACCGATGAAACGCATGCCATGAATGTCTTCAACCCGGCCGGTCAGCTGTGTGAGTATTTGCCGGAGTTTATCTTTTGACAACTCTTCAATTTTATGGTGCAACTCCGCATTTTGAGCCAGCAGGGCTTCAACCGATCTGACGACATCGCCGGGGTTTTTCAGCATTTTTTTTATGGCTTCCAGGGTCAGGATATGCTCATTCACAAAAGCTTCAGCGGCATCGGCGGTAATGGCCTCTATTCTTCTGACGCCGGCGGCGATGGCTGTTTCGGACAGGATTCTGAAGCAACCGATCTGGCCGGTAGCTCTGACATGGGTGCCGCCGCACAGCTCCAACGAGTCATCGAAACGTATCACACGAACTTTGTCACCGTATTTTTCACCGAAGAAGGCTATGGCTCCGGCACCGATGGCATCGTCAATAGGAACCGAGCGTTGTTCGACCAGGGGTATGTCCTTTCTTATTTCACTGTTCACCATGGCTTCTATTCTGGTCAGGTCCTCCGGGCTCACTTTCTGGTAGTGGCTGAAGTCGAAACGAAGGTGTGTCGGACCCACATACGAGCCTTTTTGTTCCACATGTTTGCCCAGTATCTCACGCAGGGCGTGATGCAGGAGGTGCGTGGCCGAATGATTGCAAGCCGTTCTCAGGCGGTTGACGGTGTCAACCCATGCCCTGAAAACAGCCCCGGGATGCGAAGGCATACGGGCGGTCAGGTGCATGATCAGGTTATGCTCTTTTTTTGTGTCGGTAATGGCTATTTTTTCGGAGCCGTCTTCAATGAATCCCGTATCGCCGACCTGTCCTCCGCTCTCGGCGTAGAAAGGGGTTTTGTCGAAGACCAGCTGGTACTTCTCCTCACCTTTTATTTTAACCTGACGGTAACGGGTGAGTCTGACATCGGCTTCCAGGGTGTCATAACCGATGAACTCACTGTGCTCGCCTGCGGTCAGGATGATCCAATCGTCCGCGTCGACAGCGGCATGCTGACGTGATCGTTCTTTTTGCCGGTCCAGGTTTTTACGGAAGCCATCCATATCCACCTCATATCCTTTTTCCCTGGCCATCAGTTGAGTCAGGTCGACAGGGAAACCGTAGGTGTCGAATAGTTCAAAGGCGAAGTCACCGTCGATGAGCTGTTTTACCGCACTATTGCCGGTGTACTGCTCAAAGCGTCTGATGCCGAAGGCCAGCGTATGCAGAAAGGACGATTCTTCCTCGGCGATCACTTTTCTGATCAGTTCATGTTGCCGTGCCACTTCAGGGAATACATCCTTATACAGTTCGACCAGATGAGGGACAAGATCGTTCATAAAGGGTTCTTTCCTGTCCAGAAAAGTATAACCGTATCTCACGGCGCGGCGCAGGATCCGTCGTATGACATATCCGGCGCCGGTATTTGACGGCAGCTGTCCGTCGGCGATGGCAAATGTCACGGCACGGAGGTGATCGGCGACGACACGCATGGCTATGTCGGTTGAAACAGCAGCACCATAGCGGATGCCTGTTATCCCGGATAACGTGGCGATGACGGGACTGAAGATATCCGTATCATAATTGGATTGTTTGCCCTGCAAGACCATGCACAGGCGCTCAAAACCCATCCCCGTGTCGATATGTTTTTGCGGTAAAGGCGATAAATGTCCGTTGCTGTTGCGGTTATATTCAATGAAGACCAGGTTCCATATTTCTATCACCAGGGGATGACCCTTGTTGATAAGCGATGCTCCGTCCACAGATCTTTTTTCCTGCATGCTCCGCACATCGACGTGTATCTCGGAGCAGGGGCCACAGGGACCGGTGTCGCCCATCTCCCAGAAGTTATCTTTTTTAGTCCCGAACAGGATCCTATCTTCCGGCACAACACGCCGCCATTCGTTATAAGCTTCGGTATCGCGAGGTAACCCTTCATCCTCGTCACCGGCGAATACCGTGACATAAAGATTCTCCTTGTCAATGTTGAATACCGCAGTGAGAAGCTCCCAGGCCCAGGCAATGGCCTCCTTTTTAAAATAATCGCCAAATGACCAGTTTCCCAACATTTCAAACATGGTGTGATGATAGGTGTCAATGCCCACCTCCTCAAGGTCATTATGTTTGCCTGAGACACGGAGGCATTTCTGGGTGTTGGCCACCCGCTTGTGCGGTGTCCGGGCAAGGCCTAAAAAGATATCCTTGAACTGATTCATGCCTGCGTTGGTAAACATCAGGGAGGGATCGTCCTTGATGACCATGGGTGCGGAGGGAACAATATAATGGCCCTTTGATCTGAAAAATACAAGAAAGGTCTGGCGTATCTCACCTGAGTTCATGTGGCAGCTATTGATGTCGATATAAATTTTAATGTCAGAAGGATTGCAAATTTAGTTTAATTAATTAATTTTGTTCCTCCATTGAGACCATTTTAAGTGAATATTCTGTAAACGTTACTCTTACCGTATGTCCCGGATAGAATACCATTTTAATCCCCGGTCCTTTAAAATTGAAAAAGTAAAGGTCACTTTCCGGGACTGGATCCGGCGTATTCTTTCAATGACAGCTATAGGTATAGCTTTCGGCGCTGTTTTCACCTATTTCGCCTATTCCTTCATCGATTCCCCGAAAGAAAAAATGATGAAGAGGGAAATCGAACAGTACAAACTTCAGTATCAGATCATGAACGACAGGCTGGATTTGGTGTCGGCCGCCCTCAAGGACTTAGAGGACAGGGATGATAACATTTACCGTGTGATCTTTGAAGCCGAACCCGTGCCCAGCTCCATACGCAAGGGAGGCTTTGGCGGGGCTAACAAGTATGCTCAGCTGGAGGGTTATTCCAATTCGGACATCCTGGTGCAAACCGCCAAAAAGCTTGATGAGATCACCAGCCAGCTCTACGTTCAATCCAAGTCGTTTGACGAGGTATTTGAAATGGCTAAAAACAAGGAGAGGATGCTGGCCAGCATCCCGGCCATTCAGCCTATCAGCAATAAGGATCTGAAAAGGCTGTCATCGTACTTCGGTTACCGCACCGATCCCTTCTACAAGGTTCAGAAATTTCATGCCGGGCTTGATTTTTCAGCACCTGTGGGTACAAAGATTTATGCCACCGGTGACGGCACCGTGGCCGAGGTTGAGAAATCACGAAGCGGATATGGAAATACAATTGTCATCGATCATGGTTATGGGTATCAGACCCATTATTGTCATCTTTCCAGATTTAATGTGGTCAAAGGTCAGAAGGTCAAACGCGGGGAGGTCATCGGTTTTGTAGGTAACTCGGGTAAATCCACCTCACCACACCTGCATTACGAGATCCATAAGAACAACAAGGCCATCAACCCCATCTATTTCTTTTTTAATGACCTCACTCCCGGGCAGTTCAATCAGATAATCGAACTCTCACAGAGGCCGTCACAAACTATGGATTAAATCGTTTTCTCAGCATCCTGATGGAACAGCAGGAATACAAACCGGCAAAACTGTATTACTCCATCGGCGAGGTGGCCCACATACTCGGGGTGAATCCGTCACTCATCCGTTTCTGGGAGAAGGAATTCAGCAGCATCAAACCAAACAAGAACAAAAAAGGCAATCGTTTCTATACTGCTTCCGACATCGGGCAGCTGAAGCTCATTTACCATCTGGTCAAAGAAAGGGGTTTTACCCTCGAAGGCGCTAAGAAGCAACTGAAGGAGAACAGGGATGACACCGCCAGAAAGCTTCAGATCGTGGCGTCGCTTAAGGATATCAGGAGAACGCTTCTCGATCTGCACGACTCTCTGTGATGGGCCTCAAAAGTAAACGTGATGCAGCAGATAGGCCTGCACATACTCTTCAATACCTGCTTCAAGCGAATAGAAAGAGAAATCGTAACCTGAGGCGAGGAGTTTGTCCATGTCGGCCTGCGTGTAATATTGGTATTTATCCCTGATATCGGCAGGCGTATCGATGAATTCTATTCTTTCGGTTTTACCCATGGAATGAAAGGTAGCCCGGGCCAGGTCGAGGAAGGTCCGTGCCTGTCCTGTGCCGAGGTTATATAATCCGGCTGCAGGTTGTCTTTTCATCAGATAGAACAGCACGTCGATGACATCCTTCACATAAATAAAATCTCGTAACTGCTTGCCGTCCTCATAGTCGGGCCGGTGTGACCGGAAGAGCCTGACCCTTCCCGTCTCCGTTATTTGTTGCCAGGCATGGAAGATGACGGAGGCCATGCGGCCTTTATGGTATTCATTCGGACCGTAGACATTGAAAAATTTCACGCCGGTCCAGTAGGGTGGTGCGGTGGCTTGTTTCAACATCCACTTGTCAAATTCATTCTTTGACTCACCATAGAGGTTCAGGGGTTTAAGCTTTTCCACGACGTCATGATCATCCTTGAATCCGTTTTCGCCCAGACCGTAGGTTGCGGCTGACGAGGCATAGATCAACGGGATATTATACGTGGTGCAGGCTTGCCACATGGTTTTTGAATAGTTCAGGTTAAGCTCGTCAAAAACAGCCTTGTTGAATTCCGTCGTGTCGGTGCGGGCACCCAGATGAAAGATGAATTCAACATCACGGTGGTGTTCGCCCAGCCATTTGAAAAACGACATCCGCTCAACGGTCATCAGGTAGCTTTTGTTCCTGAAATTCCTGTTCTTGATCTCACTGGAGAAATCATCGACAAGGACAATGTCCTTATAACCTTTATTATTCAGTTTATTCACAAAGCAACTGCCGATAAAACCGGCCGCTCCTGTCACAATAATCATAATGGTGAAGCTTTTTCAATGCAAAAATAGGAAATTGCCAGGTTAGAACAATACGGATGAACCTGTTCAGCACTGTGGCGGCTGAAGAACTCATTCACTGATCTTATTGGGCAGTTCCAGGCCATAACCCATCCGTTTATCATCGCGTTTCAGAAGAATGGCGAAGAGTATCCCTAAAATTCCGAATCCTGCAAGCAGGATGATGGTCCAGAAATAATTGAGTGTTCCTCCCGCCGGTACATTTTTGTTGGTAGCGTCGAGCACCTTTCCCATGATAAGCGGGACGAGCATCAGACCATAGTTTTGAATGGTGAACATGAAACCATAGGCAGTCCCCAGCCTTCTGACCTCAACAATTTTGGCGACGGCAGGCCACATCGCTGCCGGGACCAGCGAAAAAGCTATTCCCAGGATGACGAGGGGGACGTAAGGTGTCAAAGAGGTGAGTGAGAAGATGAGATGGACGCAAATCAACAGGAAAGAACCCAAAATCATGATGGAGGCACTTTTTCCCTTCACATCGCACCACCACCCGAATAAAGGCGTGAAAACCACAGTTCCAAACGGTAACAGCGAGGTGATCTTCCCGCTGAACTCAGGCGTGAAATGAAATTTATTCATCAGGAAATCAGGAGCGAACCCTAGGAAGGGAAACACGGCCGAATAAAAGGTGACACACAGCAGGACGATAAAAATAAACGATTTGTTGGTGAGCAACAATCCGATGTCCCTGATGCTGAAATTATCCGGCTCCCCGGCAGTTTTCATTTCCGACATCTGCCTGTCGAAGCGGAAGTCTATGATGAGGTAAAATATAAAAGCGATCAAAGCTATCAGGATAAGCATGATACCAAACCATCCGGCAGATGTCCAATGAGCTGCGTGTGCAACAATGCGTGGCGACAGGATAAGGGCGGCAGCGGTGCCAAAACGACCGAAAGCTACATTGATGCCAAAAGCCAGTGCCAGCTCTTTGGTCTTGAACCACTTCGCAATGATTTTGTTAAGGATGACATAAAAGGTTTCAGCCCCCAGGCCGAAAATGATCCTGCCGAGGACCATCAGCTTGAGAGCCGGTGAATAATGCTGCAGGAAGGAACCCAGAAAGCCGTACCCCACCGTACCGCTGTGGAAATAACCGCTGGCGCCGAAAGCGGTTCCTAAGGTACCTATGACAATGAGTGAGATGAATACGATACCTGTTTTACGGATACCCCACCGATCCAAGATCATACCGCCTAAGAAAGCCATCAGAAGGAATGAATTGGTAAAGGAATAGGCACCGTACATCATGCCATAGTCGGCATTGCTTAATCCGATCTCCGTCTGGAGTGTGCTCTTGATGCCCGAATAGACATCATAGAAATAATAGGTGGCAAACATGACCAGACTGATCAGGAAAAGAGCAGCCCACCGTGCCAGAGCCGATTCGTTCAGCGCCCGTCGCATTGAATTCATAACATATTATTTGATGAGGAAGCGGTTAATAAACATTTTAAGAAATGCCAAAAGTACAATATTACCCTGAAATAAAAAATCACATATTAATGTGGCAGGGTAAACCATCAAAACGAGAATAATATTAATTTTGCCCGACGGTAATGGGCTGCCGTCAAAAGTATATTTTTCTGCAACGAATTAATTATCACAAGTTTTAATCAATATTAATAACCAACGTTTTATGAAGTTTTATCGATTTACTCCTGCCGTATTGGTCATGGTTTTTTCATTCTTTGTGATGGATCATTCCGTTGGCCAGATCAGCCGTGAGGGTGTGCCGCCGAGTTTTTCAGCGCCGGGCATCACCGGTGATTTTCAGGTGATTGAATTACCACCCCTTTCCCGGGATATCATCAGCCATCTGGATGATAACCTGGCCAAAGGTCCGGGTCCTTACCGGATAGGTAAGACTATCCCTGTCAATGTTTCCATCGAGAATGCGGGCACCTGGACCGACCTGCCTTACGGCGGCAGAATATGGAGGCTGGGATTGAAATCCACCGGAGCCCTGGCTCTCAGCCTGTATTATAATCATTTCCAGCTGCCTGAGGGAGGTGAGCTGTACATTTACACTCAGGACAAAATGCAGGTCATAGGTGCCTTCACCTCTTTCAACAATGACCCCAGCGGCCTGTTTGCCACGGAGATTATTAAGGGTGACGAACTGACACTGGAATATTTCCAGCCTGAAGAGGTCACCGGCCGGCCCGTCATCAGCATCTCCGATATGGCCTATATCGTGCGCGGTGTTTCCTTTGAGATGATGAACGGTCCCCAGGGAAGGGACCAGTCCTGGTGGTGCATGATCAACGTCAACTGTGAGGAAGGTGACGACTGGCAGAGTGAGAAAAAAGGAGTGGTGAGGGAATACCTCATCCTGGGTGGAGGTTGGGTAGGATGGTGCAGCGGCGGGCTTGTCAATAATACGAGTTGGGATCTCACTCCTTACATGCTGACAGCCTACCATTGCGGTGAAGGCTGTACGGATATTCAATTTGCCCAGTGGATCTTTTACTTCAGATACGAAGCCTCCACCTGCACCGGCACCACAGGCCCTACCAATTACACGGTGACAGGCTCCTCCTTCAAAGCCCAGGGCAGCATTGATACGGGTTCCGATTTTCTTTTACTGGAACTCAACAGCGATCCTCCTTCATCATGCGAACCTTACTGGAACGGCTGGAACCGTTCCAATGTCCCGAGTACCAGCGGCGTGGGGATTCATCACCCCATGGGTGACATTAAAAAAATATCGACCTATAACACGGTTTTACAAAGTTCACAGTGGAATAACAACGGTGTTTTGTCTCACTGGAAAGTGGCCTGGGCTACGACACAAAACGGCACCTCCATCGTACAGGAAGGGTCGTCGGGTTCACCCCTGTTCGACAGTGAACATCATGTGGTGGGAACTCTCACAGGCTCCTATACATCGCTGACATGCGAAAACCCTAGCGGTTACTCCACTTTCTACGGTAAGTTTTACTGGTCGTGGGATCAGATGGGCAACCAGCCCGACCAGCAACTGAAGTACTGGCTCGATCCCGCCAATACGGGTGAGATGTATCTCCCGGGCACCGACGGCACGGTTCCTCAGGCGAATTTTACAGCCAGTGATGTCACCATTCCTCCGGGTGGCAGTGTCAATTTCACCGATCTCTCACAGGGTGGCCCGACGGGATGGCAGTGGACATTTAACGGTGGGGACCCTGACAGTTCCACCGACCAAAACCCACAAGGCATTGTATACAATAACTATGGTTTTTATACCGTCAGCCTCACCATCACCAATCCTTTTGGCTCGGATACCGAAACCAAGACGAATTATATTTCTGTTGACGATCCTCCTGATGCTGATTTTACTGCTAATCACACGGAAATAGGCGTGGGCGGGGCGGTGACGTTCTACGATGCTTCCCTCAACGATCCGCTGCAATGGCACTGGCAGTTCCAGGGTGGTACGCCCAGCGCCTCCTTCAACCAGAACCCGGCACCCATCCATTATTATACTGCCGGAGTATACCAGGTTAAGCTGACAGCCACCAATGATTATGGCAGTGACACGGAGACCAAGGACAATTTCATAACGGTTTACGGCGCTCCTGAGCCTGATTTCATTGCCGATTCGACGATGATCCCTGTCGGGTACGCTGTCAATTTTACGGACATGACCTATGGCGCTCCCACGTCATGGCAGTGGACCTTCCAGGGTGGCTCACCCTCATCGTCGACCGACCAGAATCCGCAGGGCATCGTGTATAATAACCCCGGCGATTACTCCGTCACCCTTGTCGTTACCAGTCCCTATGGCAACGGTGACACCACCAAGGTCGATTACATCCATGTCATTCCACCACCCACACCCGACTTCCTGTCGGTCAACCGTTATATCACCGTGGGTTCGGCCACTTACTTTACCGACCAATCGACAAATGATCCCGATACCTGGGATTGGGTTTTCGAAAGCGGCAATCCGGCCACCTCCAGCCTGCAGGATCCCGGCCCTGTTCAATACAATTCTCCCGGAGCCTTTGACGTTTCGCTGACTGTCGGCAATATGTGGGGTAATGCCACACTTACACGTCCCGATTACATTCATGTCGGCTATGTTCCTATGGCTGACTTTACGGCTGATCAAACCACGATCCTTGAAGGCGAAAGCGTTGATTTTACCGACCTTTCCACCGGGACCCCCACGGCGTGGAATTGGATGTTTGAAGGCGGCACGCCGGGGACCTCTGATTTGCAGAATCCCTCCGGCATTGTATACGCTGATCATGGCGCCTATGATGTCAGCCTGACCGTCTTCAATGACTTCGGGCAGGATACCAAAACAATGACCGATTACATCATCGTTGGAAGTGTCGGCTTAAATGAACCTTCGGGAAAAGAGAGCGGCCTGTATGTCTATCCCAACCCCACCACGGGTATGGTCAATGTCTTGTTCTCTGAGGGAATCCCTGATGTCATTACCCTGGAGATATATAATGCCATTGGTAATAAGGTGCTCTCTATGCAGGAAAAGAGTAACGGCACACAGGGCTTCCGGGTGGATCTGTCAGACCGGCCGGCAGGCATCTATCTCCTGCGCATCAAGACGTACGATCAGGTTACCATCAGAAAGATAACCCTGACACGATAAATGGATTTTAACAGAGCCGGACTTTTCTTATTTTCCATGCTTATCTGGGGTATTTCTCCGGCACAGATCAACCGGGGTGGTACCCCTCCCGGTTTTAATTATGGTGGCGGACAAAAGATCCCTACCATTGAAATCGGCCAGATCGATTACGACAGAATCCACCGGGAGGATATGAGCCGTGATGCTTCCGGAGAACCATACCGTTTTGCCGTTATCATTAAGACTGATCTGTCACCGGATAGGGCAGGGATATGGACGACCTGTCCCGGATCGGGCCGCCTCTGGCGAATGAAAATCACCTCCCCCGGCGCCCTGGCCCTGGGTTTGTATTTCGACCGCTTCCGCCTTCCCGAGGGTAGCAGACTGTTTGTGTATGATGAAAAAGCGGTAAAAATAATCGGGGCATTCACCAGCGACAACAATAATCCCGAAGAGGTGTTTGCCACCGAGATGGTACCCGGCAGCACGGCAGTCATTGAATACGTCGAACCTGTCGCGACCTCCGGTGGCTACCTCCTTCATCTGTCAGGAGTCGCGCATGCCTACCGGGGTGTGGATTTTTTATTTGATGGCGGTGCCAGAGGCTTCGGCGACTCGGGTCCCTGTGAGGTCAACGTTAACTGCAGTGAAGGGGACGCATGGCAAAATGAGAAAAAAGGCGTGGTGAGGATATCGGTCAGGAACGGATCCTATCTCTTCTGGTGCTCGGGTTCATTGATCAACAATACGAGCGGGGATTTCACTCCCTATATCCTTACCGCCGATCACTGTGCTTTTTATTCCGGTCAGTACGTTACAGCGCAGGACCTGAGACAATGGATCTTTTATTTTAATTATGAGGCTCCGGGATGTGACACCCCTCTCCGGGAACCCACTTACCGGAGCATGACGGGGGCCACTCTGGTGGCCCACGGCGGCAACACGGGCACCACCGGCTCCGACTTCTATCTCGTTCTCATGGATCAGAAGGTGCCGGGTACGTATGATCCTTATTTCAACGGATGGAATCGTGATAATGTGGTGTCTGACGGGGGTGTGTGCATACAACATCCCGAGGGTGACATCAAAAAGATATCCACCTATGATACGCCCACAGTCTCCTCGGAATGGAACGGCAATGGCCTCCAGTCACACTGGAGGGTGCAATGGCAGGCCACGGCTCACGGTCACGGCGTGACCGAAGGCGGATCGTCGGGATCTCCTTTATTTAATCAGGCGGGCCTTATCATCGGCACACTGACCGGCGGTGAATCGTCATGTGACAACCCGAACGGCCATGACTATTTCGGTAAGTTTTACTGGCACTGGCAGTCCAACGGCACCACAGCGGCCACGCACCTCAGCGACTGGCTCGATCCCGCGGCGACGGGAGAGCATCAGCTGCCCGGGCGCTATTATGAGAACATTGTCGTCGCTTTCTTTGCTGCCGATACCACCGCTGTACCTGTCGGCGGCACAGTAGATTTCACCGACCAGTCGAGTGGCAATCCCAATTCATGGTATTGGACCTTTAATGGCGGTGATCCCGTCACATCCGTCGATCAAAATCCTTCCGGCATCAGATACCCAAACTACGGAGACTACAGTGTGACGCTCATTACGCATAATGATCAGACCTCCGATACGCTGACCATGAGTAAATACATCCATGTGGTCCCTGTCGTTTCGCCCAATCCTTCCGGGGGATTGTACAATGTTTTCTTAGGTAAGGATGCCACAGCACTCCCCGATTTAAAAATTTTCAATCTGTTGGGGCAACAGTTAACCGTCCCGGTGAGTGTCATTGATCATTCCTTAGTCACGGTTAATTTGTCCGGCCGGTCATCCGGTGAATATATTTTAAAAGTCACCGTCCCTGACAAGAGCACCTATTATAAGCTTTTCCTCGTCAAATAACGGTTTCTATTTTGTTCGTTTGCTGACATATTCCCGCCATTTGTCAACAACGGCAGCCATGTCATCGGGTAGCTCCGAGTCGAAGAAGAGCTCTTTCCCTGACGAGGGATGCCGGAAGCCGAGCGATTTGGCATGCAGGGCCTGGCGTGGCAGGAGAGTAAAGCAATTTTGAACGAATTGTTTATATTTTGAAAAGGTCGTCCCTTTCAGTATTTTATCGCCGCCATATTCATCATCATTGAACAGTGGGTGGCCGATGTATTTCATATGGGCGCGGATCTGGTGCGTGCGGCCTGTCTCGAGTTCACAACTGATGAGGGTGGTGTAACCGAAACGCTCCAGCACCCTGTAATGGGTCACGGCACATTTTCCATGATCGCCGTCGGGAAAGACAACCATCATCTTACGGTCTTTCAGGCTGCGCCCGATATGACCGGTGACGGTGTCCTCGTCGTTTTTCACATCACCCCATACCAGTGCGATATATTGCCGTTTAACGGCATGGGTGAAAAATTCGCGGGCCAGGGCCCATTGTGCCGGTTCGTTTTTAGCCACGAGCATGATGCCGGAGGTGTTCTTGTCGATGCGGTGAACGAGATAAGGCCTGGCATGAGGGTCCTCCTGCCGGCTATGATGCAAATGATAGGTTAAAGCATTGACGAGTGTCCCCGTATAGTTGCCGAAGGCTGGATGGACCACCATGCCCGCTTCCTTGTTGACCACAACGATATCGTGGTCTTCATATACGATGTTCACCGGGATGTTTTCAGGCACGATCTCTATTTCGCGGGGAGGGTAGCTCATAACGACCGAGATCAGGTCGCCGGGTTTGATTTTGTAGCTGGGTTTGACGGGATTGCCGTTCACCAGTATGTTGCCTGTTTTGGCAGCCATCTGGATCTTGTTGCGTGACACATTCTCAAGCCGGTGCATGAGGAATTTGTCGATACGCAACATCCCCTGACCCGGGTCAATGGTCAGGCTGAAGTGTTCAAATAATTCGCCTTGGTCATTGGATGTCACAGGATGGTCAGTCATCATTTCCTGGCAAAGTGAACGAATATGTGATTTACGAGAGGTTATCGGGCTATGACCAGTTTTCCTGAATAAAACCGGTTCTGTGTATGATCTCTCACCACCATGACGTAAATACCGCTAAGGTAATGTGAGATGTCAAATTCACGCCGGTATAATCCGATGTACAGTTTCTGGCCTATGATGTTATACAGGCTGATCTCCGGCGGGTTCGTCAGCAAAATATCATTCATCTCGTCGGGCAGTAAGATGGTCACCATATCCGGTTTGGCCGGGTCGAACGCAAAGTGAATCTCACCCGGTTCCGTCTTTGTTTTGGAGGGATAGGCATGAATGGCTTTCCCCAGCACAGGCCTGATCAGCAGGGAGCCTTGGTGAATGCTTTTTTCCCACACCCCGGTGACGTTAAAAAAGATGTTGTTCTGCGCCTGGTTATGCCGGTCGAAGCCGATGTTCAGGTTGTCGTCGGTCGTTTGCACCCAGCCCACATAAAATGTCCCCACCACCGGCACGATGCTGTCGAGATAATAGGTATGGAATTCTTCGAGGCTTTTGGAGAATTCGGGCAGCACCCCCGACTGGGAATAGATGACATGGTTCGGTGTGCCGTTGTCGTCATCCCAAACGGTGAGATAAAAATATTGCTGGTTGGCGCCTGTTCGTGTTTCATTGAAATACATCTGTACCGCCCGCAGGGTATCGGGTAAATTCACCGTGAAACGGTAGGCCAGCGACGAGCCTGCCGGTGTCAGACCATAACCGGCTTCGGGTGTGCCGTCATCATAGGCATAATAATTAAAGAATTTCTGTTCGAAGCTGACGGTGTCACCGATGCTCTCGGCGGTGCCGCTGGTGAGGATATGGGTGATAGTGAAGGAAGCGCTGTCGTTGTTGAGGTAGATAGGGAAGAAGCTGAAACAGACGGAGGGGTGGCTGAAGTTGATGTAATCCAGATAACCGGAGGTATATACCGGCGGGATATCCCAGTTGCCCTGAAGACAGGTGAAGAGAGGCTGGTCATTGCTATCGGTGACAAGGTATTTATAGTTGGTGTTGTGGCTGATGGTGTCGAGATTGGTGATGACCATGCTGAGCGAGTCTTTCATTTCGGCGATGGGATCACCGATGTATTGATTGTACGGCATGGCTTCATAATGTTTCAGCAGGCTGGGTGCCCCGTCGACGAATGAAAGCTTGCGGTAGGTGGTGTCGGACAGGCTGCGGCCGGCATTCAGATAGATGAAGTCGATGTTCCAGTGATCCATGTTGCTTTGCCAGCTTGGAAGCGAATTATCGGCAAGGCTTACGTAATTTTTAAACCTGAAGACGAAATGGTCGGTGAAGCAGCTGGCGCTGTCGGTGATGGGTATCATCACGCGGTGAAAATAGGAGAGGGGATCCCCGGGGTGGCAGAAGTTGGAGTCGAGCGGCATGCCGGGGGTAGCCCACACCTCGTGCCATGCAATGGTGGGCACGAAGACCGAGTCGCAGGGCAGGGTGATCACATCGCCGGGCAGGAGCATCAGCTGGGAGTTGTGCAGCATTAAGTAAGGATCGACAGAGACGTAGATGGAGTCAGGCAGCTGGCATGGCAATAAGATGGAGTCGCCAGGATAATAGGTTTGCTGGATAACCACGTCGACGGAGTCGACATGCGATAAGGTGCTGTCACCGCCATAAATACCAAATTCAAGTATCAGCGAATCAGGAGGTTGCGGCGCATTGCCCCGGCCCTGAGGCTGGAAATAGAAGCTGAGGTAAACGGAGTCACCCACGGTGAGGGGCCGTGCCACTGGCTCAAAAATGGAATCAAGGCGGATGGACCTCGACGTCAGATGATCGGCAAGGAAAGGGAGGGGACCGGGCATGGCATCGGGATAGATCTCACCGAATTCGTTCAGCGCATCGAGGGTGACCGTCCCTATGTTGGGAGGATCGATGGCATAATTCGCATTCACATAGGCATCCCTGTCGACCCATCGCTCCGGCGAAGGGTAGATATCCTTTGAATGGAAGTCGTCAAAAAAGGGCAGCCTGACGGCGGTCTGACGGGCGGCAGTTGCCGATTTGGTGATGACGCCGGGATGCCTGACAACATATGAACGTATGACAGGGTTGGTGGCCAGGTTAGTGAGGACCTCCTGTGCGTATAAACCTGAGAAAAGTAAAAGAAACGATATGAGTATAAAAGTCCTCTTCATCTAGTCAATGGTGTCTGATGCATTATACCGGTTTTCGATGCCCGTCGCATCCATTTGTGTTGTGTCAGGCTCAAAAAACTTCATCAGGGCTTCAAAATTAAAATGCTGGTCCGAACGGAACCATAGTTCAATGGGTGTCCCCATCTCCAGGTTAACGGCCAGTGTGCATGACGGCATCTGCTGATATATCCTGGAATGCTCCGGGTTGTTGCCATCCAGAAAGTGCAACTGTCCCACATTCAGCGATGACTGGTTGATGGTGGTGAAAGCCTCTTGCTGGTTCATTCCGATGAGACAGGGCACCGGCACTTTCGTGCCGTGTTTGCCGACGACCAGGTCGATGGCCGATCCTTTCACGATGGAGGTGCCCGGTTCAATGGGCTCGCCGGAATACTTCTGGTCCAGGACCGCATTTTCAAATTCACTCGACACAAACTGCAGGTCGCCCGTTTTCAATCCGTAGGTCTGTAACAATGAAACGGCCTGACGCAATGACAACTCCCGAAGGTCAGGCATAACCACTTTCTCAGGCAACAGAGCCACCGTGGTCAGGTAAATCTTACGGCCTTTTTTTACGGTGGAATGGGGCGGAGGCTCCTGCATGACAATGCTGCCCTTTTTCCTGCCGGCATCATAAATGGAATCGATGATGATGAATGTCAGCTGATCATGCAACGGGTCCCTGCTCAACTCCTCCATGGTCATCCCGGTGTAATCAGGCAGGTTGATGATATGTCTGTGCATGGTGTACACATTCAGGAGCTTGAAGGTGATGAACAACAACAAAGCAGTGATCAGAACGGCTAAACCCAGGTTTTTGAAAAATACCCTGCTAACAAGAAAATGCCAGAAATTCATCGGGTTCTTGAAGCGTTAAAATTATTCCTTCCTGCCGCCAGCCAGGATTTGGATTTATTAACTGAAAAAATGCCTAAATATTGTAACGGTTTGGCAAAGATACGCATTATACCGATTTTCTGATTATTTTTGAGACCGTGTAAATGACCTTCCATGCGAATGAATCTTGCCTTAGTCACCGGGGGATATTCGGGTGAGCTGGCCATATCCCTTAAAAGTGCTGATGGCGTGAAACGGCATCTTGACCCGGACCGGTTCCGTACTTTCATGATCATCGTCGACAAAACACGGTGGATTTACCTCGGTAGCAAAGGTGAAGAGATCCCCGTCGACAGGAGCGATTTCAGCATCATGGAAGATGGTCGCAAGATCCTTTTCGATTGTGTGTTCATCGTCATCCATGGCACCCCGGGCGAGGACGGCAAGCTGCAGGGCTATTTCGACCTGCTGGGGCTGCCTTATACCACCTGCAATACAGCCACCTCATCGGTCACGTTTAATAAATACCTGACCAACCATGTCGTTCATTCCCTGGGGATTTTGACGGCCCGGTCGGTCTTCCTGACCCGATTTGACCGGGTGGACGGGAAGACCATCCTCGACGTTGTCGGTTTGCCCTGCTTCGTCAAGCCTAATAACGGCGGCTCCAGCGTCGGCATCACCAAGGTCGGGCATGAGGAGGAGTTGTTACCGGCTATTGAGAAGGCTTTCGGAGAGGATAACGAGGTGGTGGTGGAGCAGTTTGTCAAAGGCACGGAGATCACCTGCGGGATGATCAATTTCAAAGGGAAGGATGTCATCTTCCCGCTCACCGAGATCGTCAGCCGGAAAGAATTCTTCGATTATGAGGCCAAATACACCGAGGGCATGGCCGACGAGATCACCCCGGCACGGGTGACGAAAGAGATTGAAGACGAATGCCGGAGGATATCGGCATTCCTGTATCATGAACTGAACTGCAAAGGCATCGTCAGATTCGATTACATTGTCAGCGGTAAGGATTTTTACTTCCTCGAGGTGAACACCATTCCCGGCCTCACCGAGCAGAGCATCGTACCAAAGATGGTGAGGGCGATGGGTCTTCCGCTGCAGGAGCTGTACGCTATGGCCGTGGAGGATGCGATGTTCCGGAGGCAGAAGTAAGTCGTCAG
>CAZVNP010000007.1:80715-84182 GCA_964628285.1 uncultured Lentimicrobiaceae bacterium
CGTCAGTCAGCAGTTGCTGATATTTACCCCGTTGACCTGCCGACCTGTAGACCCGTAGACCTATAGACTGCAAACTGCCAATTGCCAACTATTAATGCGTTGTCACCAGTTTCCGGGTCACAACAGTATCACCTGTTTGCAATGTGAAAATATAAATACCATCGGGAAGGGAAGAGCTATCAAAACGGATCATGTGCTTTCCGAAGCCCTGTTCCTCATTTACCAACGTCCTTATCTTTTGCCCAAGATGATTGTAAACACTTAAATTAACCAAACTGACGACTGACGACTGTCACTTCATTACCGGACAAACACCTCCCCGCAAGCTGGATTCGGGAATACTTGCAGCTTGCAACTCATTCATACCGATACACATATCCACTTCAAAAGCACCCATATCCGGCGGAGAACCTTCCGGCAGGGGACGAGGACGCCCTAAAATATCCTTGACAGGAGCAAAGAACCAGCCGAAATCTTCTATGTACAAACTATCAATCCCTGCTTCGGCACACGGACTGTTACAGGAATCAATGCAATAATTGGCTGCATACTTCTTTCCGTGAGGAATGCCATCCGATATGTGGTGATAAAATCTGATGGCGCCACCACCTGTAAAAGCTGAATCACATAAAAAAACATTGTCAGTGACAGAGAGATTGTAGGTTTTATTAACATACAATGCGACACCATCATACTATTACCGGTCACTTCATTATTTTGGAAACAGAGACCGCCAAAATTCTGCGAGCAATATAAACATCCACCCTATGCCCAGTTTGAAGAAAGCACGGAGTTATTGTTTATGATATTATTCAGGATGAAGCAGGAACCACGGCGGCGCTGTCAGGATTGGCCGGCTGGCTGCCGTCGATGACGGTGTTGTTGATATTTGAACTGTCGGGATCAATGAGGTAATGACTGGCGACGGTGATGGCTTTTCCCATGAACCGGATGTTTTCATAATGGTTTCTCCGGATTTTATTGATTTTAAGATTATTTCGTTAATAAAATTACAGAGGTTCCTGCCGGCAGGCTTCCTGAAATGTTACAGGGTCTTATTGATATATTACCTCAGTCAGAAAGGTATTCCGGCACGGAGCAAATTAAGAAACCTGTGATTAATCCCAATTCGGGTTTAACCAAAATTAACTATTATGGTTTTGAATAGTTGAGGATATCAGGATCGGTCATGCCTATTCAATGAATATTAATGGCTTTGGAATTATAGTTAATCGCCTCACGTAATAAAATCAAGATAATTTTCAGGATTGATGATGTAATATTTTGTATCGTGATAATTATCTTTCCAGGCTTTGGGTATGGTTGATTTTTTTTGAGGATTCCATTTGATTTCAAAGGCATTGAGGACGCCTTCATTCAGCTCTACAAGATCGATCTCCTGTTGATCGTAAGTACGCCAAAAGAACATCTTACGGAACGACCGGGTATAATGATTTCTTCTATATCTCTCAACCATAATGTAATTCTCCCATAGAGCCCCGGCATCAGTTCTTAAGTTAAGCGGTTTAAAGTCTGAAATAATGGCATTTCTTACTCCATTGTCGAAAAAATACCATTTCTGTCCTTTCGAAATTTCCTTTCTTAAATTTTTACTGAATCCCCCCAACCTGAAAATGATGAATACCTTAGAGAGCAACTCCAAGTATTTCTCAACGGTATTCTTACTGATCCCAAGACGTTTGCTGAGCTCAAAAGGAGATACTTCATTGCCCACTTGAAAAGCAATAAGCTGAAGCAAATCCATCATTTTTGAGGTGCCCCTAAGTCCATCGACCGACATAATATCTTTAAGTAAGTAAGTACTCACCAGATTCTGAAGATATTCCTGCTTTTGCCGGATGTTTTCATAAGTAAAAATCTCAGGATAACTGCCAAAAATAAGTCGTTCATAAAGATTCTCCTTTATCTGTAACGGTGTTTCTATATGAGACAATTCGGATTGGGAGAATGGGAAAAGATAATATGTCAGGCTTCTTCCTGTCAGGGGTTCACCAAACCGGTTCAGCAAATCAAAAGCTGAGGATCCTGAAGCCAGCACTTCTATGTCTTCAATTTCATCTACAATTAATTTGAGTATTGACCCAATCTCAGGAATTGTCTGGGCTTCATCAATGATTAACCGTTCATATCCTGAAAACTGGCGTTTATAATTTGAAATGCTTCTTTCTTTCAACAATTCTTTGACATAAAGATCTTCTGCATTTAGGTAGGTTGTTTTTATATCCGACTTTTGCATAATGTGCTTTAAAAGCACAGTTTTCCCTACTCTTCTGGCTCCGAGAATGATCACCACTTTATTAGGCCTGCTTTCCTGGGTAATGATTGTTTCCAGGTCTCTGGTCACATAATCCATTATCTCTATTTTTAATAAAAGTATAAAAAATTCATTCACAATACCAAAATTAGTGTAGATTTTGTCATTATAATGACATTATTAACATTTTGTCTGATTTTAGATAACAGTTTTCTGAATAATTTTTATTAGTTGGGAATTGTATGATTAAAATTAGAAACGATGCCAATTATTTATATTTCGCCATATAGGCTGATGGCGTCATGCCATACTGCTCCTGAAAGCATTTGTTAAAGTAGGGCATGGTGTTAAACCCGACATCATAAGCTTTTTTGATAAAGTTTTTGTCCAGCTCATTCAGTCCGGTCAATGAAATATGCCTGATGAGGGCAAGTTCTCTTTTCTTTATTTCACTGCCGAAGGCTTCCCTGAGAAGCTGCCTCTGTCTGATCAGGTTTCTCACCCTGGTCTGCAGTTCCGGCGGGTCAAAGGGTTTTGTGATGAAAACATCGGCTCCTGTTTCCAGTCCCTCAATTTTATCTTCCAGACCTGCACGGGCAGTCAGTAAGATTACTGGTATGTGGCAGGTTATTTTATTTGTCTTAAGCTTACGGCATAACTTAAAGCCATCCATTTTAGGCATAATGACATAGGAAAGGAGCGTTGTCTTCGACTATTAGCAGTAGCGGAGTATCTTGGAGTGGCTTGCCAGTTGGCAGTTGTTTTTATTTCTCACAGAAAGGTAAAAAAATCTGTGTTAATCTGTGGAATCTGTGAGAAATATTTGATTGACTACATCCGGATAAGTTTCACCGCTGCCTGCCACTTTCCTGCCTGGAGCCAGATCAAATAAATTCCGGCAGGAAGATCAGCAACATCAAAGCGAACAGTATATTCATCAGGCATTTGGTATTCATTTATCAACGTTTTCATCTTTTTTCCATGAATGTTATAAACACTCAAATCCACCACACTGCCAATTGCCAACCTGAGTCTGATTTTTATTAATGATTCTTCAATTTATATGGTTTTTCTCATTTCCTCAACCGTTTGATCTCGGCTGCTATTTGGTCGATGACTTCTTCGTTATTAATTTCATCATTCTTTGTCACCTACTCGTCCCAAATAATCAATGTCGCCTGCATGGTCTAGT
>CAZVNP010000008.1:0-83374 GCA_964628285.1 uncultured Lentimicrobiaceae bacterium
CGGCAAGGTGGTGTTTGAAGCCAGGAAACTGTCGAAGAGCTTCGGCGAGCACAGGGTGCTTAACGACCTTGATTTTGTCATTACCCGCGATGATTTCGTGGCTTTCGTGGGCAAGAACGGCGAAGGTAAGACCACCCTGTCGCGCATCATCGCCGGTCAACTCGATCATGCCGGCAACGCCCGGACAGGCCATAACGTCCATCTGGGTTATTATGCCCAGAACCAGGCTGAGCTGCTCGATCCCGAGAAGACCGTCTTTGCCGCCATCGACGATGTGGCCACCGGCGACATGCGCTCCAAAGTGCGTGACTTCCTCGGCAGCTTCCTGTTCGGCGGTGATGCGGTATACAAAAAGGTGAAATCGCTGTCGGGAGGCGAGAAATCGAGGCTGGCCATAGCACGAATGCTTCTCACCCCGGCCAACTTCCTCGTCCTGGATGAGCCGACCAACCACCTCGACATGCAATCGAAAGATATCCTCAAGAATGCTTTGCTGCACTTTAAGGGCACACTTGTCATCGTGTCGCACGACCGTGACTTTCTGCAGGGGCTGACATCGAAGGTCTTTGAATTCAGGGATCACACCATAAAACAATATTTCGGCGATATCTATGACTTCCTGGCATCGCGCAGGATAGAATCACTGAAGGCACTCGAAGTAACAGGACGTAGGGAGCAGGTGAAAGCAACGGGAGTGGAGTCGTCGGACAATAAAATAAGGTATGAGCGGAAGAAAAATTTTGAGCGGGAACACCGCAAGATAACCAACCGCATTGCGCAGTGTGAACAGGATATACAATCGCTGGAGCAAGAGATCGCCGTGATCGACCATTACTTTGCCAACCCGGAGCAATACCGTGACGAGTTAAGCCAAGAGGATCTCTTTAAATCATATGGCGCCCTGAAACAACGCCTCGAGGAGGCCATGAAGACATGGGAAACGCTTTATGCCGGCCTTGAAACACTGGAGCAGGAAAACCCCGCGGACGGGGACGTCATGAATCCCTCTGCATGATCTTACCGGCGAACCGTATCATCTCCCTTTTCCTGCCGTCGCTGATCTGTATCTCATCAATGAAATCAAGCGCTTTCCGGTGGTACCCATCCATGGCCTCGAGGGTGCAATCTTTCACCTGAAGACGGTCGTATATCCTCTTCACCTCGTTCACCTTGCTTTGCTGGTCGGCAGGGGTGGTCCTGAAGTATTCCCTGAGTTGCCGTCGATCATCGTCGCCGGCGAGTTCGAGGGCTTTCAGGTAGAGATAGGTCTTTTTGTTCACCAGGATGTCACCGCCGGTTATTTTGCCGAAGGTGGCCTCGTTGCCATAGATATCCAGCAGGTCGTCTTTCAGCTGGAAGGCAATGCCGATATTTTCGCCGAAGGCATAGAGATTCCGGGCATCGGCAGCGGGGGCGCCGGCGATGATCGCGCCGATGTTCAGGCTGGCACCGAAGAGAACGCCTGTTTTAAGGTGTATCATTCTCAGGTAGTCGTCGATGGACACCTCATCCTGTTTCTCGAAGATAAGATCATACTGTTGACCTTCACACACCTGGGTGGCCGTGCGTGTGAACACTTTCAGCACCTCCGGCAGGAACTGCCTGTCGGTCTCGGCCACGAAGCTGTAAGCAATGGCGAACATGGTGTCGCCGGAGAGGATGGCCGTATTGGTATCCCATTTCTTGTAAACGGTAGGCTGCCCGCGCCTCAAGGGCGCATCGTCCATGATGTCGTCGTGGAGGAGGGTGAAGTTATGAAAGAGCTCCAGGCCAATGGCCGGATTGAGGGCCTTCTCAATGTCACCGCCAAAGAGATCGCAGCCCATCAGCATGAGCACCGGCCGCAGCCGCTTACCGCCGAGGGAGAGGGTATAGGTGATCGGCCGGTACAGCTCGACGGGCGCAAAATCAAACGTCTGCGCTTTCAGGGCCCTGTCGAAGGTGTCGTGGAGGAAACGGATGGAATGCATGGTCAGTCGATTAAATTCATGAGGTAGTTGCCATAACCGCTTTTGATCAGGGGACCGGCTATCCTGATCAGCTGTTCTTTGCCGATGAATCCCATGCGGTAGGCCACCTCCTCGATGCACCCTATTTTCAAGCCCTGACGTTCTTCTATGACCTGGACAAACTGGGCCGCCTGCAACAGGGAGGTGAAGGTGCCCGTGTCGAGCCAGGCGGTGCCACGGTTCAGCACAGCCACCTTCAATTTTTTCAGGCTCAGGTAATGCCTGTTCACATCCGTGATCTCATATTCACCGCGGGCACTCGGTCTTAAACCTTTGGCCACAGCCACCACGGTGTTATCGTAAAAGTACAGGCCGGGGACGGCATAGTTCGATTTCGGCTTCACCGGTTTTTCCTCGATGGATATCACCTGGTTATCCTTGTCGAATTCCACAACACCGTAACGTTCGGGATCCGACACATGGTAGGCGAAGACCATCCCCCCCTCGGGATCATTATATTGCTGCAGCAACTCCTGCATGCCGCTGCCGTAAAAGATGTTATCGCCCAGGATGAGAGCCACCTTATCTTTGCCGATAAACTTTTCACCGATCACAAAAGCCTGTGCTATGCCGTTGGGGACAGCCTGTTCGGCATACCTGAAGGAACACCCGATGTCTTTGCCTGTACCGAGCAACTTTTTAAAATGGGGCAGGTCATGCGGCGTGGATATGATCAATATCTCCCTTATTCCGGCCATCATCAGGACGGTCAGGGGATAATAGATCATGGGTTTGTCATAGACGGGCATGAGCTGTTTGCTCACCGCCAGCGTGATGGGATGCAACCGTGTCCCTGACCCTCCCGCTAAAACGATTCCTTTCATAAATGCGATTTTTACAATGATATTCCATATTCTTTTTATGCTGATCCTCTGGTGTCGGGTTCTTTGATCTCCAAATCGTCAAGTTCTATGTCTTCCTCCTCATCGAGGATCTCTATCAACGGTTCTCTGAAGGCTTTGGTTGTAATGCGCCGGTCAAGGGTCAGCAGCAGCGACGGCAGGACAAAGAGGTTGGAGAGCAAGGCGGTGAACAGCGTGAAGGAGACCAGGAAACCCAGAGCCTGTGTGCCACCGATGTGGGAGAGGATGAAAATGGCAAAACCCAGTGTCAGCACCGTCGAGGAATAGATCATGCTGAACCCCGTCTTACGCAGCGAAGAGATCACCGATGATTTTATGTCCCAGTTGTTACGCCTGAGATCGGCACGGTAACGCGAAAGGTACTGTATCGTATTGTCGACGCTGATACCCAGGGCGATGCTGAAGATGATCACCGTCGACGGCTTGATGTTTATGGCAAGAAAACCCATCAGGGCAGCTGTTAAGACCTGTGGTATCAGGTTGGTGAAGATGGAGATGCCGACCATCTTGGCAGAGGTGAAAAGGATGGCCATCAGACCGGCGATGATGATGATAGCCAGGACAAGACTGGTCAGCAGATGACGGACCAGGAAGTTGGAACCCTTGAAGAATACGATGCTCGACCCCGTCACATCAACGGTATATTTGTCGGGTGGAAAGATGTTATCGATGACGGGTTTGATCCTGGCGTTGATTTCCTCCATCTGACGGCTGGTGATGTTGGCCATCTGCACGCTGACACGTGCAATGCGCAGGCTCGTGTCGACAAAGGAATTGAACAGGTTTTTCTTATGATCTTTCATCTCAGGGAGATAAGACATGATGAAATTTTTTTCCTGACTGTTGGGTAAGGTGTAGAAGGTGGGATTGCCGTTGTAGAAGGCCTGCTTGGAGAACCTGGCTATGTCGGCAATAGACAGTGACCTGGAAAACTCGGGAAAGGTGGCCAGGGTGTCCTGTAACTGAGCGATCTTGTCGATGGTGGGCAGCCGCATGACACTATTGGGCCTGCGCGTATCAATGGTGATTTCATATGGCAGGATGCCCTGGAATTGTTTCTCGAAGAACATCAGATCGGTATATAACGGATCGCGGTGCGGGATATCCTCCATTACACGGCCCGTTGTTTTCAACAGGGTGATGCCGACAATACCGATGACAAAGAATACGGAGGTCGTGACGTAAACGGCCGTGCGCCTGTGCTGCACCAGATGGATGATCTTCTCAAGGATACCCAGTGTGATCTTATTCTCAAGGTGTTTCAGGTGACGTTGCCGCGGCTCGGCCAGGTAACTGTAAAAGATAGGGATGAGGAACAGGGAAAGGAGATATGTGAACAATATGCTGACAGCCGCGACGATGCCGAATTCGGTCAGGACTTTGTTGCCGGTGACGATAAAAGTGGCAAAACCAACGGCCGTGGCCAGGTTCGTGAGCAGCGACGCATAGCCCACACGCTGGACGACACGCGACAACGCCTTCACCTTGTTGCCATGCAACCGGAACTCATAATGGTATTTATTCAGTAAAAAAATACAGTTTTCCACTCCGATGACGATGATCAGGGGAGGGATGATACCCGTCAGGATAGTGATCTTATAACCCAGCATCGAAATGAATCCCAAACCCCAGACCACACTGATAGCCACGATGATGATAGGGAATAAAACCGCCTTAAACGAACGGAAGAAGATGAACAGCATCACTGATGCTATGCACAGGGCAAGAAAAACGAACAATTTGATCTCCGCCTCCACTTTTTGGGTGATGATGGTCCTGATATAAGGCATCCCCGAAAAATGAATTTTTGTGCCTGTCTGCGCTGCAAACCTGTTGGCGTCGGCCTTGATCGCGTTAACAACATCGATCCGTTTGTTTGTGTTCAGCTTGTTCTGGTCCAGCGTGATGGCGATGACGGTGGCATCACCCTCGGCGTTGAGCAGCAGACCCTGGTAAAAGGGTAGATCCAGGATGACCTTTTTCAAACTGTCAACGGCCTTTTGTGTGGAGGGCCGGTGTTCCACCACCTGCTGCAGATCGAATTTTTTTGTCCGTTCATTTTTCACCAGATCATAAAACCGGCCCAGGGACAAGACCTCCTGGACACCGTTTATTTTCTTTAAGGTATTGGTGAGATCATACAGATCATCATAAAAAGGGAGGTCAAAGATTCTCTTATCCTTGAATCCGATATACAGCACGGTACCATCCTCACCGAAGGTGCTCTTGAATTGTCTGTACCTGATATTCGTGGAGTCATGCGATGGCAGCATGCTGGCCGCTTCATACGATATCTCCACGTCACGCGCCAAATACCCCATAAATCCCGTGATCAGGAGGATCACTATGATATTGATCAGCCGGTTGCGTAAAATAAACCTGACGAGATAAGTCCACATATCAGTACCTGCGATGGAGCAATGACTAAATCATTAGGGCGTTTTCGGTTACAAAAGTATTCGAAATTAAGACATTCCGGAATAAAATAAAAGCCCGTGTTAAAAGTTGTTGATAACCAAATTATAATGGCTATGAAAGGAGCGGATAATGGAAGAAATCCAAAATATCCAAAATAATAGTAATTTTGCCTTTTTTCAGTAACCAATCCGGTCAACATGAAGAAAGATAGCAAGTTATTCCTGGGTAAGACGTTAGCCATCATGTCGGGTGGGGGTGACACGCCGGCTATCAACTCGAGCATCGAAGCCATCAGGAACAGGGCCTCCATGCTGGGTTTCAGGGTTTATGGCGTGCGTCATGGCTGGAAAGGATTACTGGGTGACGGTGATATCGTGGATCTGACCAACCAGCCTTATAATGGCTGGTATGGTGGCAGTGCCCTGCGGTCGAGCCGCACGAATCCCTTTCCGTCGAAAAAGAATCCTGAGAGCAGGGTGCCGCAGGTGTTACGCAACCTCAACCGCTATAAAATCGACGTGCTGGTGACCATAGGTGGCGACGATACCAACGGTGCCGCCAAACGTCTTTATGAGACCGAGGGCATCCCGGTCATAGGTTTCCCCAAGACCATCGACAATGACTTGCGGACACGCACCATTCACAATTACCAAGGTAAGGCGATAGAAGCGGTGCTGTGCCCCGGATTCCCGTCGGCCGCCGCCGCCATAGCCGAATTTGCGGCACGCATCAGAACCACGGCCGAGTCACACTCACGCATCATCGTACTGGAGGTCATGGGCCGTGATGCCGGATGGCTGACAGGCGGCGTCATGTTCGGGGGCTATGACCTGGCCCTCATACCGGAATATGACATCACCAGGGAACGCAAGGATTTTTTTCTGGAGACGGTCAGGGAAGCTTATTATGATTCTCCTAAGAAAACATTGGTCATAGCCGTGGCCGAAGGGGTCAGGTGGTACGATAACATGAAGCAGAAGGTCGATGTCGTGTATGCCAGTTCCGAAGTGGATGAGTATGGTCATCCCCGTTTCGGCGGCATCAGCGGCATCATCGCCTCGGAGATAACCAACAAGCTTAAGATAGAAGCCCGGGCACAGATAACAGGCTATTATGCGCGGTCAGGGGATTGCAGCGAGTACGACCGACGCCTCACCATGACCCTCGCCGATAAGGTGGTCGACCTGCTCCTCAGGGAAGATTATGGTCAGATGCCCGTGATGAAAAAAGTGGTGACCTATGACCACCTCGAAGAATACAACACGGCCACCATCGACATGGGTAAAATAGGCAGCCGCGAGCTGCCCGAAGAGTATTATGATACCAACAGGTTCAAATTCACCGAAAGCTATTTCGATTTCTTACGGCATATTTTGAAATATCCCCGGCATTCGGCTTTTGAATATGATTTTCCGGTGGTCATCCCCGAGGAGTGAGACGGATAATGACAGAGATTGAATTTCATTGGATTTACAGGAACTGATCGGATTATATGATGCGGATGCCAGGGTGCACCGCATCGCCGGCCTGCTTCAAAACCAGGACAGGGCCAGGATATGGCTGAAAGGCATCATCGGTTCCCTGCAGGCCATCATTGGTGCGGCCGTGCATCACTACACCGGCTTCGACCATCTCTTTATCCTTCCTGATAAGGAAACGGCAGCATACTTCTATAACGATCTGGGTAATATTTTTGGAGAACAGCCTTCCGGCCTCACCAGGAATAAGGTCCTTTTCTATCCGGCCACTTACAGAAAACATTATCAGATAGACCATCCCGACAACTCCAACCTGCTGGTCAGGGCAGAGGTATTGAACCGCTTCGCCGGAGAAAGACATAAAAACATGGTGGTGACCTATCCCGAGGCCCTGTGCGAGAAAGTCATCAAAAGGAACACCGTTCATAAGAACCTGTTCCGGATACAATCCGGTGACAAACTCTCGCCGGATTTTCTGGTGGATCTGCTGGCCGAGTATGATTTTGAGCGGGTGGACTTTGTCGTCGAACCCGGACAATATGCCCTTCGAGGCGGCATCGTGGATGTCTTCTCATTCACTCATGAGTTGCCTTTCCGTATTGAATTTGCAGGTGACACCATTGAGTCGCTGCGCTCCTTCAATCCCGATGACCAGCTCTCGGTGGAGAAACTCACCCGCATGACCCTTCTGCCGAATATCCAGGACCGGCAGCAACAGGAAGAGAGGGAGTCGTTCCTGTCATTTACCGGCAACGATACGGTGCTATGGATTGAAGACATCCCCTTCATGCTCGACAGGATCGCAGAGGAGTATGAAAGAGCCATTAAGACTTTAAAAGACCTTGAAGGGGAAGATAAAGAGATGCAGCCCGTGGAAAATCTGTTTGCCACGAAGAATGAGATACAGCGTGAAATGCTCGACTTCCCGGTCATCGAAATGGGTAAACAAAGCTATTTCAAACGGTCCGAGACGGTCATCTTTCACAACGCGCCACAGCCTTCATTCAATAAAGACTTTGATCTTCTGATAGATGATCTGGCGGAAAAAACCAAAGAGGACTACGTTAACCTGATCACCACCGACAGCCCCAAGCAACTGGAGCGGATTTACACCATTTTTGATGACATACATGCGCGCCGTGAGCCGGCGCCCGTGTTTGAATTCACTCCTTTGAACATACCCTTTCACGAAGGCTTTATCGACAAGGACAGAAATATTGCCTGTTATACCGATCATCAGATCTTCGACCGCTACCAGCGTTTTTACCTCCAGGAACACTTCAGCGGTAAGGAGGCTATGACACTCAGGGAGTTGTACGACCTGAAACCGGGCGACTACGTCACCCACATCGACCATGGAGTCGGTCGCTTCGCCGGTCTGGAGAAGATCGATAACAACGGCAGGCAACAGGAGGCCCTGCGGCTCGTATATGCTAACAACGACCTGTTGTATGTCAGCATTCACTCCTTGCACCGTATAGCCAAGTACGTTGGAAAGGAGGGTACGGTGCCTAAACTGAACCGCCTCGGCTCCAATGCATGGGAGAAGCTCAAGAACAGAACCAAGCAGAAAGTCAAAGATATCGCCAAGGATCTGATAAAGCTCTATGCCAGGCGTAAATCCTCACGGGGCTTTCAGTTCTCCAGAGACACTTACCTGCAGGATGAACTCGAAGCTTCCTTCATTTATGAGGATACACCCGACCAGATAAAATCGACACAGGAAGTGAAGAACGACATGATGATGGAGAGCCCCATGGACAGGCTGATATGCGGTGATGTGGGCTTTGGCAAGACGGAGGTGGCCATCAGGGCGGCTTTCAAAGCTGTGGCCGACAGCAAGCAGGTCGCCGTGCTCGTGCCCACCACCATCCTGGCCCTGCAGCATTACCACACCTTCTCCGAAAGACTGGAAGGATTCCCCTGCCGTGTGGATTATCTCAACCGTTTCAAAAGTTACCAGGCTCAGAAACAAACGATCCATGACATCTCCAATGGCGCCATCGACATCATCATAGGCACACACCGCCTGATAAGCAAGGATGTGGCCTTCAAAGACCTGGGCCTGCTTATCATCGATGAAGAACAGAAATTTGGCGTGGCAGCCAAAGAAAAAATAAAGCAGCTGCGGGTGGAGGTGGATACCCTGACCCTGACAGCCACACCCATACCCCGTACATTGCAGTTCTCGCTGATGGGCGCCCGCGACCTGTCGGTCATCAACACCCCGCCGCCTAACAGGTATCCCATCCTCACCGAACTTCACACATTTGACGAGGAGGTCATACGTGATGCCCTCAAATATGAGATTTCCAGGGGCGGACAAGCCTATTTCGTCCATAACAGGGTACAGAATATTGAAGAAGTGGCCCATCTCGTCGAACGACTGGTCCCCGGTATAAAGGTTGCCGTGGGCCACGGACAGATGAAAGGGCTCTCGCTGGAACGCAGCATGCGCGATTTTATCGAAGGGTACTATGATGTACTCGTCGCCACCACCATCATTGAATCAGGCCTCGACATCCCCAATGTGAACACCATCATCATCAATGAAGCGCATCACTATGGCCTGAGTGACCTGCATCAGTTAAGGGGACGTGTGGGACGCTCCAATAAAAAAGCCTTCTGTTATCTCCTGGCACCACCCCTATCTGTCCTCACCCCCGAAGCCAGAAAAAGACTGAAAGCCATAGAGGAGTTCTCCGATCTGGGCAGCGGCTTTCAAATCGCCATGCGCGACCTGGATATCAGAGGCGCCGGCAATATCCTCGGAGCCGAGCAGAGCGGTTTCATTTCCGAAATAGGCTTCGAGATGTACCAGAAAATACTCAATGAAGCCTTACAGGAACTGAAAGAAAGCGAATTCAGCGGACTGTTTGAGAAGAAAGAAGAGAAGGAGTTTGTCAGAGACTGCGTCATTGAAACAGACCTGGAAATTTTGATACCGGATGAATACGTCTCAAATATTGCCGAACGTCTGAATCTTTATAAGGAACTCGACAGTATTGAGACCGAGAAAGCATTAATGGACTTTCAGGCCCACCTCATCGACCGTTTTGGTCCCATACCTCCTCCGGTGAGTGAATTGATCGATACTATCCGGCTGCGATGGCTCGCCCGCAAAATAGGAATTGAAAAAATAATCCTGAAATCGGACCAGATGATCGGTCATTTTGTTAATAATCAGCACTCGGGTTTTTATAAGTCAAAGATATTCGCGGGCATCATCGATTTCCTGAAAAACAATCCGAAGAATTACAGGCTGCAGGAGAAGAACGAAAAGCTGACCATTGTCATAGGAGAGGTGGATTCAATCGGCGGTGCCAACAAAGCCTTATCGGAATTGTCACCGACATAAAGATTAAAAATTCATAAAAAATTTTTTTAGTCCGTAACATTGCCATAATTTCGTCAAAATAAACCCTTTGACCGTGACCGATCGTTTAGTCATTATCCCCACTTACAACGAAAAGGAAAACATTGAGAAAATCATACGCAAGGTTTTTTCTTTAGATAAGGAATTCCATATTCTCATCATCGAGGACAATTCTCCCGACGGTACTGCCGATATTATCAAACGGCTCATGATAGAATTTCCTGACCGTTTGTTCATCGAGGAGCGTAAAGGCAAGCTGGGGCTGGGGACCGCCTATCTGCGCGGCTTCAGGTGGGCACTGAAGAGGGACTACAATTATATTTTTGAGATGGATGCGGATTTCTCACATAATCCCGAGGATCTGCTGCGCCTGTATGATGCCTGTGCCAGTGAGGGTGCCGACCTGGCCATCGGATCACGTTACATTAATGGTGTTAACGTGGTAAATTGGCCTATGGGTCGGGTGCTGATGTCGTACTATGCATCGGCTTATGTGCGTTTTATTACGGGCATGCCCGTGAGAGATGCCACCGCCGGATTTAAATGTTATACGCGCCGTGTGCTCCAGGCTATCAATTTCGACAAAATAAGGTTTGTGGGCTATGCCTTTCAGATTGAGATGAAATATACCGCCTGGAAGCTGGGATTTAAGATAAAAGAGGTCCCCATTGTTTTTACCGACCGCACCCAGGGAGTCTCCAAGATGAGCTCCGGCATCTTTAAGGAAGCGGTTTTCGGCGTGATCAGCCTCCGCCTGAAGAATATAAAAAAGTTGCATGCCGGAGAATCGAAATAAGAGATGGTGGTGATAAACATTATCATACACACGTTTTAAAATATTCTTTCCCATGAAAAAGGATTTTTATCTGGTCAATGCCGTAATCGTCAACGAAGGTGAGTCATTCCACGGGGAGCTCCTCATCAGGGACGGATGGATCGACAGGATCACCAGGGGTGAGAGCACTCATCACCAGGGGCACCTGGATGTCGTCGACCTGCAGGGACGATTTTTAATACCAGGAGTCATCGACGATCATGTTCACTTCAGGGAACCCGGTTTAACTTACAAGGGTGACATCCTGTCGGAGAGCCGTGCGGCTGTCGCCGGTGGTGTCACATCGTTCATGGATATGCCCAACACCGTCCCGCCGGTGTTGTCACAGCATGTCCTGAGCGAAAAATACCGCCTGGCCGCACACATATCTTTGGCCAATTTTTCTTTTTACATGGGCACATCCAATGATAATCTCAATGAGGTTCTGAGAACGGATCCTTCGCAGGTATGCGGCGTCAAGGTATTTATGGGCACCTCGACGGGTAACCTTACCGTTGACGACCCCGCCGTGCTGGAAGCCCTTTTCTCACGCTCCCCGGTGCTCATCGCCGTGCATTGTGAGGATGACCGGATCATCAGGAAGAACATGCAGACATTCAGGGAAAAATATGGCGACCATATTCCTGCCGCCGCGCATCCCCTGATCAGGGATGCCCAGGCCTGTTACAGCTCCAGCTCACAGGCCGTGCGTATGGCACGGGAGCACGGAACCCGGTTGCACGTGCTGCACCTGTCGACGGACGTTGAGCTTGGACTGTTCGATAAAGATGTGCCTCTCGAAAAGAAAAACATAACATCGGAAGTGTGTGTGCATCATCTGTGGTTCTCCGACGTTGACTATGAGAGGCTGGGAAACAGGATCAAATGGAATCCTGCCATTAAGAGTGCAGAAGATAAGCAATCCTTGTTCCGGGCACTCTTCGATAACAGGATTGATGTGATCGCCACCGACCATGCCCCTCATACCCTCGATGAGAAGAACAGAGAGTACGTTAACGCACCCTCGGGAGCTCCTTTTGTACAGCATTCTCTGGTGGTCATGATGGAATTTTATCACCGTGGAATGATATCCGTTGAGAAAGTGGTGGATATGATGTGCCATCATCCGGCTGTGTGTTTCCATATCGACAGGCGGGGCTTTATCCGTGAAGGCTACCACGCCGACCTCACCGTGATAGGCCCGCATGACGGCTGGACAGTGAATACGTCAAACATACAGTATAAATGCGGCTGGTCACCACTGGAAGGTGAGACATTCCATTCGGCCGTTACACATACTTTTGTGAATGGTCATGCCGTTTATAACATGGATAAAATTGATGAATCGGTGAAAGGACACTGGCTACTGTTTACCCGGTAAGGTATTGTTTCCCTGTCATTAAACAGCTCGATATGAATACGAACAGAAATAAGGTCCGCATCCTGTTTTTTCTTGCATTGCCGTTTTTTCTTTATGGCTGTGGCCACCGCATGGTCACTGTGACGGTGAGCACTTTCAGCGACGGGAACTCCAATCAAACTTGCTATTATCAGGTTAGAGGTAATGACAGTTCCCTTGTCAAAGAAATGTTTTATTACCAGAATAAAAATCCACGTTTACAGGGTGAATTTGTCCGTGATACCGTACTGAACGGCTTATGGACAGGATGGTACGACAACGGGCAGAAACTGTTTGAAGCCGTTTTTGCTGACGGGAAACGGAACGGGAACTGGAAGATATGGGATTTCAGCGGAAAAGAGTGTCAGGATAGCCTGTTCCAGGTGAAAGAGGATACGGTGGGATTGCCCTCTCTTATTAAATTTTTTTCTGTATCGGACAATGGAAAAGAACTGACCGCATTGGTTGATTTTTATCCCAATCATTGCATCAAATCGGCAGGTACTATTAAGGGCAATAAGAAAAACGGCAAGTGGACCGTTTGGTACGACGACGGAACAAAATGGAGCGAAGGGGAGTTTAAATTTGATGTCGGCGATGGCCTGCGGACGGTGTATTACCCTGACGGGAAGAAATACTATGAGGGAAAGTACCTGCTGGGTGAAAAAATGGGCGAGTGGACATTCTGGAATGAACGCGGGGATGTGATCAGGCAGGTGACTTATAAACATTGATTTGGCAATAGCGTGTCGATATGTTATTTTTGAGCCTTAAAATTTCTGACCGAAAAGATTAAATGATGAAAATACCGGTATTGACCATTGCCTTAAGTTTTATTCTCATGGTGAAGCTGGCTGCCGGCCAGGGTTTACCACCGGGATGGGATTATACGCCCACGAATGTTGATCATGTCATCGCTGTCAGGTTGACAACCAATCCCAATATCAACGGTGTTCCTCTGGAAGCGGGGGATTACATCGGCGTTTTTTATTATAGCGACGGGATACAATATTGCGGGGGAGCGGAAGAATGGAACGGGACCTCCAACATAGCCGTCATCACCTATGGCGATGATGTTACCACCCCCCTCGAAAGACGGCTTCTATACCGGTGAGAGTTTCAACTGGAGGGTTTACTCCTGGTCGTCGGAGATGGAATATGAAGCCATGGCCACCTACGATCCGGCCTATGCTCAGAACGACGGCACCTTTTATCCTTATGGGTTTTCAGCCCTTGAAAGCCTCGATGCCGATGATCTGACGGTGACGGTGACCGTTGCCGACGATACCATCTGTGAGGGTGTGGGTACACAGCTGTTCTCATCGGTGAGCGGCGCCTCGGGTGTCTATACCTATAACTGGTCGTCAGCACCTTCAGGCTTCACCTCCGGCGATCCCGAGCCTGTGGTTGATCCGTCGGTTGACACACGGTACTTTCTGGAGGTGACCACCTACCTTGCAGCGGCCACCGACTCGGTCGACGTCACAGTCATACCGGCGGCACCTCTGTATCTTTATTTGCAGAATCAAACGGTAAGCGATACCGAGGATTTCACCGGTAATGTGATCGCTGCGCGTCAGACCGTGACCGACCCGCCGGAAGGTCCTTTTATCATCGAAACGGGAGCCATAGTGAACTTTGAAGGCGGCGATACCGTTTACCTGAAAGATGGTTTCAGCGCTCAAACCGGATGTGAATTCAGGGCTTATATCGGCGACATTCCCTGCCTGCAAGTGCCGCCGTTATTGCCGGGGATTATCGTACAACAGGAAACGGACGACGGCATCATCATGTACGCGGGCTGCAATGACGCATGGCAGAGCATATCCATATACCCCAATCCTTCAGAAGGTATCTTCCACGTCCGCATCACCGGATTGAATCATGAAGAGGTATTGTGTGAGGTGATAGACCTGATGGGAAATGTTATGTTCGACAGGACCAGAATAACGGATCCGGAGTTCGTCATCAACCTGGGTGATCGTCCCAATGGTATTTACCTGGTCAGGATGCTGAGCCGGAACGGCACCAAGGTCACGAAACTCATCAAAAAGTAAGACATCCTGACTGTATCGCGTGAGAGGTTTCTTTCCTAAAATTTATTTCTTTTCAGCCTGACGATCTGCCTGCGTTCCTTTTTTGTGGGACGGCCTGTGCCCCTGTCCCTGATCTCGAAGTTCATCTCTTTCTTCAGCCGCAGTTGTTCATATTCCTCCTCGGGGGTGACATCCTTCACAAAGTCACCCGCCAGTTTGGCCGAGACCCGGTTTTTAATGATCCCCGTCACCTGAAAACTCTTGGTCAGGAGACCGACATCCACCGTGATGATCTCCTGGAGCTTCACTTCATGCGATGGCTTGACAGGATGACCGTTGATCCTGACTTTACCTCCATGACAGGCGATACCGGCCTGATTGCGGGTCTTGAAGACCCTCACGGCCCATAGCCATTTGTCTATTCTTACGGCTTCATCCAAGGTATGAGGTATTTAATCAAAATTATTTGTTTCGGACAAAGATCTGCACGGGCACTCCTGTAAATTCAAAATGATCCCTTATCTTGTTTTCGAGAAATCGCTTGTACGGGTCTTTCACGTACTGAGGCAGATTACAGAAAAAAACAAATGCGGGATGCTTAGTCTTGAGTTGCGTGATGTATTTGATTTTTATCTGCTTGCCTTTGGTCACTGGAGGCGGATTGTCACGAATGACCGGAAGAAGGAGCTCATTGAGCTGCGAAGTCGGTATCTTACGTTCCTTGTTCCGGTAAACCTGATGGCATAGATCCAGGGCTTTGTGTATCCGTTGCTTTCCGGGAATGGAAGTGAATACGACCGGTACGTCGGTGAAAGGGGCCGTTTTTTCCAGTATGCTGCGTTCAAACTGCCGGTGGGTGTGGGTGTCTTTGTCAATCAGATCCCACTTATTGACGAGGATCACCACACCCTTATTATTCTTTTCGATGAGCCGGAAGATATTCAGATCCTGACTTTCAAAACCCTGTGTGGCGTCGACCATCAGCATGCATACGTCGCTGCTTTCGATGGAGCGGATGGAACGCAGCACCGAGTAAAATTCGACATTCTCATGCACCTTGCCTTTTTTTCTCAGCCCGGCGGTGTCGGCCAGCAGGAAATCAAAGCCATAGCGGCGGTAGTGAACATAAATGGTATCCCTGGTTGTGCCTGGGACGGGCGTGACGATGTTTCGTTCCTTGCCGATGAGGGCATTGATGAATGATGATTTACCCACATTCGGTCTTCCGACGACAGCATAACGGGGCAGCGCAGCCATTTCTTCGACGGTGCCGGCTTTGAACAGCCCGGCCACCTCATCTAAAAGCTCACCCGTTCCGCTGCCGTTGACGGATGATACGGGATGTAACTTGTCGAACCCGAGACGGTAAAAATCAGCCACGTCCTGGAGTCTTTCCGTGTTATCCACTTTATTCACCACCAGGAAGACTTTCTTCTCCGATTTCCGCAACATATCGGCAACTTCGGCATCCAGAGGGGTGAGACCGTCCTTCACGTCGACCATGAACAGGATGGCATCGGCCTCGTCGATAGCCAGTTCGACCTGTTTGCGTATCTCTGTCTCAAAAACATCATTGCTGCCGGTGACATAACCCCCGGTGTCAATCACGGAGAACTCGATGCCATTCCAGTCGGAGCGGCCGTAATGGCGGTCACGGGTCACACCGCTGGCCGCATCGACGATGGCCTGACGGCTCCCCGTCAGACGGTTGAACAGTGTCGATTTCCCTACATTGGGCCGGCCTACGATGGCTAAAATGTTTCCCATGACGTTTGACAGGTTATTCGGAAAATGGCGTTGCCATGTGTTGGTAATGAATGGTTTAATGAGACTGCAAAGATATACTTTATCAGTTGATTTTCACATGTGCTACGCGGGTCCCCGTCAAACTTCATAACCGAAACGCTTTAGTTGCGAGGGATTATCACGCCACTCTTTGCTCACCTTCACGGTGAGCTCAAGATATACCGGTTGACCGGTGAAGGCTTCAATGTCTTTACGTGCCTCTATGCCTACGTTTTTGACAGCCTGGCCACGATGCCCCAGGATGATGGCTTTTTGCGACTCCCGCGCCACATGAATGGTGGCTGCGATGTAGATATTTTTTTCTTTTTCCTTATAGGTTTCCACGGTCACCTCGGCTGAATAGGGCACCTCCCTGTGATAAGCCATGAAGATTTTTTCCCTGATGATCTCGGAGACAAAGAAACGCATCGATTTGTCGGTGAGCTGGTCCTTGGGGAAATAAGGAGGCGATTCAGGCAGCTTGTCGAGGATGCGGGCCAGCAACGTGTCGAGATTAAACTTCAGAAGAGCCGAGACCGGAACGACATCGGCATGGGACGATAGCTCCTGCCACTGCTGTATCCTGGCTTTCACCGTTTCCTGATCCGACAGGTCGACCTTGTTGACGGCGATGATGAGCGGGATGCCCGAATGATTGATCCTGTCGATGATATCTTTCTGCATCTCCTCATCCCGGACATCGGTGATATAAATAAACACATCCGCGTCGGTGAGGGCGCCGTCAATGGATTTCATCATCGCCTGATGGAGCCTGTATTTGGGTTTAATGATGCCGGGGGTGTCGGAATAGACGATCTGGAAATCCTCACCGTTGACGATGCCCATGATGCGGTGACGCGTCGTCTGTGCCTTGGGAGTGATGATCGACAGCCTTTCACCAACGAGGGCATTCATCAGTGTCGACTTGCCTGCATTGGGACGACCCAGTATATTGATGAAACCGGCCTTGTGCGTCATTATGTTATTTTTTCTTAAAACCTTGCAGAAGCTCGAAAATAAGTATACCTTTGCAACCCGTTATTGTCCGGCGAAATTACGAAATAATAAGATATTGCGGGGTGGAGCAGAGGTAGCTCGTTGGGCTCATAACCCAAAGGTCGTTGGTTCGAATCCAACCCCCGCTACAACGAAACCCCGATGTCCAGCATCGGGGTTTTTTGTAAAGTCCCTCTTCGAGGATCAACACTGTTAATCCTGTCACTCCTTCTGGTTGATTAGCCTTCAGATTTCGAAGCCGCTATTCGTCTATCCGACGTTTTATTTAGAGAGCGTATCAAAATAAAGTTTTTTTTATAAACCGCAAAGAGCGCAGAGGATGCGCAGAGAACGCCAAGGATTAAAGTACTGATTTTAAGTACTCTGCATACTCTGCGCTTCCTTTGGTAACTCTGCAGTTAACTAAAAAAGTCAGTTTTGATACAACCTCTTATTAAAAGATTAGTCTTAAACAATAAACAAAAATAAGGATGATGAAGTATTCTTCATTCACGTTCTCATTCAACATTTATGATTCGCGTTCTGTGGTCTTTATTTGATATTCATTATTTCTTAATTGTTCCATTAAACGTGATCTGTTTCGAAGTTTCTAAATCCGTAATTAGGTATGAATTCTTCGGTTAAATAAAAAACCAATCTTGATATTACCCTTCGCAAAGAATTAACCTTCCATGTCAACCGAATCCCCCAATCGCTTAACTTTATACTTCCCTTTTGAAGTGATCATTTTATCCGTTATGCCGTTTGATTTCGATCCTTATCCTTACGATGACCGGGACCTCCGGCAGCGGTTGGGGCAATTGCTTCCGGCCGGACGACCGCCGGATGACAGGGATGTTCTTAAGAAGATCATTGGCCTGATCGATCTCACGACGCTCGAAGGGTCGGACACAGAGGAAAAGGTGGCAGGTTTGTGCCGCAAAGCACTGGATACAGAGGATCCCGGGCACAATATCCCCGCTGTGGCGGCCGTTTGTGTTTATCCGACTTTCGTGAGGATGGTCCGGCGAAAACTTGATGGTTCAGGCATTCGCACCGCTTCCGTTGCCGGTGCTTTTCCTTCGGGACAGGCGCCCCTGCATCTTAAACTGGAAGAGGTGAGGTATGCATTGGGCGAAGGAGCGGAAGAGATTGACATGGTGATGTCATACGGCAGGTTCCTGCAGCATGATGAGAACTATGTTTTTGATGAGATCGCACAGATAAAAGAAGCCTGTGGTGGGAGCGTTCTTAAGGTGATCCTGGAGACAGGCGGGCTGTCCACAACAGGCAACATCCGCCGGGCCACGGAGATAGCTCTCACCGCCGGTGCTGATTTCATCAAAACCTCAACAGGCAAGATCAAACCGGCAGCGACATTACAGGCGGCACTGGTCATTCTTGATACCCTTGCGGAATATCATTCGAAAGGCGGCCGCCGGGCCGGTTTCAAGGCTGCCGGTGGCATCGCTGATTCGCTGCATGCATGGCAGTATGCCCTTCTCGCCTCGGCGATCATGGGGCGGGAATATATCGGCAAATCAACATTCAGGATAGGCGCCAGCAAACTTGTTGACGCTCTCCTGTCGGAAATGACATAATAGCTTATGAACTTAATCATAACACTGAGATGAAAAAGATCATACAAACGACAGCGGCCAGCCTTGTCTTGTTTATCTTAAGCATGTGGGGCTGCACCCTGGATACCAATTCCGACAATCTGGACCCGCGAGATGACATCACGGGTCAGTGGACCTGTAACGATACACCGGCCCGCTCACCCTTGCTGACCTATCCCGTGATCATTGTCAAAGACACCCTCAGCGACTACGATGTGTACCTCGAAAACTTCGCTTTTATCGGTTTTGATGAGAAACCGCCGTACGGAACCCTGTCGGGCAACGTGATCACGATTCCTACTCAACAGATTTGTAACGATAACAGTTGGACAGTGAGCGGGACAGGTACCATCGTCAACGACAACAGGATCGACTGGGAATATCAGATTAAGGTCGGAGGTGATAAAAACTCGTACAAAGCCGTGTTCACAAGGTAAACGAGGGGAATTGTGTCAGCGTTTCACCGAATCCTGTATCACTTCGCTCTGAAGCTTGCTTAACCTGGTGATGACCTCTTCATACATCTTATCAAAATCTTCCATATCATGCTGGTAATACTTCAGGTTCTCCTCGAAGTCCTCACGCGTGATGCCGTATTTTTTAAAGACACTGTCGTAATAAACCGATGAATAGCTATAGGGATCCTCTTTTCTGACCGGATTGATTTTAAAGGAGGCTTCAACCAGGTGGATATCCACTAATATCGAGATCATCTCATCCCTCGGGATAAGATGAGGAGGAGGCTGTATTTTGTTTTCCTGATCTGTATGCCCGCAACCCATGAGAATCATGAGAAGGATCAGGACGATGTTTTTCCTCATCACTTTTTACCGTACTTGATGTCGTATTCTTTGTTTAACCCGTCGATCACGGCATCGGTGATATCATATTTTTCATTCGTCAGAAAGATGTTGCCTGCCTTATTAAACCCCAGGATGTAATCATAACCATAGGGAATGTTATACCGTTTGAGGAAGTTGGTCAGGGTGTCGAGTAGCATCATATTGATATCCATCTCATTCTGACTGAGCTCGGCCGAATACTGGTCCTGCAGGGAATATATCTTCTGCTGTTCCTTCATGAGCTCTTCATATATCTCCTGGGCGCTCTGCTGTGAGAGGGCATTTTTATTGACCTGTTCCTGGAAATAATTGGCGTCCTTTTCAAATGCTTTCTGTTTCTGTGTTATCTCGGCCTGTAACGACTTGCTTTTGGCTTCCAGCTCGTTTTTCCTGATGATGGCCATTTTATAGTTAGCCAGAATGGAATCGGAATTCACATAGGCTATTTTCAGTGGCCGGCCCGGCTGAACGGTTTGGCTGCCTGTAACCTTTGTTTCCGGTGTTTTATGACCGAAGACGATGATGTACAGGATGACCAGTCCGATAAAAAGAACCACATTCACATACAGCAGCACTTGCCCTGTCGGTTTTTTGTCTGGTTTGATCTCTTCCATTTTTTATTCATTTAATGATTAAGATGCGGCAAGTTATAAAAATTCAGTGTGATGGAAATGCTGAATCAATGGTTGCCCTGAACATCAGTTACCCAGGTCGGAGAGGAATTTTATCCTGATGAGCCGGACCTCTTCGGATGTGTATTCATCTTCGCCGAGTATGGCCAGGGCTTTTTCTACCGAATCGCTCTCGGCTTCCCTGAAGTATTCGTAAATATCATCCTGATGGTAAGGATCCACGTATTCATCGATATAATAATTGATGTCGAGCTTGGTTCCCGATGAGACAATGCTCTCGACCTCCGTCAGGAGATCGTCGAAGCTCAGGTTCTTGGAGTAAGCGATGTCTTCAAGGGATATCTTGCGGTCGATGTTTTGAATGATATAGACTTTCAACCCCGATTTATTAATGACTGACCGCACCACCATGTCATTGGGTCGCACGATCTCATTCTCTTCGACATATTGCTTGATCAGGTTGGTGAAAGGTTTACCGTATTTCTGTGCTTTCCCTGCCCCCACACCGGTGATCTGACGTAATTCGTCCTCGGTGATGGGGTACTGTATGGCCATGTCTTCCAGGGACGGATCCTGGAAGATGACAAAAGGTGGCAGGTTTTCCTTGCGTGAGATCTCTTTCCTGAGATCTCTCAGAAGGGCGAACAAGGTTTTATCGGTCGTGCTGGTTTTATGAATGCTTTCACCAAGAAATTCTTCCTCTTCCTCCATATGATCATAGTCATGATCTTTTGACAGGAGAATGGAATATGGATTCTCAATGAATTTCCGACCCTCGGGCGTAATTTTAAGGATGCCGTAGTTTTCGATGTCCTTATTCAGCAAGCCCTCGATAAGTGTCTGGCGGATGACGGCATTCCACAGTTTCTCATCTTCATTTTCACCTTTGCCGAACACTTCCAGCTTATTGTGCTTGTATGATTTAATAGTGGCTGTTCCCTTGCCAAGGAGGATATTGACGATGTGTTTGGGTTTGAAGAGCTGTTTTGTGGCCAGCACGGCCTCGAGCACCAGCTTGACATAATCCTTGCCTTCGAAGCGTTGTTTGGGATGGAGGCAGTTGTCGCAGGCCCCGCAGTTGTCCTGGGGATAGCTCTCACCGAAGTAGTGCAGGAGCAGCTTATGCCGGCAGATGGATGATTCGGCATAGGCCACCACCTCGTGAAGCAGCTGCTTACCTATCTCCTCCTCGGCGACAGGCTTGTCTTTCATGAATTTTTCCAGCTTCAGGATATCATCATAGCTGTAAAAAGCAATGCAGTTGCCTTCACCGTCATCACGTCCCGAACGGCCTGTCTCCTGATAGTATCCTTCAATGCTCTTGGGCATGTCGTGATGGATGACGAAACGGATATCAGGCTTGTCTATGCCCATACCGAAAGCAATGGTGGCCACAATGATGTCGACCTCTTCCATCAGGAATCTATCCTGGTTGTTGCGGCGCGTCGCGGCATCCAGACCGGCATGATAGGGCAGGGCTTTGATACCGTTCACCTGAAAGGTCTCCGCCAGTTCCTCCACTTTTTTGCGACTCAGACAGTATACGATACCTGACTTGCCCTGGTTCATCTTGATGTACTTGATGATGTCCTTGACGACATTGCTGGTCTTGGGACGCACTTCATAATACAGATTAGGCCTGTCGAAAGAAGACTTAAAAATCGTCGCATCCTGAATGTTGAGGTTTTTCTGAATATCCTGCTGCACCTTGACGGTAGCTGTGGCTGTGAGGGCGATCACGGGGACATGCTGCCCGATGCTCTCAATGATAGGCCTTATCCGGCGATACTCCGGCCTGAAATCATGTCCCCATTCCGAAATGCAATGAGCTTCATCAATGGCATAAAATGAAATGATGATATCTTTCAGGAAATCGACATTCTCTTCCTTGGTCAGTGACTCCGGCGCGACGTATAATAATTTGGTCTTGCCCTCTTTCAGGTCTTTCTTAACCTGCATGATCTCCGGCCGTGACAGTGAGGAATTGAGGAAATGGGCGATGCCCGTGTCCACACCGAAATTACGGATGGAGTCAACCTGGTTTTTCATTAATGCAATTAGGGGTGAGATGACAATAGCTGTTCCCTTGCTGATTAATGAGGGAAGCTGGTAGCATAATGACTTGCCGCCACCGGTAGGCATGATTACAAACGTATCCTTCCCCTCTAAAAGATTTTTAATAATTACTTCCTGGTTCCCTTTAAAGGAGTTAAATCCAAAAAACTGTTTCAACATCGCATGCAGCGATGTTCCTTCCCTTGCAGCCATTCAGTGTTGTATTTACACATGACCATGTCTTGACAAATAGTTAAAATGGATTTGTATGGACTGGTCTTACTCTTCTGTTTTTAATATTTCAATTTTTGATATCTCTGTTATCTCTATACACAAATATATAAAAAATAAAACTCATTTTCAAAGAAATTTATCTTTCTTAAAAAATGTTAAAATTAACCAAATAATTGATTGTCATCAAGATAAATAAAAAACGACTAATAAAAAAATTGTTACCGGAATAACAGTAAATTTGATCCAATGGCGGTGTCAATATTAAATCGATGACCGGGACGTTATTTAACCGCGTATTGAGTCGTCAGATCATTGTATCTTTGCATGGCGACCGGTGACAATAATAAACGGTTACTGCTGTGAAATCTTTCGATGAAATTAAAAAAATAGCTCTCCGTACCATCCAGGATGAAACGGAGGCGATCGGGAACCTCGCCGGCTCTATCGATAATGATTTTATCAGAAGTGTGGAGTTGATACTCCATGCAACGGGGCGTATCATTGTGACGGGCATAGGCAAAAGCGCCAATATTGCGGCCAAGATCGTGTCAACCCTGAATTCTACGGGGACACAGGCCATTTTTATGCATGCCGCCGATGCCATTCATGGCGATCTGGGCATGATCAGGGACAATGATATCATCATTTGTGTGTCGAAAAGCGGCAGCACCCCTGAGATCAAGGTGCTCGTGCCGTTGATCAGGTTGCTTGGTAATAAAATCATTGCTCTGGTGGGCAACACGGAGTCGTACCTGGCTAAACAGGCCGATCTCGTCATCAACGCGTCGGTAGGGAAGGAAGCCTGCCCCAATAATCTGGTTCCCACTTCCAGCACCACCGCCCAGCTGGTGATGGGTGATGCCCTGGCCGTATGCCTGCTCGAATGCAAAGGTTTTTCCGTGGATGACTTTGCACGCTTTCATCCCGGCGGATCTCTGGGCAAACGTCTTTATCTCCGCGTGGCCGATCTTTATATTCATAATGAGGTGCCCAAAGTGGACATTAATGAGAGCATCAACAATACGATCCTGGAGATCTCTTCCAAACGCCTCGGAGCAACGGCAGTGATGAAAGACGGTCAACTGGCCGGAATCATCACCGATGGCGACCTGAGAAGGATGCTCCAGAAAAATATACCTTTGGACCAGCTCAAAGCCGGGGATATCATGTCGGTGAATCCCAAAACCATCGATAAGAACGTCCAGGTTGCCGATGCCCTTGATATCATGAGGAAAAACAACATCACCCAGCTGCTGGTCACCGATCATTCAACGTATGTTGGGGTCATCCATTTACATGATATCCTCAAGGAAGGTATCATATGATCACCGAATGAAAAAGCAACCTGAATAGCCGGTTGCTGTGAAAAGAAATGAGTTGTTAATGAGTCTCCGAACAGAAAATATCTCCAAAAAATACAAGAAAAGAACGGTGGTCGATCGTGTCACCCTCGAGGTCGGCCAGGGTGAGATAGTGGGGTTGCTGGGTCCCAACGGCGCCGGTAAAACAACCTCCTTTTACATCATCGTCGGTCTGATCAAGCCTTATGCCGGCAAGGTCTTTCTCGATGACATCGAAATAACCAACATGCCGATGTACCGGCGGGCTCAGTTAGGGATAGGTTACCTGGCCCAGGAAGCTTCCGTGTTCAGAAAACTCACCGTGGAAGATAACCTGCGTGCCGTCCTGGAATTCACCCATCTGACCAAACCCGAGCAGAAAGAAAAACTCGAGTCGCTCATCGAGGAGTTTGGCCTTCAGCATGTCCGCAAAAGCACCGGCATCACGTTATCAGGCGGTGAACGCCGCAGAACGGAGATAGCACGCGCCCTCGCCGTCAATCCACGGTTCATCCTCCTCGATGAGCCTTTTGCCGGCGTCGATCCCATCGCTGTGGAAGACATACAGAACATCGTGGCGCATCTTAAAGATAAAAACATTGGCATCCTTATCACCGACCATAATGTTCATGAAACCCTCTCGATCACCGACAGATCCTATCTGCTTTTCGAAGGGGCCATACTGAAATCCGGGACGTCGGAGGAACTGGCCCATGACGAACATGTGCGTCGGGTATACTTGGGTGAAAAGTTTGAATTACGCAGGTAAAGGATAAGGATTCGTTAACCCTGTCATCCCGTCAACCTTTATCACCTGCCGTTATGAGCCATGCCGCCATCGGCCAGTGAAAGATAGAGTTGTTTGATCTTCCGGGCCAGCTCGGGTTTATGCAACCCGTTAAGATAATTGATGGCTTCCAGTAGCTTCATGTTGTCGGGAACAAGAGCGGGATTGTTTTTCCTGTTCAGTTCAAGGTCTTTGAGCGCAGCTTTGTCACCTTTGTGTAAAGCCGTCATGACCAGGCTTTGCGTGGTGGTGTCAAGGGGTGGTTCCAAGATAACCTTTTTCAGATGATCGGCCAGTGTATTCAGGCCATTGAAGCTGGTATGATTGAGAATGATCACTGTCAGATGATTATCGATGTCACGTTCGAACACATCGCGAAATCCTTCCCACAGGCCGTGATGATAGACCACCCGGTGGTTGCTCTCGTTTCTGAGCCTGAAACCGAAGCCATAGGGCATGACCCTGCCGTTGGTCAATGTGGTCGGCGTGAAGGCTTCCTCAAGCGTTGAAGGTCGCACCAGCGCTCCGCTATAAAGAGCCTGATCCCAGAGATAGAGATCATAAGTGGATGAATATACTCCCTTGTCACCTGCAATACCATCGGAAAGTGTGGCCTCGATAGGACGGAAGGTTCTGTATCTCCGTTTGTATCCATGAACCATTTCAGGATGGTTTTTTTTGACGCCGCTGTAAAAAACAAAGGAATGAAGCATGCCTAAAGGTTGAAATACATTGGCCTGGAGAAAATCCCCAAATGTCAGTCCGGAAATCCTTTCGACGATGCTGGCCAAAACGGCATAGCCCGTATTGGAGTAATCGAAGAGGCGGCCCGGAGTGAAATTTAAGAGAAATTTCTGCTGAGCGAGAATCCTTATCAAATCATCATTGGAGGGTGGTATGGAATCGGCGGGCCAGAAGTCATCCAGAAACCAAAGATAATTGGGCAGACCGGAAGTGTGGGTGAGCAGATGCCGGATGGTTATGTTGCTGTAAGGAAATTCAGGGATGTAACATTGTACCGCCGTATCAAAATTAAGCTGCCCTCTCTCTTTCAGGATCATAATGGCCATAGCCGTAAACTGCTTGCTCACCGAGGCGAGCTGAAACGAGGAATGATCGGAGAGAGGTGTACGGGCCATGTAATCACCATATCCAAAGGAACGGTCGTAAATGATATGGCCGTTAAGGACCAGCATCACACTGCCGTTGAAACCATAAGATGCTGACGAGACGCTTATGATGGAATCAAGACGCTCCACCCTGTCGTTTATGAAAAGCTGGGCAAGCTTGGTTTCTTCCTTCGAAGATAGAACTTCGGGAGTGATGAGTGATTTTGTGCCGAAATTGAACTCCGGTTGAATGAAAACAAAAATGAGCAAAAGGGTCAGAGGGATACGTATGCCCCACTTGGAGATAAAAGTTTTCATTTGCATCGCCGTCAGGTGTCACAACTTGGCAAAAGTAGTAAAATAATAACCGTCAGACCAGGAAGTGTTTTGAAGTAATATACAATTCACTTTATGGATTGGCGTAAAATGAGTGATAACAGGATATATAATAGTATGATGATCGGGAAAGCCAGGAATTTTAGAAAGATAATCAGCAGCAACGTGGCGACAAGAAAAATATATTTCATCCGGTTTTCATGCCATTTGAAATTGGCGAATTTCAGGCCGAACAGTTTTATACCTGATACCAATAATACGGGTATAACTACTGAGACTGTCCCAAGGAAGAAGATGCTCATGATGCATCTGTGAATCCAATGCTCCGTCGGATAAATGCTGATAATGAGCGGCAGGGAGGCTAGGAAAATGGCACTGGCGGGTGTGGGCAGCCCGCGAAAATGAATGGTCTGCTCGGCATCAATGTTGAAGCGGGCCAGCCGGAGAGCCGCGAAGGCAGGTATAAGGAGCGATAGATAGGGGACCAGAACACGGACCATTTCATTCGTGGTCTGCAAACGGATGCTCTCCGACAGCAGCATATACATGATCAGCCCGGGAGCCAGACCAAAGGATATAACATCGGCCAGCGAATCAAGCTGCTTGCCGAGATCTGATTTCACATTGAGCAACCGGGCTGCAAAACCGTCAAGGAAATCAAATATCACGGCGATGCCGATCAGCCATGACGCCGTGACCAACCGCTGGTTAAAAGTGACGGTGATGGCGATAGAGCCCGTTATCAGACTCAGCACGGTGATCAGATTGGGAATGTGACGCGCAATACGCATGGTTTTTTTCTCTTATCTTCAATAAAAATAGTGATTTATTCACACGAATAATGAAACCGATGACTAATTTCGTAAAAGTTTTGTTATTCATGCCATGAACAATAAATGAAAGTCAACCGTTGAATCTGTGAATGCGGTTGATACATAATGATCATCTCAAATCAGGATGTATGAAAGAAATACAAACGCTGGGCATCATTACAAAAAGAGAGAAACTGTCAACGGCAGGCTTGCCGTCGCCTCTCAATGAACTGGTACTTGAAAGCATTGCCCCCTATCCCGGTTATTATGAGGATATTTATGCCATGGACGATAAAAAGTTCCTCCATAAATACCTTTACCTGATGTTGAAATCGGTCGATTACTTTAATGACGATCATTTTATCAGGGTGGCGGAAAAGATCAGGGCTCAGGGTCATCAAAAATTTGATGCGGTGCTGGGGCAGTTATTTTATTATAATCAGTTCAAACCTTGTATCCGCCTTAAAGAGGATGATTATTCCATGCTACCTCAAATCATACGGTCACTGGCAGCGGAAAACATAGAATTCATGGTTTCCCGCACCATAGAGCCTTATGATAGCATCATCAGGATTAAAAAATTCATTGATCTGAGGGAAGTCGCCGAGGGTGTCTATGAGAATGTCTCCAACCGTGAGGTCAGTTTTCTGGCCATCCCTGCTCATTTGGAATGGGACGCTTTTGAACAGATCACCCTGTCGGTCAAGATGAATGGCCGTTATTCACGTTTTGATGCAGCAGCCGCTTCAGTGTATTACATGGACCGGATACTTGAGATGGTTCGTATTTATGATTGGGAACATACACTGGAAAAACTTAAGGATATCCGGCGTGAATACATCAGGGAGATAGGATTGTTCTATCCGGTGTGATAATTCGATCAGTGTGCTTGTCGATCCTTCCAAAATACATATCGACGATTATTCGTATGATTTGCCGTCCGTTCGTATCAGCCAGTACCCGCTGGAGGAACGTGATAATTCCAGGCTACTGATATACAGGGATGGCAGGATCAGCGAGTCTGTTTTCAGACACCTGGCAGATTATTTACCTGGCGGCAGCCTGATGATCGTGAACGACACGCGTGTTTTTCATGCCAGGCTGCTCTTCCGCAAACCCACGGGACCGGTGGTGGAGGTGTTCTGTCTTGAGCCTGTGCGGCCTGTTCGGGAGATCGCAACGGCCTTTCAACAGTCATCACCCGTCGAGTGGCAATGCCTCATCGGTCACGCCAAACGCTGGAAACGCGGACGGTTAATATCTGCCTTTGAGTTCAACGGCGAAGCATATACTTTGTCGGCCATGCGCATGCCTGCAGAAGGAGAACATAACGTGGTCAGATTATCATGGCATCCGTCGGATCTGACATTTTCACAGGTTGTGGAGGCATGTGGAAAAATGCCTCTGCCACCTTACATTCACCGGCTGGCAGAACCATCGGATGAGGTGCGCTACCAGACGATCTATGCCAGTCAGGAAGGTTCGGTGGCGGCACCCACGGCAGGACTCCATTACACCGAAGAGGTCACGAGAAGCCTCGCCTACAAAAACATCCTGATGACCTATATCACCTTGCATGTCGGGGCCGGAACGTTTATACCGGTCACACATCATACCGTCGCAAATCATCAGATGCACAGGGAACACATGGCGGTGCCTGTCAGGGTCCTCGAATCAATAGCAGAACGGCCACCGGAAGAAATTATCGCCGTCGGAACGACCACCGTCAGGGCACTGGAAAGCCTGTATTGGCTCGGAGTGAAACTATTATCAGGCAAGGGTGATGTTCTGCAAATGGAAATAAACCAATGGGAACCCTATGAATATGACCGCCTGGTGGAAGTACCTGTCAAGGAAGCGCTGTACGCCGTGATGGACCATTGCAGAAAGAACGACATGGATCTGGTAGAAGGATATACCCGTTTGATGATCATCCCCGGGTATCATTACCATATACCAGGTATTATGATCACAAATTTCCATCTGCCCAAAAGTACATTGTTATTACTCGTGGCTGCATTTATTGGAGATGACTGGAAAAAGGCCTATCAGTATGCTTTGAAACATGGATTCAGATTCTTAAGCTATGGCGACAGTTGCCTGTTCTACCGGAAAGGCTGAACAGGACTATATAGTTATCCATTGACGTTCAGCCGATTGCATTAGCAGGAGATTATTTATATTTGCAGAAGAAAGTCACCTTAGATGATAGGCGGCACATGCATGGCCATTTAAAAAATCCGGAAAAAGAGATGACCTTCTGGGAACATCTCGAGGAACTGCGGTGGCATATTATACGCTCTCTCATCGTTATCATCGTTTTTACCATTCTTGCGCTGATCAGCCGTAAGATCATCTTCGATCATGTCATCCTGGCCCCCAGGGATGCCGGTTTTATCTCATACCGTGTTTTGTGCCGGCTGGCTGAAGCTTTCCATGTCCATTCCCTGTGCATTAAAGATATCTCTTTGAAGATTATCAACCTGACCATGACGGGTCAGTTTCTGACCCATATCTACGTCTCCATTGCCGTGGGTCTGGTGCTGGCATCGCCTTATGTGCTTTGGGAATTCTGGCGGTTTATCGGTCCGGCGCTGAAGATTAATGAACGCAGGTATGCCCGGTCGACGGTACTGGTGATGTCATTGCTTTTCTTTTTTGGAGTGTTATTCGGCTATTTTGTCCTGGTCCCATGGACACTGAATTTTTTTGGAAATTACCAGGTCAGCGCTTCCATTCAAAATCAGATCTCATTGAGATCATATATCTCAACAGTCGTCACGATGTCGCTGGGTGTCGGCGTGGTCTTTGAGCTGCCCGTGGCGGCTTTTTTCCTGACCAAAATAGGTATCATGACGCCGGCATTCATGAAACGAAACCGCAAATATGCCATTGTCATCCTGCTGATCATAGCAGCTGTCATCACACCACCCGATGTTTTCAGCCAGATCATTGTGACGTTGCCATTGTATGGACTCTATGAGCTGGGGATATACGTTTCGAAACGTGCCTATGCCAGGCAAAGCAATCTTAAGGGTTGAAGAGATGGTTTGTGTAACCTTTTTCGTATCTTTACGTCATATTGCAATGGCTGTCATGGTACTCCGTATTGTTTCACCTGCTGAAGATGTTAAAATGATAAGTGAGTGTCATCGGATGTAAACCCTTAAACTTTTTAACCATATTAATATAAGCTCTTATGGAAGAACAGACGAATAATCTTAATGCGGCCAATCCGTCAGAACCTGACGACAAAGTCAGACATGAGCATGGCAAGGGCAACTTCTTTGGGGGGATCATCCTTATCACCCTTGGCATCATCTTTCTTTTAGCCCATTTCGTTCCCCGGTTGCATTTCGGGGATCTCTGGCCCATTCTTCTTATTGTCATCGGCATTTTATTGCTTAGAAAAACAATTATTCATCCTAAAAACTGATTGACCATGAACTACCGCAAAATATTCTGGGGGATCGTGTTGATCCTCATTGGCATCCTGATAATCCTGAAGAATACAGGTGTCATTTATTACAGCTGGTATCAAATACTGATGTTATGGCCTTTGCTGTTGATTCTTTGGGGTATCTCGATTATTCCGGCCAAAACATGGATCAGACTGTCGCTTTCCCTGGTGGCTATTGTCCTGGCATTTATCATGATAGCTTACGTTCACAAAGCGGATTACTATTCGTTCCGGCCGTTTTATTGGTTTCGTTATCATGAAAGAGAGAGAGCCGAGGACAACCTTGGTCGCTACAAAGGTGAGGGGCAGGTTTTAAATGAACCTTACGACACCATTGTAACCAACGCTGAATTGAAACTGGATGCCGCTGCCGGCGCCTTTGAGATAGGAGGCCAAACCACCGACATGATCGAATTCGACAACAGAAATTACCTGGGCGAATACAGCATGATGGTGCGCGATACCGACGGCAAACAGGTCATCGATCTGAGTCTTAAACACCCGGTGGTTTACAGGCATAACAGAAGGGCCGGCAAGGCATTTATTAGGCTTAACGAGCATCCCGTATGGGATTTCAACCTGAATATCGGCGCCGCTGATATGCAAATGGATATGAGTCACTATAAAACAAGGGATATCACCCTGGATGGAGGCGCCTCGTCAATTGAAATGACGGTGGGTGATAAATACCCTGATACTCATATTAATCTGAAAGCAGGGGCTTCCTCGGTCAGGTTTAAAATACCAGAGTCGTCAGGATGTCAGGTGAACATCGATGCCGTTTTGTCATCACGTGACCTGGAAGGATTCAGCAAAATAGGGCAGGGGAAATATCAGACCGGGAACTTTGAGGCCAGCAGCAATAAAATAATGATCTCCATTGATGCTGCCGTTTCCAGTCTCGAGATTATACGTTACTGAGAACCCGGCCCTCCATCATACGGCACGTTCTCTCCCCAGAAAACGGCTTAAAACGCGGCACACGGCATCGGGCTTGTCAGCATTGACCCAATGGGTGGCGTTAGCAATGGTGTGGATGATGGCCTGAGGAAACAATTTTTTTATCAGGGGGAGATCATCAGCGGCAATATAATCCGACAGCCCCCCTTTGACAAATAAGACAGGGTTTTGATATGGTCGTTTGCTTTCGATACCTTCTGACATACATTCCAGGTTATCATGAATAGCCTGTAAATTGATCCGCCAGCCCAAACGGTCATGGGATATCCTGTGAAGATTTTTCAAGATAAAAAGCCGTATCCGTTCCTCCTTTATTGCCCCGGCAATGATTTCTTCGGCTTCGGCCCTTGTGGTGATCCTGTTGAAATCAACCGCTTCCATAGCCCTGATGATCCGGAGGTGATCGTCCCTCACGGCCATCGCCCTCGGACTTATGTCGACGACCACCAGTTTCTCAACATGCGATGGATTATCCAGTGTAAAGGTCATGGCCACTTTACCTCCCATCGAATGTCCGATAAGGATGGTTGTTTCGATATCATGATCAAGGATGAATTCCATCATATCATCAGCCATGACATGGTAGTTAAATATTTGACTGTGAGGAGAAAGACCGTGATTACGCTGGTCGGGGATATAAACGGTGAAATTCTCAGCCAGGCGCCGTCCGATGGTTACCCAATTATCCGAGGAGCCCAGGAGACCATGCAGGATGATCAGAGGGTCACCCGAACCATAACGCTTATAATATAACTTCATAAGCCATCACCCTGTTGTCTGAAAATGTCGGGATGAGTAACAGCTTTAGCGTGGCTACATAATCGATATCGGCGGCATTGATCTTATGGGGAGTCGTATCAAGCAACATATCAGGGGCCCGGCCGGGTTCAGCCAGATAAACGTGACCCTGCCAGTCGGAGTAAAGATACCTGCCATGGCCCACACCTTCAAGACCATCGATGGAACCCGTATTTTCTATGTAGGGTACAGGATCCCTGTCACCCAGGGTCACCCTGTAAACGGCATCATTCGTACCGATCAATAACGTGCTGTCTTCGACAAATAAACCGTTGGCACCGGCTATTTTTTCCGAATCGAGGTATACACTGACCTCTCCATTTTTTAAGATATAGACCCGGTGATTGCCGGTATCCGAAATATAAACCTTTCCGTCCCCGTCAATGGCAATATCATTTAAAAAAGAAGCTCCCGGCGCCTGATATTTATCAATGATGATACCCCTATCGATATCGATGCATATCACCCTGTCGATGTCGCCAACATACAGATCATGATCATAAATTCCCAACCCTTTGGGTGCATTTAATCCGGTGATCCATTCCAGCGTCTTCACAGTGCCGTCAGGATTCAAAAGGGAGATGAAGCCGTTTCCGTCTTTCTGGCTCGCCTTGCCGTTGATGTTACTGACGTAAATCTGCTTTCTTTCCGGATCGTAACAGACTGACTCAGGGGTTTTGAAGACAGCAGGTGTCTCCCACTGTTTGACAAGTTTTTCAGCAGATGGTTTTGCCTTGTTGACGGTTGTTGAGCCTTTGCCTGAAGGTTGCTCCTGTTCCCTGACGGCGGGCCGCTGTCCCTGTCCGCAACCTGTTGCAAAAAAAAGGACAGGAAAAAGGAAAATCAATGTTAAACGCTTTCGACTTCTGATGTTAATGGCTGCATTCATGGTTTTAATAATTTGATGGATAAGAAAAGATGACCGGGATTCATTAATCCTGACGATTTATCACAAGTTGTCTGCGGTACAACTGGATGGTGTTTTCCAGCCCTAAATACAGGGCATCGCATATGAGGGCATGACCTATTGAGACCTCGGCCAGGTGAGGGATATGGGATGCAAAGAAATGAAGGTTGTCGAGGTTCAGATCATGACCGGCATTGATACCCAATCCTGCCTCACAGGCTGTTTGGGCAGCGGCCACATAAGGCTGTATGGCATGCTGTGCATCTGACGTATATCCCCTGGCGTAAGCCTCCGTGTACAGCTCGACCCTGTCGGTACCTGTTTCAGCGGCATGCCTGATCATGTCAGGAACAGGGTCGATGAAAATAGAAGTCCTGATACCGGCCTTTTTAAATGTGCCGATCACGTCTTTTAAAAAGTCTTTATTTTTTATGGTATCCCATCCCGCATTGGAAGTGAGAACATCAGGAGTATCAGGTACCAGGGTGACCTGTTCCGGTTTCACTGATAAGACCAGTGAAATGAACTGATCGGAAGGATTACCTTCTATATTGAATTCGGTTTTTACCAGGGGTCGCAGGTCACGGACATCCTGATATTTGATATGCCTTTCATCCGGACGCGGATGAACAGTGATGCCTTCGGCCCCAAAACGCTCACAATCAACGGCGGCCTTCAGGACATCCGGAAGATTGCCCCCGCGGGCATTCCTCAGTGTGGCGATTTTGTTGATATTCACACTTAACCTGGTCATCATCATGATTTTATTACAAAGCTAAGAAATATTCAGATGATGATGTCAATCCGTTAACACCCATTTTACGAACGGTACAAGATATATTTTGTCGTCAACGATATGACTTCATCCATAAAGTCTGCTATATCAATAAAATGATTAAGTTTGCAGAAATTTTCCGGTATGTATGCAAAAGAGTTGATATCGGAAGCAGTGGCACCCCTTAAGATCACTGATAATGGTGAAACGGCCTTGAACATGATGGATGAGTTCAAGCTGACACACTTGCCCGTCGTGGATAACGGCCGTTATATCGGGTTGCTCTCGGAAACGGATATCTATTCAAAAAATGATTTTACCCAACCCCTTGAGAGTTATACTTTCTCTCTTGGCTTGCTTTATGTCCAGCAATATCAGCACGTGTATGATGTCTTGCTGACGTTCGACACGCACAAGCTGACCTTGCTTCCGGTGGTGGATGATAAAAACCAGTTTCTGGGTTCCATCACCTTATTAAGCCTGATCAATTACTTTTCATTGCTGTCTTCGGTGAAGAATCCAGGTGGGGTCATCGTTCTGGAACTCAATACCAATGATTACTCACTGACACAAATAGCCCAGATAGTGGAATCGAATGATGCTAAAATATTAAGCCTGTATATTACTTCCTTCGATGATTCAACACGGATGGAAGTGACCCTGAAGGTGAATAAAATGGATATCAGGGCTATTCTGCAGACGTTCAACAGATACAATTACCTCGTTAAGGCTTCCTTCTCCGAAGATGATGTTTATGATGAATTGCGTGAACGTTATGATTCGCTCATGCGCTATTTGAACACATAGTATAAACATACATTGACATCGCGTAAAATGATTGTAGGACTTTTTGGCAAAACAATAGGCAGGGAAAATATACCGCTCGTACAGCAGCTTGTTGAAAAACTTGAAGCGGCCGGTATAGGGCTCTTTCTTTATGAACCCTTTTATAATGACATAAGGGACGAAATACATTTGTCCCGCGACATGACCCTGTTCAATGAACACCAGGACATCAGAGACCGTTTGAATTTTCTTATTTCTGTAGGCGGCGATGGGTCCATGCTGGGCACTTTACCTTTGGTCCGTAACTCAGGCATACCTGTCCTGGGTGTCAATATAGGTAAAATGGGCTTCCTGTCAAGCGTTTCCAAAGAACATGTCCCACTGGCCGTGGATGCCTTAGTCAACGGCACCTACGTCCTGGAGCAAAGAACTATGATAAGGCTTGACAAACCCGCTCTTTTCGGCGATCTCAATTACGCTCTCAATGAACTGTGTGTCTATAAAAAAGATCCTCATTCCATGATCGTGGTAAGTGCTTATATTGATGATTATTTTCTGAATTCATACTGGGCCGACGGCTTGATCATTGCTACCCCAACCGGTTCAACAGCCTATTCACTGAGTTGCGGCGGCCCCATCATCGTGCCGGGATCGGAGAATTTTATTATAACCCCTATCGCAACACACAATTTAACCGTCAGACCCATCGTTATCCCTGATAACCGTACCATCAGAATTAAAGTGGAAGGCAGTCAAAAAAATTTCTTTATCAGCCTTGATTCACGCGTTAAAATAGCAGATTCCTCGATGGAATTTATAGTGATGAAAGAGGATTTTAAGATTAACCTGGTCAGGCTTGAAAATGAGAATTTTTACAAAACCATCAGAGAAAAATTGAACTGGGGTATCGACATAAGGAATTAGTGTGAAGACGCTGTCTCATAAATAATAACCCTGAGTAAATAAATCGTATTTTTATCGCTTGGTTTTTTATGAAAAAAATTCTTTTCGCTATACCTATAGTCATTCTGTGTATGACGGTTTATGGTCAGAGGGGTGAATTGGGAATTTTTGGCGGCGGTTCCTATTATATAGGAGATATTAACCCGGTTAAACATTTTTTAATGACCCGGCCGGCATATGGCGTATTCTATCGCTATAATTTTGATACCCGTTTTGCTATTCTCGGCAGTTATACGAGAGGTGAGCTCACCGCAGATGATGCCGTGGCAAAATTTATTCCCGAGCGAAAGCTCAGTTTCTCGTCGCCTGTAAATGATTTTACCTTTCGTGCTGAATTTAATTTTCTCGATTTTTTTATCGGAAGCAAGAAGTCCTACTTCTCACCGTTTATTTTTGCCGGTATCACAGTCTTTCAATTTAATCCCCGGTCAAATGGTGTGGCGCTTAAACCATTGCAAACAGAGGGTGTTCCTTATTCCACCATTGCATTTGCCCTGCCCTTTGGCATTGGTTTCAAATACAGCGTCAGCGATAAGATCGGCATTGGCATTGAATGGGGCATGCGGAAAACGACCACCGATTACCTGGATGATGTGAGTACAACCTATCATTTTAAGGATCTGGCCCGGGTCAACAATGAATTTAATTATCAATCCGATCCCACGGGAACATATGATAATCTGGGTATTTACCGGCCAACATATGAACAGGGCATGCAACGTGGCAATTCACAAAATAAGGATTGGTATAATTTTACCGGGGCTTTTATCAGTTACAAGTTCAGCTTGTTCAGTCGTAAAAAATGCAAAAACCTGGAATTCTCAAACTAGTTTGTTTCATTCCATTGATATTGCCGTATTTTGCAAATGAGTTTTAAAGACCATATCGATCTCAATAATTTGCCAAAGCATGTGGCCATTATTATGGATGGTAACGGCAGGTGGGCCAAACAGAGAGGGAAACAGAGGATTTATGGCCACCGACACGGGGTCAAAGCGGTAAGAGCGACAGCAGAAGCCGCGGCAGAGCTGGGAATCAGGTATCTGACTTTGTATGCCTTTTCAACGGAAAACTGGAAGAGACCTAAAAATGAAGTGGATGCTTTGATGCGCTTGTTATTGGGGACAATAGGAAAGGAAACCCCAACGCTCATGAAAAATGATATCCGCCTCGATGCTATTGGTGATCTCGGTAGCCTCGATAAAAGTCTTTATTCGGAACTGATGACGGCTATTAAAAAAACATCCGGCAATAAACGGATGACCCTCATTCTTGCTCTTAGTTACAGCGCCCGCATGGAAATAGTGGAAGCAGCAAAAAAAATTGCCACAAAAGTGCTTAATAAGGAATTGTCAGTGGATAATATTGACAGTGATATATTTAAAACCTATCTGACCACAGCATCTTTTCCCGAACCCGAATTACTGATCCGTACCAGCGGCGAATTCCGCCTGAGCAATTTCCTGCTCTGGCAATTGGCTTATTCAGAGTTGTATTTCACCTCCAAAATGTGGCCTGACTTTGGAAAAGAGGATTTTTACGAGGCCATTGTTGACTATCAACACCGTGAAAGAAGATTTGGAATGACCAGTGAACAAATTAATTGAATGGGAATGACACGCCGGTATATTGCTTTGTTTCTTATCCTCCTGGTTTACATTCCGTCTTACTCACAGATATCCGTCGGAAATGAACTCCTTGAAATGGATTATTCCAGACCACAAACATATGAAATCGGCGGCATCACGGTCACCGGATTACAATATATGGACAGCAATATCCTCATTATGCTCTCCGGTTTATCGGTCGGCGATAAGATCACGGTGCCGGGTGATGCCATCACCGATGCCATTAAGAACCTCTGGAACCAGGGTCTGCTTGAGGATATTAAAATAACGGCCCCTAAAATCGAAGGTGATGTCATTTTCCTCAATATATCCCTCGTCGAGCGTCCGCGTATGTCGAAATATGCCTTTACCGGAATAAAAAAAACTGAAGCCGACAACCTGAAGGATGAGATCAAGATCATGTCGGGTGATGTGGTGACCGATAACTTCCTTATCAGAACCACCAACCGGATCAGGAAATATTTCGTTGATAAAGGATACCTCAATGTCCAGGTCAACGCCACTCAGGAGAAAGATACCTCACGAACCAACGAGGTCATCGTGAACTTTGACATCGATAAGGGTGGAAAGGTCAAGATTAATCATATCAATATCAAGGGTAATTCCAACCTTAGCGCGGACCAGATCAAGAGGGCATTCAAGGATACTAAAGAAAAGAGTTACATCATGCCCTTGAATTATCTCGATACCCTGATACTTTCTACTTTAAAGGCAGCCACGAGTTTTGACATGCTGGATGTGGTGAACAATGTCGGAAAATATTTTGCCGATAACATGCGCCTCAGGATCTTTAAGAACTCCAGGTATATCGAATCAAAATACAAGGAAGACAAAGCCAAACTGATAAAAAAATACAATGAACTTGGTTACAGGGACGCTCAGATTGTCAGTGATTCAATATACAGGAATAGCGATAACGCCCTGAATATCGATATCACCCTGAACGAAGGACCCAAATATTATTTTGGTAACATCACCTGGGTTGGTAATACAAAATATACGGCAGAACAGTTGAATTCCATTCTTAAGATAAAGAAGGGGGATGTCTATAATCAGGATCTCCTTAATACCAATTTGACTTTCAATCCCAACGGGATGGATGTCAGCTCACTTTATCTTGATGACGGTTATTTGTTCTTCAATATTGACCCCGTGGAGGTGAAGGTGGAGAATGACTCCATTGATGTTGAAATGCGTATTTTTGAGGGCAAGCAGGCTACCATCAACAAGGTAACGGTCAAGGGAAACACACGCACCAACGATCACGTCATCATCCGTGAGATACGGTCACAACCCGGTCAGTTGTTTAACCGCTCCGATATCATCAGGACCACACGTGAGCTGGCACAATTGCAATATTTCAATCAGGAAAAGATCAATCCCGTGCCCATTCCAAATCCTGCTGAAGGAACGGTAGATATTGAATACGATGTGGAGGAGACATCTTCCGACCAGATTGAGCTGTCGGGAGGGTGGGGCTATGGCCGTGTGATCGGGACCCTGGGCGTATCTTTCAACAATTTTTCAGCACGTAATTTATTCAATAGTAAAGCATGGCGGCCTGTACCTTCCGGCGACGGACAAAGGTTATCAGTCAGATTGCAATCCTATGGTAAAGGATATATCAGCTATAACGCCTCCTTTACCGAACCCTGGCTGGGGGGAAGGAAACCCAACTCATTTACCGTGTCGGTTTATCATTCCCTCTATTCCAACGGACTGTCGAAAAATGACCCGGAACGTCAGTCCTTCACACTCAACGGATTGTCATTCATCCTGGGGAAACGTTTAACATGGCCTGACGATTTCTTCTCTCTCATTCAGAGCATTAACCTGCAGCGTTACGATCTGAAGAATTATACCAGTGTTTTTTCTTTTGGGACCGGCACAGGAACATACAACAGTCTCACCTATGCCATCACCCTGACGAGAAACTCGATTGATGCGCCCATCTATCCACGTACCGGCTCAGAAGTGTCATTATCGCTTAGCGTCACACCGCCTTATTCTCTTTTTACCAATAAGAACTATGCATCCCTGCCTGAAGATGAGAGATTTAAATGGGTCGAATACCATAAATGGTACTTCCAGGCCTTCTTTTATAAGCCCATCTATCAGAATCTGGTGTTGTCACTGAGATTTAAATATGGTTTTATGGGATGTTACAATAAAAGCATCGGCGTCACACCCTTTGAAAGGTACTATCTTGGCGGTGACGGCCTGTCGGGATATAATAATATGGATGGAAGGGAGATCATCGGTTTCAGAGGCTATACCAATGAGTCGCTGACACCCGATTACTATTTGAACCAGAACATCGGGGGAACCATATACAATAAGAACACTCTTGAACTCAGGTATCCGGTATCGCTAAATCCCAGCTCTACCATTTATTTTCTGGCATTCCTCGAAGCTGGTAACGACTGGACCGATTTTAAGTCGTTCAATCCGTTTAAAATATACCGTTCGGCCGGCATCGGCATCAGGGTCTATCTCCCCATGTTTGGCTTGCTCGGATTGGATTGGGGTTACGGTTTTGATGCTGTCCCCGGCCTGCCCTCAGCCAGCGGAAGCCAGTTCCACTTTTCCATTAACCAATCCATTGATTGATATTGGAATGATATTTGAAAGAACCTTGCACCATAAAACCACGTGACCACTAACCTTTTAATTCTATCAAAATGAAAAGATCAATATTAATTCTGGCCTTCGTTTCCATGATGGGATTGTTTTCCTATGCCCAGAAATATGCGTATGTCGATACTGATTACATCCTTGAAAACATTCCGGAATATAATGATGCCCAGTCGGAGCTAAACGACTTGGCCAATCAATGGCAGAAAGAGATTGAGGCCAAATATGCCGAGATTGACCAGATGTACAAATCCTATCAGGCTGAAGCCGTTTTATTGCCTGAAGACATGAAGAAAAAACGTGAAGATGAGATCGTGAAAAAGGAACAGGAGGCAAAGGAATTACAGAATCAACGCTTTGGGAAAGACGGTGACCTGTTTAAAAAACGTGAGGAGTTGATCAAGCCTTTGCAGGAAAAGATCTATAATGCTGTGGAAGAGATCGCCACCGACGGGAATTATGCCATTATTTTCGATAAAGCTGGCAGCCTCACTATGTTATATACTAACTCGAAGTATGATTTGAGTGACGAGGTACTCGATAAATTAGGCTATTCCTATAAATCAAACCAGGAAGAAAATAAGTAAGAAAAACACCCGGGCAGGTGATTTTTATGTTTTTCAATCAAAAAATATTTTCTTACATTTGCGCCTTCATTTTCAAATAATTAATCCGGCCATATGAAAAATCTCGCTAAATTTTTTGTTGTTATTTTGGTTCTGACAACTACGGCATTGAATGCCCAAAACCAGGAAAAATTCGGGCATATCGATTTTGGTTTGCTATATAGCATGATGCCGGGTCTTGACTCGGTAAAGGCCAAATATGACCAATACGCCAAAACCTTGCAGAATCAGTTTGATGCCATGCAAAACGAACTGCAGAGTAAAGTGATGGATTACCAGTCGAACCAGGCCACCATGTCGGCCATTATCAAACAAACCAAGGAGAAGGAAATCCAGGATCTTCAGGCCAGGATCGATGCTTTTCAGAATTCGGCGCAGCAAGACCTGCAGGACAAAGAAACAGAGCTTTCACAGCCGTTGATTGACAAGGCTCGGGAAGCCGTTAAACAGGTGGCTAAAGAAAATGGTTATACTTATATTCTGAACACCTCGGGCGGAATGGTCATTTATGCCGATCCGGGCGATGACATCATGGACCTTGTCAAGAAAAAACTCGGGATATGAGCCCTCATATGCATTACCAAGCTATGCTTTCTGCCGCGGCTTGCTTACTGTATCCTGACATTCAGGCGATAGGGGTATCCATTTTACCTTCCGGAACATTTGAGATGACCCTGGGGTAATCAATGGAATAATGTAATCCCCTGCTTTCCTTTCTCTCTTCTGCCATCTTGATAACCAGATAAGCGACATTGATCATATTCCGTAATTCGCAGATTCTGACTGTCAGCAAAGAACGTTGATACAACTCTTCCGTCTCCCTGAATAAAATCTCCAGACGGTCCAGCGCTCTCTTCAGCCTGATATTCGATCTGACAATGCCCACATAATGACTCATAATGGATTGCAGCTCCTTAAGGCTTTGTGTTATTAGTATCATCTCTTCATTCAGAACGGCACCCTTGTCATTCCAGTCGGGAATATCCTCCTTGATGACGTTATCCCTGAATGTTTTAGCTGCATTAATGCTGGCGCGGTGTGAGAATACAAGTGACTCGAGCAGGGAGTTGGAAGCCAGACGGTTGGCGCCATGCAGCCCTGTCGAAGCACATTCCCCCGAAGCATACAGAAACCGGATTGACGTCTGTCCCCATTCATTCACTTTGATGCCGCCACAGATGTAATGTGCTGCCGGAATAACAGGGATCATCTCTTTGGTCATATCAACTCCGATGCTGAGACATTTGGCATAGATGGAAGGAAAATGCCTGATCAGCTCATTTTTATCCAGATTCCTGCAATCGAGGCAAACATAATCGTCACCGGTGAGCTTCATCACATTATCGATGGCCCTGGCCACCACGTCTCGGGGTGCCAGTGAACCCCTGTCATCATACTTCTCCATGAATTCTTCCCCGTCCCTCGTCTTAAGAACAGCCCCAAAACCACGCAGGGCCTCGGTGATCAGAAAAGCAGGTTTCTCACCCGGATTATACAGGGCGGTGGGATGAAACTGAATGAACTCCATCTTGTCGATCACTCCTTTTGCACGATATACCATGGCTATACCGTCACCCGTGGCGATATCGGGATTGGTCGTGGTCATGTAGATATTACCGATACCTCCCGAGGCTATCATGGTGGTGCGGGCCAGAATGGTGAAGATCTTTTTGCTTGTTTTATCCAGCACATAGGCACCGTAACAAACAATATTCTTGCTTTGTCGTGTCACCTTCACCCCAAGATGATGTTGGGTGATGATATCAATGGTGAAATGATTTTCAAGTATCTCTATGCTGGGGTGTTTCCTGATCTGTGACAACAGACTCTTCTCAATTTCTTCACCTGTCTGATCTTTATGATGCAGTACCCGGTGTTCAGAGTGCCCTCCTTCCATGGCAAGATCATAACGCCCTGACTCTTCCTTATCGAACGATACACCCCATTCAATTAGTTCCTTCACTCTCTCGGTTGATTCAGTGATGGTCATCCGTACTATTTTCTCATCGCACAGTCCATCCCCGGCAATAATGGTGTCCTTGATATGTTTCTCGTAGGTGTCGGGGGTATACATCACAGCGGCTATCCCGCCCTGGGCGTAACGTGTGGCGGTCTCATCCGCACGTGTCTTGGTGACAATGCATACATGGCCATGGTCGGCAACCTTCAGTGCGTAACTCAGTCCTGCTATACCTGATCCAATGACTAAAAAATCGCATAATTTATTCATCTTCTGACAGCATTTTATTAAATGTGGCGCCATATCGCGCCATATTAAGTTATGATGATGGCTCCCGTCAAATGTTTAACAGGAGTTTAATCGGGTCATTGCCTCCGAAAAGCAACTCGAGGGGATTCTCAAGCATCTCCTTGACTGCATAAAGAAAACTTACCGATTCACGGCCGTCGATCAGGCGGTGATCATAAGATAACGCAACATACATCACCGGATGAATCTCTACTTTCCCGTTGATGGCAACGGGTCGTTCCACGATGTTGTGCATGCCGAGGATAGCGCTCTGGGGAGGATTCAGGATAGGCGTCGACAGCATGGAGCCGAAGACACCCCCGTTGGTGATAGTAAAAGTCCCGCCACTCATTTCATCCAGAGTGATCTTGTTGTCGCGCGCCTTATCGGCAAGCTCTTTTATCCGTTGTTCTATTTCGGCAAATCCCAGTCCCTCGGCATTTCTTATTACCGGTACCATAAGACCTTTTGGTGTGCTCACGGCTATACCTATGTCGATGTATTTGTGGTATACAATATAATCCTGGTCAATGCCCGCATTGACAATGGGAAAACGTGTTAATGCATCAACCACGGCTTTGGTGAAGAATGACATCAGACCCAGTGATACACCGTATCTCTCCTGAAAAGCTTCTTTATATTGCTTTCTGATGTGCATAACCTCCTTCATGTCAACTTCGTTGAAAGTCGTCAGCATGGCTGTTTCATTTTTCACGGCCACCAGTCGTTCCGAAAGTTTGAGACGTAGAGTTGACATTTTTCTGAGTTCCACCTCCCGATCTCCTGAAATACCAGGTTCTTCACGATCCATAGCTGTAGTAGTCTTTTCCGACGCCATGGCTTGTATATCCTTACGCGAGATCCTCAGGCTGCCGTAATGTTCAAGGATTTCCTTTTGAGTTATGGATTTGTCTTCCATCTCCTTACGGGCCAGTGGGGAAATCCTGATATTTCTTTCTGATCCTGTTTTCTCTGTTTTCTGATGCTCCGTAAGTGAAACATTGGCAGTAGAATGCTTTGGCGTGATATCTTGTGTTTCCGGTTGGGTCATGAAGGGTGCCCCGGGTGAGGGCTGTGGAGGAATTTCAGTGGCGCGGCCCTTGGACGGCTGATCTTTGCTTGTAAAAGAAACCGGTTTGGATGCAGCCGTTTTTTTCACGGCTTCAGTGTCAATGGTACCGATGACGGCTCCTACCTCCAGGCTCTCACCTTCAGGGACAACTATTTTTACGGTTCCGCTTTCTTCAGCTGTAATACTTAACGTGGCCTTATCGGAGTCGATCTCAGCTATCTCATCATCTTTGTCAACATAATCACCGTCTTTCACGAGCCAGGAGGCTAACTGAACCTGAGTGATGGATTCACCAGGACTTGGAATTTTGATTTCGATGATCATTTTTTCTCAATTTGTTTGACATTTATCCTATTCTTATTGACGCTATCGGTCTCACCCAGGTATTTACGCCACTCATTACCCAGGCACACCATTTTGCATTCCTGATCGATGCGGTAACAATCACATTCATTAAATGTTTTGGAGACGATTTTCCTCTGGCGGGCGTAATGAAAAGCACTGGAACCGGTAGCCGGGCTTCCGCTGGCAGGCCGTGATATGACCTTCAGATCGACACCTTCTGCCTCAAGGGCCTGATGAATGAACATCCAGGCTCCCATGTTCACGGGTTCTTCCTGAACCCAGAGAAGCCTCCTGGCATGATTGTATTTTTTCAGAACACCTTTGATCTGTTGCAACGGTAAAGGAAATAACTGTTCAAGCCTGATAAAGGCTACATCCTCTGCCTTTATCTTTTCTTTTTCCTCCAGAAGATCATAATATACTTTTCCTGTGCATAGGACAACCTTGATGATCTTGGCAGGATCGGCTTGGTTATCATCGATGAGTTCCTTGAAACCACCCGTGGTGAAATCGGAAAGCGGCGAGATGCATTGCGGATGCCGCAGCAGGCTCTTTGGAGTGAAGACCACCAGCGGCTTTCTGAAAGCTCGGTGCATCTGTCTGCGCAAAAGATGGAAATAATTGGCAGGTGTGGTGCAGTTGGCTATCTGCATGTTATTCTCGGCACACAACGTCAGAAACCGTTCTATACGTCCTGAGGAATGCTCGGGTCCCTGTCCCTCATATCCGTGGGGTAACAGCACCACCAACCCGTTCATGTTATTCCATTTTTCCTCTGCACTGCTCAGATACTGATCGAAGACGATCTGGGCTCCGTTGCTGAAATCCCCATACTGAGCTTCCCAGATGGTCAGGGTATATGGTGAGGCCAGAGCATAACCATATTCAAAACCCAGGGCGGCATATTCTGAAAGCAATGAGTTGTAGATCTCAAAGCGGCCCTGCCGTTCACTGATATGACTGAGGGGAATGTATTTCTCTTCCGAATCCTGAAGGGTGATCACGGCATGGCGTTGTGAGAATGTGCCCCGTTGGGAATCCTGACCATTGAACCTGATGGGTGTCCCCTCCTGAAGCAAAGTCCCGAAAGCCAGTAATTCAGCCATAGCCCAGTCGATCAGACCGGTCTCTTTTATCATCGCCATCCTGTCGTTCTGCAATTTGATGGTCTTTCTGAAAAAGGATTTATCAGAAGGCAGCGTCGATATCTTTTCACCGATAGCGACCAGATCATCATGGCCGACAGCGGTGACGGGTGAGGATTCAAAATCCTTGTCTTCGGCCTTGCGAATGTCTTTCCAGGTTTCCTCCAGGAAAGAGAAGATTTTTTCCTTACCTATCTCCTTGGACGCAATCAATGATTTCTCAAGGGTTTCATGAAATTCTTTTTCGAAGACATTCACATCGTCTATGTCAATCCCTCTCTCGTCCATGAGTTTTTTCAAATAAATTTCCCTGGGGTTGGGATGTTTCTCGATGACCTTATACAGTAATGGCTGTGTGAACCGTGGCTCGTCCCCTTCATTGTGTCCGTAACGGCGGTAACCAAGAAGGTCGACGAACACATCTTTATGGAAGGTCATCCTGAAATCCATGGCCAGTTCAAGTGCATATACAACGGCTTCCGCGTCATCGGCATTGACATGAAAGATGGGTGACTGGATGGTTTTACCTACGTCGGTGCAATAGGTGCTGGTGCGCCCATCCAGGTAATTGGTGGTGAATCCCAGCTGATTATTAACGACAAGGTGCACCGTGCCGCCGGTCTGATAGGCATTAAGCCCCGACATCTGGATGACTTCATAAACCACGCCCTGTCCGGCAATGGAGGCATCGCCGTGAATGAGGATGGGTACGATTTTGTTCACATCGCCATGGTAAACATTGTCGGAACGTGATCTGACCACACCTTCCACTATGGCATCGACCGATTCAAGGTGAGACGAATTGGGTGATAAAGTCAACCTGACAGGATGACCCTTCCTGTCGTAACGAACAGAAGTGAATCCGACATGATATTTGACATCACCCAGTAAGGTCTCATCATCATATTCCTTACCTTCGAATTCGAGGAAAATGTCTTCATAGGATTTTTTCAGTATATTGGCCAGGACATTCAGGCGTCCGCGATGCGGGTTGCCGATGACATATTCTTCGACACCCAGGTCCGAACCTTTTTCTATGATAGCATTCAATGCCGGGATAAGCGTTTCAGCACCTTCTAATGAAAATCTTTTCTGCCCCGGGAACCTTTTATGAATGAAATTTTCAAAATCAACGGCCTCGGTCAGCATCCGTAATATCTCATTTTTCTCATTCCTGGTAAAAGATGGTGTGTTACGGCAACCTTCCATACGCGACCGTAACCATTCAACCATGCCCGTGTCACGGATGTAGACATATTCCACCCCGATCGACTGGCAATAGGTTTTGTTTAAAAAATCAATAATTTCCCTGAGAGTGGCTTTTCCGATACCCAGTTGCTGACCTGCTTCAAAATGTTCGTCAAGGTCTGACGGAGTGAGCCCGTAGTTTTCTATGGCCAGAGTGGGACTGTATTTCCGGCGCGTACGGACAGGATTGGTTTTAGTAAACAGGTGTCCTCGTTTGCGGTAATCATCGATGAGGGTGATCACCTTGAATTCGGAAGAAGCCCTGAAGTCGGATCTTTCCTGGGGTAAGACCGTTTCCTGCGAAAATTCAAATCCCTCGAAGAACCATCGCCACCCGGATTCCACCGAAGTGGGATCTTCTTTATAGTGTTCATACAGATCTTCTATAAGGGAAGGATCAGCATGATTTAAAAAAGAGAACCTATTCATGTAACAAACAAGATGATTGGATTAAATAACCCATTTTTGTTCAAGAGATAAACAAAAAAAAGTCCACAAAGTTGTGGACTTTTTTTATTTGGACTGTGCCAATGATCACACAGAAAAAAGTGAGCAGCAATGTCCTATTCGGGGTGTATTGCTTCAACGGGGCAAACATCAGCGCAAGACCCACAGTCGGTACAAAGGTCAGGATTGATCACATAGATCTCCCCTTCAGAAATGGCCTCAACCGGACATTCATCGATGCATGTGCCACAGGCGGTGCAATCATCTGAAATTTTATAAGCCATAGCGGTTATTTTTTGGTTAATAATTGTTGTTAAGAAATATAATTCTTTATAAGCTTGCAAATGTATTTGAATTATTCATAATAAACCAAAAAAAAGTACATTATTTGGCCATATCTATTAACAGGCCGTTAACCCTAGTTTCAGTCACTCCAATAACAAGTCTTAATGACGAAAAACAAAAAAAGTTGGCCTGAACATGTATAAAAGATATAATTTTGCGGTTGAAAATAAGTCATTTAAAATGGTCACTAAGAAAAAAAGAAAGGTCATTGCCCTTGAAGAAGCTGTCGTGAAATTCGCCGGTGACTCGGGGGATGGCATGCAATTGTCAGGTACTCAGTTTTCTGATACCTCGGCGTTTGTGGGTAATGATCTTTCAACATTCCCTGATTATCCTGCTGAGATCAGGGCTCCACAGGGTACCATTGCCGGTGTATCGGGTTTTCAGGTTCATATTGGCCATAAGGAAGTCAATACTCCGGGGGATCTTGCCGATGTTCTGGTTGCCATGAACCCGGCGGCACTTAAGACCAACCTTAAATGGGTGAAGCCCGGAGCCACCATTATCATCGATGTCGATAACTTTGACCCCAAACATTACATGAAGGCCGGCTTTGACAGTAACCCTCTTGAGGACGGTACCCTTGACGGATTCAATGTCGTGAAGGCTCCCATCACCAATTTGAACAAATCGGTGGTACAGGAACTTGGCCTTGACAGTAAAACCGCTGAAAAAACAAAGAATCAGTTTGCCGTCGGCATCCTGTATTGGCTTTTCGATCGTGATCTTCACTTCGGGGAACAATTTCTTGATGATAAATTCAAATCAAAGCCCAAACTGGCTGAAGCCAATAAAAAAGTGCTGCGGGCCGGATATGATTATGCCGAAACCATTGAAACCCTGGAGTCACGTTTTCAGATCTTGCCAATAAAAGAACGTAAAGGTCTGTTCAGGAACATCACGGGCAACAATGCTGTTGCATGGGGATTCCTGGCTGCTTCGGAACGTTCGGGTCTTCCCCTGTTCCTGGGATCTTACCCCATCACTCCGGCGTCGGAGATCCTGCAGGAATTGTCAAAAAGGAAACATCTAGGTGTTAAGGTCTTACAGGCTGAAGATGAGATTGCGGGCATCAATTCAGCCATCGGCGCAAGCTTTGCCGGCAACCTGGCTGTCACAACCACGTCAGGACCCGGGCTGGCCCTCAAGAGTGAAGCCATTGGACTGGCCGTCATCACAGAATTGCCTTTGGTTATCGTCGACGTTCAAAGAGGTGGCCCCTCAACAGGATTACCCACCAAATCGGAGCAGGGTGACCTGCTTCAGGCATTGTACGGACGTAATGGCGAGAGCCCCGTGGTGGTCCTGGCGGCCTCCTCACCGGCCAACTGCTTCCAATTTGCTTATGAGGCCGCCAAGATAGCTGTCGAACATATGGTCCCCGTCATTCTACTTACCGACGGATACCTCGCTAACGGTTCTGAGCTCTGGAGAATACCCCAGGTATCATCTTTACCCTCCATTACACCACCTTTTGTAAAGGATAACGATCCGGATTATCAACCTTACCGGCGTGATGCTGCGAAACAAAACCGGTTCTGGGCGCTCCCCGGCCAGAAAGGCCTCCGTCATCGCGTGGGAAGCCTCGAAAAGGAAAACATCACCGGCATCGTATCTCATGACCCGTTGAATCATGAAAAAATGGTGAAACTGCGGGAAGAAAAAGTGCAGAGAGTGGCAGAGGATATTCCTGAACTGGAGATATTTGGAGAAAAACAGGGCGGTCTGCTGGTCGTTGGTTGGGGCGGAACATATGGATCACTACTCAGCGCCGTCCAGGAATTGCAACAGGAGAATAGAAAAATAAGCCTGGCACAGTTTAATTATATCAAACCGTTACCAAAGAATACGGACCAAATACTCGCCGGATTTGAAAAGATCATTGTTTGTGAATTGAACCTCGGGCAATTTGCCATGTACCTCCGGTCACAGTTTTCAAATTACGAATATCTTCAGTTTAATAAAGTCCAGGGGCTTCCTTTCATGGTTTCGGAACTGAAAGAGAAGTTCACCAAAATTCTGGAGGAGTTATCATGATGGATACTGAAAAGGTGGTCGAAGCCCAACCCCAAATTCTGACAAAAGACGATTTTAAACTCGACCAGCCGGTTAAATGGTGTGCCGGTTGTGGTGACTACGCCATCCTGTCGGCCGTTCAGAATGCTTTGCCTGAAATAGGCGTGGATAAAGAAGATGTGGTATTTGTATCAGGTATCGGATGCTCATCACGCTTTCCCTATTACATTAACACGTTTGGATTTCACGGCTTACATGGCCGGGGCGCCGCTGTCGCCTCAGGAATAAAAATAGCCAATCCCAGACTGAATGTCTGGCAGATCACCGGCGACGGTGATTGCATGGCCATCGGTGGGAATCATTTTATCCATCTGGTCAGGCGAAACATCGATATTAATGTTATTCTGTTTAATAACAAGATATATGGTCTGACAAAAGGCCAGTTTTCACCGACATCACCCAAAGGATTGAGAACAAAAAGCTCTCCCGACGGAACCATAGAATCGCCCTTTATCCCGGGTGAATTGGTGAAAGGCGCTCAGGGTACATTCTTTGCCCGGATGGTCGATACCGAACCCCATCGGATGAAGGAGGTGTTTATTGAAGCGGCCAGACATAAGGGAACATCGGTGGTGGAGATATTGCAGAATTGCGTCATTTTTAACAACGGCATCCACTCCTCTATCACCGGTAAAGAAGTTAAGGATGATCATCAGATCTATCTGGAGCATGGTAAACCCATGATATTCGGGAAAGATTCAAATAAAGGCCTCGTACTTGACGGTACACACCTGAAGGTGGTGACGATAGGTAAAAACGGAATAACTCCCGAAGACATCCTGGTACATGATGTCAGGTCAACGGATGATGCACTGCATTATCTTCTGGTTAAGATGAACTTACCTGAGTTTCCTGTTGCCACCGGTGTCATTTGGTCTGTTGAAACGGCAACCTATGAAAATGTCCTCGAAAAACAGATCAAACAGGCCAGGGCGGAATCGAAGATAAAAAATGTGGATACACTCATCCATAGCGGTAATGTCTGGGAGATTTGATCCATTGATGTTTTTTGTCAAACTGACGATTTTATGATAGTGTGCCGGAGGTTGTTCTTTGAACAGCCTCTTTTGTTATCTTTGAGATGATGCTTAACGCCTTCCTGAATTATATCGCCCGTGAAAAGCTGTTTGCCCCAGGTGACAGGGTATTGCTTGCCGTCAGTGGTGGCATGGATTCAGTTGCCATGGCCGGACTTTTTCATATGGCTGGTTTTGACTTTGGCATCGCTCATTGCAATTTTACCCTGAGGGGTGCGGAATCGGATGCCGACGAGGCTTTTGTGAAAGCCTTGGCTGAGAAAATGAGGGCCCCTGTTCATGTTAAACGATTCAACACCCGTAACTATGCCCGTGAACATCATCTCTCCATACAAATGGCGGCCAGAAAGCTGCGTTACGAATGGTTTGAAGAGATAAGACATCAGGAAAGATATGCTTGCATTGCCACAGCCCATCATGGTGACGACCAGATCGAAACCTTTATTATCAACCTGGTCAGAGGCACCGGATTAAGCGGCCTTCACGGGATCTTACCGAAACAAGGTGCCATCGTCCGTCCGTTGCTCTTCACCTTCAGAGATGAAATAGAAAAATTTATCCGGGAAAATGATCTTGCTTACAGAACGGATGTTTCAAATGCATCGGATAAATACCTTCGCAACCGGATCCGCCATCATGTCATTCCCGAACTGGAAAAAATAGATCCTTCATTCCGGCGATCCATCACCGCAACCATCAAGAGGATAAGGGATGCTGAACAGATATACCGCAGGAGAATGGATGAGGAGCTGGAAAAGATAGTGGTAAGTGATGGTAATACCGCAACCGTATCCATCCCCGCATTGCAGTCACTTGTTCCTATGGATGTCTATTTGTTCGAATTGCTCTCACCCTTTGGATTCAATGATTCCACCATCAATCAGATCAGGGAATCCCTGGGGTCCTTGTCAGGTAAACAATTCCTGTCCTCTACCCATCGGCTTATTAAAGATCGCGGGCACCTGGTTATCGTCAGAAAAAAATCAGCCCTGAATAAACCCGTTGATCAACATTTTATCGATCGGGCAACGACATACCTTGATGATCCCATTAGGCTGAAATTGACTGTGACAGAGGATGTGAGGCATTATCCGGTGACTGATAATCCTGATATCGCCGGCCTTGATTATGATAAACTGTCATTCCCCTTGCAATTGAGAAAATGGCGACGGGGTGACTATTTTTACCCTTTGGGATTGAAAAAAAGAAAAAAACTCAGCGATTTCTTCATCGATGAAAAGTTATCCATTGTCGAAAAAGAAAATACCTGGCTGGTAGTTTCAGGTGATGATATTGTATGGATTGTAGGTAGAAGAATCGACCACCGCTACCGGATAACAAACCGCACTGAAAGGGTATATGAAATTGAGCTCCTTCCACCGCCCCGTCAGGATCGGGGAGGTCTAAATAATAACTTTTTTTAACAGCGTCATTTTCCCTTAATTATTACTTTTGCACGTCAGCATTATATTTTCAGGATAAATTCAATGAAAACCCACAGGTCATCTCCGAGGTGGATTTATTTTCTTGTCATTTTCTTTTTCATTTCATTTCAGGGATTTTCGCAGATTTACGATCCGGTATCATGGAGTTACAGCAGCAAGAAACTCCCCAATGGCGAGGTGGATCTGATCTTCAAAGCGTCCATTGAATCGGGCTGGCATCTTTATTCACAGGATATTGAGTCTTCACCTCCGGCAACGGAGTTCACTTTTGAACCCGATAATAACTATAAAAGAATTGGCAAAGTAGAGGAATCAAAGACATTTGAGGAGTACGATCCCAATTTTGAGATGACCCTTAAATATTTTGCAGGTACAGCTGTATTTACCCAGAGAATTAAGTTACTGACTTCAAAACCGGTCACTGTAAAAGGCTCGATCAATTTCATGACCTGTGATAACACCAAATGCCTGCCTCCCGTCGATGAGGAATTTGAGTTTGACCTGAATGGGGAGGGTGAGGCTTCATCGGGACAGGTGCCGAAAAAATCGCCTGCCGTGGTAGCACAGAATCCCTCCGTCACATTACCGTTGGATACGACTGCAAAAACTGTGGCAACCGTTACATCTGCCGGGACTGATACCACGGCCGCCTCCATTCAATCGGTTAGTGCTGACATCACCGGCACGACAAAACGGTCGTTGCTGGGATTCTTTTTTATTGCCATTCTGGCGGGGCTGGCGGCTATCATAACGCCTTGTGTTTTTCCGATGATACCCATGACGGTAACCTTTTTCATGCATGATAATGAGCGAAAAAGCAAGGCGCGTTTTCAGGCGCTCATTTATGGTTTATCAATAATTGTTATCTATACGGTCATTGGAACCATTGTCGCTGTGGCACTGGGTGCTAATTTCGCCAACTCTTTCAGCACACACTGGTTACCCAATATCCTCTTCTTCCTTATCTTTATGGTCTTTGCCGCTTCTTTTTTGGGCGCTTTTGAAATCACACTACCCTCCTGGCTGATCAATAAGGCTGATAAACAAGCCGAGAAGGGAGGTATAGCAGGTCCTTTTTTCATGGCTTTTACATTGGTGCTGGTTTCATTCTCCTGTACAGGCCCGCTCGTCGGTGCCCTTTTAGTTGAATCTGCCGGCGGCATGATCCTGAAGCCTATCATCGGCATGTTCGGATTCTCACTGGCTTTTGCCCTGCCTTTCACATTATTCGCTTTTTTCCCTTCATGGCTGGCAGGCTTACCGAAATCAGGGGGATGGCTTAACTCGGTCAAGGTCGTCCTCGGCTTTCTTGAAATAGCCCTGGGACTTAAATTCCTGAGCATTGCCGACCAAACATATCACTGGCATATACTCGACAGGGAAGTCTATCTGGCTTTGTGGATCGTGATCTTCACCCTCATGGGATTTTACCTGCTCGGAAAACTGAAGTTTGCTCATGATACGGAAATCAAACATATCGGTGTGACGCGTGCCCTGCTGGCCATCATCACCTTTGCATTCGTCGTTTATATGGTGCCCGGTATGTTCGGCGCCCCCCTCAAGGCATTATCAGGTTATTTACCACCACAGTCAACACATGATTTCGATCTGAACAAGATCATCCGCGATGATGCCAAATTATTCGCTAATGGCGGTAATAATAATCCCGAAACCTGTGACCGCCCCAAGTATTCCGACTTCCTTCACCTGCCGCATGGACTGGAAGGCTATTTCGATTATCAACAGGGTTTGTCCTGTGCTAAAGAACAAAATAAACCGGTGTTTATTGATTTCACCGGACATGGCTGTGTCAATTGCAGGGAAATGGAAGCCAACGTGTGGTCTGATCCCAAGGTATTGAAACGATTGAAAGATGATTATATCGTCATTGCCCTGTATGTGGATGATAAGACAAAATTGCCTAAGTCGGAATGGGTTAGATCCCCGGTTGACGGTAAGGTGAAAAATACCATTGGAAAGAAATATGCCGATTTTCAGATCACCCATTTCAATGTCAATGCCCAGCCCTTTTATGTCCTTCTTGACGACAATGGTGACCTGTTGACCAATCCCAGGGCGTATAATCTTAATGTTGATTCATTTGTTGATTTCCTTGATCGGGGGATTACAGAATTTCATAAACGGAAAGGGCAATGAATCATATCCGTGTTGCAATCAATGGATTTGGCCGTGTCGGTAGAATGACGTTCCGGTCGATGTTGGCAAAAAAGAGAATAGAAATTGTTGCCATCAATGACCTGACGGATGCGGCCAACCTGGCCCATCTGGTTAAGTACGATTCCGTTCAGGGCGAATTCAAAGGCAGGATCAAGGCAGAAAACGATTTTCTGGTTGTTAACGGACGCCGTATCAAAGTTCTTTCTGACAGTGATCCTGAGCGTCTGCCCTGGAAAGAATTGAATATCGATATTGTTGTTGAATCAACCGGTGAGTTTACAAGTAAAGCAGGCGCCATGAAGCACATCAGGGCTGGTGCCAAAAGGGTGATCATTTCGGCGCCGGCACAAAGCCCGGCCGACGATGTCAAGTATCTCGTCCTCGGCATAAATGATCACTTGCTCACCAGCGATGATATCATTATTTCCAATTCATCCTGTACGACACATTGCGTGGCGCCACTTATCCAGATCCTCGATGCGAACTGGGGCTTTGAAAAAGGTTTCATCACAACAGTGCACTCTTACACCCGCGATCAGAACCTTATTGACGGGCCTCATACCGACTGGCGCAGAGGCCGCGCTGCCGCCTTCTCCATCATCCCCACCACCACAGGCGCCGCCAAAGCTGCGACAAAGGTGTTCCCTCACCTCAGGAATAACCTCGGCGGTGCCGGCATTCGCGTGCCCGTTCCAGACGGCTCCCTCACCGACCTGACCTGTACGGTGAGAAAGGAAACCAGCATCGCTGAAATAAACAAGGCATTTAAAAAAGCTGCCAACGGTTATCTGAAAGGTATCCTGCAGTACACTGAGGATCATATCGTTTCGGCCGATATCATTGGTAACACCCATTCGGCAATATTCGACGCCGGTCTGACAGCCGTTCTCGGTGAAAGACATAACCTTGTGAAAGTAGTGGCCTGGTATGATAATGAAACAGGTTACGCTGCCCGCATGACCGAATTGATCGAGAAATGGTCGGATTTATAAATCCTGCGTGTAGTATTTTAAAACAACATCGTTGCCGTCAAAAACGGCATATGAGAAATTAACCAGCCAATCACCCAGAAGAATAAAACGGGTGGTTTCATTTATCTTCACATCCGTAGGTAGATGGCGGTGGCCAAAAATAAAATAATCAATGCCGGGATGGTCTTCAAGAAGTTTTAAGGCATATTGATACAGCATCTCATGACTGACATCGTCCTTTTTCTCTATTCTTTTTTCTTTGGCAATATGAGCATAACGGCTTTTTCTTGAAAAAAACAATCCCAGGCGTGTCCCCACGTCCGGATGAATCCATCGGAAGAGAAACTGATTGGGTTTAAAGGCAAAAACCTTTTTTAAGACTTTATACCCTGTATCACCGGGACCTAATCCATCGCCATGGGCCAGATAAAAATAACGGTGGTCGAACTGCACGATCTCAGGCTCACGGTGCAGAATGAGATGCAGCTCTGTGGAGAGGTAATCAAAAGCCCATACATCATGGTTACCCCTGAAAAGATGAACCGGAATGCCGGTATCGGTAATTTCGGCCAGTTTGCCTAAAAGCCTCACAAAACCTTTCGGCACCACCGTCCTGTATTCAAACCAGAAATCGAAGATGTCACCCATCAGATATATAGCCGTCGCATCCTGCCGGACATCGTCGAGCCACCTCATAAAAAGCTTCTCCCTGACCAGACTGTCCTGATAATCTGGAATGCCCAGGTGGAAGTCGGAGACAAAATAAATTTTCCCCTTATCAATGGTGTTTTGTTGTATGATATCCAACAGTAAAATAATTAATGAAACATTTCATTTAGTTTAGTCTCCAGATCTTCATCGCTTATATTAACTGCAATGATCTTCCCGGTGCGGTCAAGTAAAAAGGTTTTAGGTACGTCTTCGATATCATAAAGTTTCACAATCGGCGAATTAGGATAATCCAGGTCGCTCACCTGGATCCATGTGATGTGATCCTTTTTTAAAGCATTGAGCCATGTTTCTTTATTGTTATCAAGGACCACCCCGAAAATCTCAAATCCCTGGCTTTTGAACTTGTTATAAAGCGTTACCAGAAATTGGTTTTGCTTACGGCATGGTTCGGACCAGGGGGCCCAGAAATCAAGCAGAACAACATGGCCCCGGTAATCTGATAACTTGTAAGGTTTCCCCCCGGCATCATTGAGTGTAAAATCAGGAGCTGTCAAACCGGGTTGCAACAACCGGCGTGTCTGTAATCTCTCATTTTCATTTTGCCGGTATAATGCCATGCGTTGGTGGTAAGTCAAAACTTGTTTATTATTTGGATAATGAACATAAAGGGCGCTGTCAAGGAGAAGGAAAACAGGCAAATGATCCTTCTCGTTTAGAATTTTCTGAGGACCGAAGTGTTGGTTGATAATGAACAATGAAGCCAGGGAAGCAGGGTTCCGTTGAATGATTCTTATAACGGAATCCTGTTCCATTTTAAAAAGGGAGTTAAAGGCAAGGTTGAGCGAATCGCGTGTCCTGGCAAAATCAGGGCGATCGCGGCTTTGATCAAACAGCTCGTTCATCCTGCCGATGACCTCAAGGTTGCGGTTTGTGAAATCATCATATTCCTTCAGTATGTTGGAGTCATCCGATCCATTTATCTTGAGTGATTGCTGGAGATTGGCCCCGTCGGCATTGAGGTCAATGTGTTTACCTCGTTCCAGAACCAGTGGGATGTAATCACCGGTGATGGTCTGGATAGCATAAAATCCCGGTTCCTCCACCCTGACTTTAAACATGAATATCCCGTCATCTGATTTCAGCCGGATCGAATCAATGGTTGTTATCTCTTTAGCATCTACCTGTTTTAGATAAACAGTCTGGCCGGATAATCCGGCGATCTTCCCCCGGATGATGCATTGTGCTTTGTTCGGATGAGCATTCCTGCAACTTTCTGCGATCGATAAAGTCATTATAATAAGAAGAGACAGAAAAAAAATCCTCCCCCTGCCCTTAAACGATTGGGATATGACCTTTATAAGATATTTATCCATGAGAACAGATACAAAATTAAAATTTATTGATACTCAATCATTGGTCCATATATGATTTTGTGTAAGCCTTTTAATTATGACAAGTTACAACTTCCCTAAGTTGAGAATTTTGTTTAGATTTGTTTAAGGTTTTTTATTTAATCATTTTCAATCCTTTCTGAAACTGATTTGACAATGGATAATCGCTGGTTCTGGATCATTTCCCTGGTGTGTTTATTACACTGTGCCAACTTGTTTTCACAGCGGTATCTGATCATTGAACGTCCGGGGACGATTAAAAATTTTAAGTTTCAGGAAGGTGACTTCATGCATATTGAGGTGATATCTAACAATGTTTTATATCAGGTAAGGGGAGAATTATCACTCATCACCCAATCGAGTATCATCATCAATGGTTCTGATGAATATAAATTATTCCAGATAAAGGCCATTTACCGGGAGAGATTATTGGTTCGAATTGTTCATACCAGTGCGTTAACAGCGGGTTCGGGTTACATTTTCCTTGATTGTTTAAACAGAGGTATCAACAGGGAGAGCCCTCTTGTGGAGAAAAGTACGGTCGTTATCGGTGGATCCATAATTGCCGGGGGGGTTGCTTTAATGCCTTTCCTGGAACACAAATATAAAATCGGTAACCGCTGGCGTGTCAAGACCATCATTTTTGATTAATGTTTTTTAAAACCTTCGAGAAGTTTTTTGATCAGAAGGGTCATTTTAGGTTCAGCATCACTTGCGGCTTTCAGAACATTATGATGGGTGACCTCTTTAAGTTTTCCATCTATACATAAATCAGTGATAACCGAAATAGCCAGGCAGGTCATATCCAATTGTCTGGCAGCAATAATCTCAGGAATAATTGACATGCCCACGGCGTCAGCACCTATTGTTCTGATAAATCTGTATTCGGCCGGTGTTTCAAAACAAGGCCCGCTTACGGCAGCTAAAATCCCCGTTCTGACCTCAATATCATGACGGTTTGCCACCGTTAGTATTTCTTGAATGATTTCATGGTCATAGAGATTGGCCATATTTGCCGGTCTGTCATTTACCGTCATCTGATTTTCACCGATAAGGGGATTTGTAGGCATGAGGTTGATGTGATCGGTGACAATCATGATGTCACCTATCCGGAATGACGGGTTGATACCTCCGCTGGCATTGGAAAGGATCAGAAGTTTGACACCCAGCATTTTCAATACCCTGACCGGAAAGACAACCGACGCCATGCCGTTACCTTCATAAAAATGTGTCCGCCCTTGTAAGACGATCACTTCGGTGTGTCCCAGGGAACCTGATATCAGTATACCTTCGTGTCCTTCAACGGCAGATACCGGAAAATGGGGTATTGACCGGTATGGTATTTTGTTTTGAATGGTTATTTCATGTGTCAATCCCCCCAATCCTGTTCCCAAAATAATCCCGACAGCCGGTCGGCAACCGACCAGGTCAGCTATAAATGCTACGGTTTTACTTATATCTTCCGACATATTCCATCACCCTCTCGTTAAAAGTAATCCCATGCGATTTATGTATTTCCATTTGAATGGGTAAATAATATACAGGTATTCCGGATAAAATCTCAAGCAGTTCCGTTTTTTGCAATCGGATTGAGTCTTTTTCGGTGGTGATGACCAGCTTGTTTTTTGAATGGATGTTTTCAAAAACCTCTTTTATTTTATATACATCTTTTGTGGAGTATTTATGATGATCGGCAAATGTTATGGTTACAAGCTCATTGCATAATTTATTCAGGTGATCGTGGATGGGGTAAGGATTAGCTATTCCTGTTACCAGCAGAACACTGTTAAGTTTCTTTTTTCGAAATTCGGATTCATATCTGGCTTTAATTGTCAAAGGCAATAAATTTCCATAGACCAGGTATGAGAAGTAGCAGGATTGATAAGGTTTAGGCTTGATCTCTTCAATGATGTTTTGTTGGGTAAGGGGGGAGAAAATCCGGTCGGTCTTGGTGACCATCAGGATATCCGCTCTTTTATAACCGATGGTAGGCTCACGTAAGGTTCCAAAAGGGAAAAGATGATCCCTGGGATAAAGATTATGGAAATCTGTTAACAGTATGGATAATCCCGGTTTCACAGAACGGTATTGGAAAGCATCGTCAAGAAGGATGACATCAATTTCGGGAAAGTTTTCTTTGAGGAGATTGATGCCTCTGATGCGGTTAACATCAACCGCTACGGTGATACCGCTGAATTTTCTTTTAATCTGCAATGCTTCGTCACCAACACGCTCGGAAGTTGAATTAGCATCGACCAGTAAAAAGCCTCTGGATTTTCTTTTATAGCCTCTGCTTAGTACAGCTACCCTATATTTATCTTTTAAAAGCAGGATAAGATATTCGATAAGCGGCGTTTTACCTGCCCCTCCAACAGTTAAGTTGCCCACTGAAATGACCGGAAAACTGAAACTGTATGAGGGAATGATATGAAGATCAAATAGCTTGTTACGAATTAAAAGGCATAAACCATATAAAACTATAAATGGATAAAATAGAATCCGAAGGATAATCACTTAAAAATTTTTTATAAAGATAAAAAAATCTATACAAAAACATATTAGGATATCATAAAATTTAGTAAAAGATACTAATTTAGGATAATTATTTCGGTACGTTACAATAAATCAATTTGAATTTAAATGAGTTATTATGACAACAGGTGACATTGTTAAAGTTCTTGAGGGATTTGCACCATTGGGGCTTCAAGAAGATTATGATAATGCAGGACTTATTCTCGGGAATCGGGATGGTGAAATAGATAAAGCACTTCTTTGCCTGGATGTCACTGAATCGGTTCTGGATGAAGCGATAAGGAAAGGTTGTGGTCTTATCATTTCACATCACCCTTTATTGTTCAGGGGTATTAAAAAAATCACAGGTGAGAATCCTGTTGAAAGATTATTGCTGAAAGCCATTAAAAATGATCTTTCCCTGTATGCTGTCCATACAAATATCGATTCAGTCATCCACGGGGTCAATGGCTATCTGGCGAAAATACTGGATTTGAACGATATCGCCATACTATCGCCCAAACATGGCATGCTTAAGAAACTGGTCACTTTTTGTCCGGCCGATAAAGCGGAACAGGTCAGAAAGGCACTTTTTGAGGCCGGCGGAGGTCATATCGGCAATTATGATAGTTGCAGTTACAACGTCATAGGTCAAGGTTCATTCCGGCCATTGGAAAATGCACATCCTTATGTCGGTGAGATTGGAAAGATACATTTTGAAGAGGAAGTAAGAATAGAGACAATCTTTCCCGCTTTTAAAGAGCAAGAAATAGTTAAAGCCCTTCTGGGATCTCATCCCTATGAAGAGGTGGCTTATGATATTTACCGTCTTGATAACGAATATAAAAAGGTTGGCAGCGGCATGACTGGTATGCTGTCTTATGAAATGAATGAAAATGATTTTCTTAATTACATTAAGACGAAAATCAATATCCCATGTATCCGTCATTCCGGATTCACCGGGAGGAAAATAAAAAAAGTAGCTCTTTGCGGTGGTTCCGGCAAAGAGCTTATTCACGATGCCATAGTCTCAGGATCAGATGCCTTTTTAACTTCTGATATTAAATACCATGATTTTTCTGAACCCGACGGGAAACTCCTTCTTGCAGACATTGGACATTACGAAAGTGAACAGTTTACAAAAGAATTACTGTATTCAGTACTGAGCGAAAAATTTCCTACTTTTGCATTTCTTGTAACGAGTGAGAACACTAATTATGTCCACTATTTTTTATAAGATCGCTTTCTCATAAATCATGACCTATGGCTAAAAAAACAACAACGAGTTCCAAACGCACCTCTTCATCAAAACAAAAAGAAAAGGTTGTGCAGGAAATCAAATCAGAAGATGTAAAGCTTGACAATATCAGGGAAGAAACTGAAGAAGCCACTGAAGTCAGTATCGAGAAAAGATTAATTTCTTTATATTCTTTGCAGATTATAGATTCCCAAATTGATAAAATACGTATTATCCGGGGTGAACTGCCTCTGGAAGTACAGGATCTTGAGGATGAAATCATCGGGCTCGAAACACGTATTGAAAATTTCAAGGAGGAGATCAACTCCCTTGAACAGGCCATTAAGGAAAAAGAGTTGGCTATTAAAGAATGTGAAACCCTGATAAAGAGATACGAGGAACAGCAGAAAAATGTTCGGAATAACAGGGAATACGATTCTTTATCTAAAGAGATTGAATTTCAAACGCTTGAGATTCAACTTGCGGATAAAAGAATAAAGGAATTCAGGACCGAGCTGGAAATTAAAAAGACCGAAATAAGCAATGCCCAGCAGGTTTTGGATGAAAGAAAAAATGATTTGGAGGTTAAGAAGACAGAACTCGAAGATATCGTGGCCGAGACCGAAAAGGAAGAAAAGGCCTTGCTTGAGCAATCGGTTAAACACCAACGTTATATTGAAGACCGCTTGCTGAAAGCTTATAAACGTATACGTAAGAATGCCAGGAATGGATTGGCGGTGGTACAGATTGAAAGAGATGCCTGCGGAGGGTGTTTTAGCAATATACCACCTCAAAGGCAGCTGGACATCAGGATGCATAAAAAAATTATCGTCTGCGAATATTGCGGAAGGATACTGGTCGACGACAGTATTGTCAATGCTGTCAAATCCTGACCGGCACCTTAGTACTTAAATCCGACCGTTACCAGGAAGTTATTGTTTTTTGTGTCAATGGCTGCTGAGGGTGCAATGACATGTTCCGACTGGTACATGTAATAGTCTTCAGAATAGAAAGTGTAATTGTATCCGAAGTCAAGAGAAAAATGTTGGTTCCGGTATCCTAATCCGACGGCAATGATATTTTTCTGGGCATCATTAATTCCTTTTTTATAGGGGCTTCCATAGTATGCATAGCCTCCCCTCAGGTTCATCTGACCTATCCGCCATTCCGTGCCTATTCTTATGTTGGAAGCGGAGGTGTAATTATTTGTTATAGCCTGGTTTTCACTGAAGAAATCGTAATCCTGGCTGCGTAGCTTGGCTTTGGTATAGTCGACGTATTCATAGTCGATGCTGATCAGGCCATATTGCTGGAAAATAAAAGCTATACCCCCCATGGCGCGCATAGGGGTTTCGAGTTTATAGTCGAAATTACCCTGCGGGGAGACCCATGTATAGTTGTTCCCATTATTAAGATTTGAATGCATGTTATTTATCCAGTCGTCGTGCATATTACCGAAATAGGATGGGGTATGTACGGCGGCTCCAAAGCGCAGCCAATCAACGGGTCTGTAAATGAGTCCGAATTTGAAGTTGAATCCGCTGCCACGTGTATCCAGAGTCTCCGTCAACGTGAACGATTTAAATGTGTTGGTATCGGGGGGCTCATTATTTATTTCCTGGTAGTGCGATTCTTCCTGATACCTGATATAGGGAATACCGATTGTAGCCCCAATGTATAGCTTGTCATCGTAATTGGCGCCGATTGAAAAATCGGCTTCATTCATGTATCCTTCAGTAAGAATGGATTTGCGCTGGTCGACAGGGGCAATGCTTCCGTCAGGATTGAGTGGTGCCCTGTTGGTATAATCAAGCGTGTTTGGTATCGGATCAATCAGATAGGTTTCGTAAGCCAGCTGGGTATCAAAGGGATTCAAATTATCAGTGCTGTTGCCATTGGCGTAATCCACATAGGCATCAAGCAGCGAGCTCTGGGGATTTGTACCACCAATGATTGTGCTCCCATGGAAGTTGTTATTTCTGACGATGCCAAAACCCACCTGCACATTACGCCAGCCACCCTGTTGATCCTGGCGGGCAACGTTGGCGGAATAGATAATCCCAACGGAACTCAGATTGAAATTGTTATTATAGTCGGAATTGGCAGTGCCATAATAATGTGACTGGGTATTGCTGCTGAAAATGGCGGGTGTGATGATGAATTCCGAACTTTTATATAAGCCAAGCCCTGCCGGATTGGTGCTTAATACCGACAAGTCAGCACCGACTGCACTGAATGCACCGGCTAAACCCATAAACCTTGCTGTCCCACCTATGGTGAGCTGAGAATAGCGCAGGGCATCCACTTCATTCTGACTCCTCAGGGCCACATTGGCTAAGACAAGAAGGGAGACAATAAGACCAATCTTTCTCATTTTTATCTGAATTTAAAAGAGTGACGAAAAGCGAAAAACATTAATTATTACCTCCGACCGCCGCCTGAAGAACTTGATCCGGAACGCGAAGAGGAACCCCCTCCGCCGGATGAAGATGGCATGGAATAGCTGCTTGATGACCGTGACGGAGCAGAATAACTGTTGTTTGAGCGTGACGGTATGGAAAAGTTATTTCCTGAGCGCGAGGGCACTGAAAAAGTCCGGTTATTCGAGGGGGCCGGCATTGAATAGTTTCTGTTGTTCAACTGTGCCGGTCTGGTGTTGTTATATGAATCCGGATGAGTGACCGATCTGTTCTGATAAGATGGGGCCGGCGCAGGTACCTGTGAATTCGCATCCTGGCGGGGCGGATTATATTGGCCGATATTGCCTGCCCGTGGTGAATTATATTCCTGGCTGGATTTAGGTTTGGTATATTGGGGTGATCGGTATGTCTTAAGGGTACTCTGTTCCCTTGTGACATTTGTCTGGTTTTTATTCTGCTCATATCTATAAATAGGACTCTGAAATTCCCGGGCATTTTTTTGCTCAACAGGTGGTTTGGTGTACTGTTCTTTTTGTCCAGCAAACTGGTTATCAGCATTATTTGAATTCCTGAAGGTTGTGTTTTTCTGAACAGGCGTGACTTGAGATGAAGAGGAACTAATCGTTGCTTTATTTTTGCCAGTCTGACCAGGATCATCTGATACAACAGGGACAGGATTAATCACTGCTGAGCTGCGCGATTGGTTTGGATTAACCGATTTGCTATTTCCGGAAGTCTGTGATGGGATCTGTTCATATGAATCGGAGCGTTCGGTAAGTGTTGATTGTTCGACACCGGTTCTTCCGGGGCGAGCTGAGCCCCCGGCTGTGCCGTCACTGCCTCTGCCCCCGCCATTGCTGCTGTTCGTGCTGCCACGCGAGGAGCGGTGACCATAATAAAATCCGGGATATCCATCGTAGTAATCGTAATACTTGTTGCCAACCCAAAGACCGGTATAATATCCATCCCAGAAACCATTCCAGTAGCTTCCATAACCATAATAGGGATAACCCCATGAATAATAGGGTGAGTACCAGTCATACCAAGGATCCCAATAATATGAAGGATAATAACCGTAATAAGGATAACCCCATCCGAAGGATCCCCAGCCCCAGTTAAATCCCAGGGAGAAGTTAAAACCACCATATGAGGGGTAATAAAAATATGGATTGGTATAATAGCCGGACCAATAGTCATCAAAGTAATAAGGTTGGTGAAATCTTCTTATGCGTGAGGCATAGTCGTAACCGTAATAATTGTTAGTGATGTACGTGTTTCCACCGGAGGAGGAAGTGTCGCTGTAATCTGGCTGGTAGGCATCATAGACACTTTCATCTGAAAGATATTCGCCTTCAGCATAGTAATTACCCTGCGATTGACTTGAAGGTGTAACTGTTTGCATGGGTGTGGGAGTGACCTGTTGGGCAGTATAGTAAACATCATCATAAACAGGTGGTGTGGTTGAGTAATACGTTGTGGAACATGAAGTAAAAAAGAACGCTACTAATGCAAGAAACAATACAAAGGTTCTCATGATCTTATCCTCCTTATTTTGAGATATTTTTGATGGGTTGAGCTTCATACCGGAGAAAATAATTAAATTTGGCAACCAAAATATTTAAAAAAACCTGCGAGAAATAGCAAATATTATACCATTTTCAAGACATGCCTAAGGATTTTTCAACAAGAGAAGAAAATTATTCCCAATGGTACAATGATTTGGTGATACGTTCAGGATTAGCTGAGAATTCTGCCGTCCGCGGTTGCATGGTAATTAAACCATATGGCTATTCCATCTGGGAAAAGATACAGGGAGCCCTGGATAAAATGTTTAAAGATACCGGTCATTCTAATGCATATTTCCCTCTTTTTATTCCGAAATCTTTTTTTTCAAGGGAAGCCGGCCATGTTGAAGGCTTTGCCAAGGAATGTGCAGTGGTCACACATTATCGTTTAAAAGCTGCCGAAGACGGTAATGGCCTGGTGGTTGATGAGGACGCGAAACTTGAAGAAGAATTGATCATCCGTCCCACCTCGGAAACGATCATTTGGGATACATACCGCACCTGGATTCAATCTTACCGTGATCTGCCCTTGCTCATTAATCAATGGGCCAATGTGGTACGGTGGGAGATGAGAACCAGATTATTTCTAAGAACGGCTGAATTTTTATGGCAGGAGGGGCACACCGCTCATGCTACCAAAGAGGAAGCTATTCATGAAGCTGAGTTAATACTTGGTATTTATACCGACTTTGCAGAGAAGTGGATGGCCCTCCCCGTATTAAAAGGAAGAAAAACAATCAGTGAGAGATTCGCAGGCGCCCTGGATACTTATACTATTGAGGCCCTGATGCAGGATGGCAAAGCACTTCAGGTCGGAACATCACACTTTTTAGGTCAGAATTTTGCCAGAGCTTTCAATGTACAATATTTAAACAGGGAGAATAAACTTGAATATGTGTGGGCGACATCATGGGGAGTATCCACACGTTTAATGGGGGCTTTAATCATGGCTCATTCCGATGACCGTGGGCTGGTCATCCCTCCCAAACTGGCTCCGACACAAGTAGTTATCGTGCCTATCTACAATAAAACAGAGCAATTGGCACAGATCAGTGAAGTAGCGGAGAAGATCAAACACGACTTGGAAAAAAGGGGCATCCTTGTGACTTATGATCGACGTGATACGTTCAAACCAGGATGGAAATTTACCGAGTACGAATTCAAAGGTGTCCCTGTGCGATTAGCCATTGGACCCCGTGATCTGGAAAATAAAACAGTGGAGGTGGCACGCCGTGATACCTTGGAGAAAGAATCCTATCAGTTGACAGACATTGACATTAAAGTAGAACACCTTCTGGAACAAATACAGCAGAATCTTTTTCAGAAAGCCCTCTCTTTCAGGGAAAACAATACCTTTCAGGCCAACACGTGGAAAGAGTTTCAGGATATCATTGAAAACGAGGGAGGGTTTGTGCTGGCTCACTGGGATGGCACCCCTGAGACAGAACTCGCTATCAAAGAGGAAACCAAAGCGACGATACGGCTCATACCCCTTGACGGGCATTCTGAAAAGGGTAAATGCATTTATTCAGGTCGTCCTTCATTACAAAGAGTGGTTTTTGCCAGAGCCTATTGACATTTAACCAACAGTATGATACTTCGGCAAGAATGATGAATCCGGTCATTATGTTCATCCATTTAAAACGGATAGTATTTCTTAAGATTTCAAAGGACAGAATGATCAGGATCGGGAAAAGGGTCAATCCTGGAACCAAATACCTGTACTCATAATGTTTTGCCACAATGATGACCTGTGCGAACATAGCCGCCAGTACACCTGCCATGCCATACGCCAACCGGCGATTGACTTCATTTCTTTTATAGATCAAATAAATCAATAAAAGAATGAGACCGAAAAGCCAGGAGTACACCAGGAAGACATGAAATTTATGAAAGATCACCAGATGATGTAGAAATGAATCCCAAAGGAGAACATTCGGTGAACCTTTTCCATAATGCCCCGAATGTATAAGAAGATCACTGATCCATTGTGTGATGAAAACCAGGTTATATAAGATAGGTATGGCAAAAACAAATAAGCTGAGCAGCAGCACCGGTATTGGCAATAATAATTCAGGTGTCAATCTTCCGATGATGTCATAGGTGAGGTTTGAATAAAAAGGTAAGGTTTGTATGAGAAGGCCGTAAGGCAGGAAGGCTGTTATCCGCCAGATTATTACCCCGGTAATGTAAAGAATGATCGAGGTAATAGTGATAACGACATGGTTTATAATGTTCAGATAAAGATCGGAGTTGGTCATCACATCTTCGAGATAGGGTAGGTGGGGTGCCCGGATGAAATACACTACACGGCATACAACGGCTACCACCATCTGCAAAGGTGTGCCGGGATTATCGATATGTTGAACGTTCATATGATCCAGTAACATAAAAAGTCCATTGGTCAGATACACATATCCCGGATCAACATTCCTCATGGAAAACAGACCGATGATCTGATTGAAATAAAATCCCAGGAAGAGATATGCGAATGGTAGGATAAGTAAAAAGAATCTGCCTGATTTTTTCATTTCACTCTTCAAGCTTTATTAACCGGCCGGTACCGGTTATTTTTGATTTGATGGTCTCAGGATCACCTTTATAGTATATATTCCCGATATTTTCGATCTCCACCTCGAGCACTTTTGTGCAGTTCACATAGCAATCGTTGGAACCCTTGTTTTTCATGAAGCAAAATACGGAAACCAGGTCCTGACAGTGGAAAGGCCCATAGCTGGCAGCGTAAATGTAATCAACCTGGGTAAAACCATGAATGTCAAAGTCAACGGTGCCATAATGCAGGTCAAGGACCGAGATGCCCGTTTGGATATCCATATCGATGATCCCCGATCCATCCCAAACCGAGACGCTCAAGGAATCGGTTGTAATCGTGTTGGTGCTGATGATATTACCTGAGGCTCTGTAGCAGATGCTCACCAGATGGTTAACAGAGAGGTATACATTGATATCCTTGTTGTAATTTCTCATCCAGTTGCATTGATTGTCATTTCTGATGGTCAATTCCCCATTATTGACCTCGGTGATAACCGATCCGATCAGATTCTCGCCTGCCTGAACACGGATGCTGCAGCTATTATCCTGGGTAAGGATGACATTAATGTTATCTTCAAGGATAATATGCTCGAAATCGGATGATTCACGTTCTTCGATGATAACCTTACCTGTGCTTTTGAAACAATCGCCTATATCCAGCTTTTCACATGATGTAAATATCATGGTGATAAGTAGCAATAATCCGATGTCATAACGGCTTTTCATTTTTAATAGGTTAATTTGAACTTATACCCCAATCCCCAACCTATAAAATCAGCTCGTCCCCAATGAACTTTCAGTGTGATATAGGCATACAGATGTTCCGACAGGTCATACTTCAGTGACAGCTTTTGGTAAACGGATCCATCGCTTTGGTCCTTGCCTCCGAGGTACATACCATAATTGAAATCAAAAGCCAATCTCCCCAGAGCTAATTCATATGCCAGGTTTAAACCGGATTTTATCAGTGATAACCTGTTGTCGACTATGACATTGTTTTTCTCAAGGATCGTATAGTCGGATGCGTCGTAAGAGAAATCACAGCCAATCCCGAATTTACTTTTGTAACCCACCAATTTAAATATATTCCCGAACAGAGAGAGCACAAAATAATTCTGTCCATACAGGGCATCAAGGTTTTTAAACCCTGCCACACCGGTGAAATCGAATTCAATGATCTTATAAATATCATAATCAAACGGTTTAACGGGATCATAAAGACGCTGCTGAATGGGTGTATTTTGTTTTTCGAAGAACCTGATCAGGCCTATTGAAACAGAAGGTAAATTCAGCCCGTAATTTGGTAATTTTAATGATCCGTTGCTAAAATGCACCAATCCGATATCGGCAGAAAAGAAATAATAATCGTTCAGTCTGAATTGTAGGTCAAATAAGAGATTCCCGGCAAAATTAAAATGTGATCCGATAGCGAGGTGCTTGTAATTGTCAAGACGATTGAATTTTTTGGAGAGGTAACCGACTCCTGCACCCAACCGGAATCCCCACATAAAATTCTTGGATTTGATGATGGGAAAGTTGATATATGGAAAAACAGCATTGGCTGTACCAAGGTATGGTGAAGTGCCAAGACCCGAATGATAATAAGAAATGCCTATTATCGGATAATTGTACATCTGTTGCCAAAACTTCTGCCCATAGGTGGCTTTCCCCAGGTTGATTTCAAATGCAGGGAAGTGGCTGTCGTATATCTCCATTCCAATATGGTGATTGGCAACAAAACCATAATACAGTTTGCCTTCAAGGTAAAGGTTTGAATGATAGAGTTTGTGCTTATATTTATTTGGGGAATGCTTTTTAATATTGCCGGCCTCAGCGGGAGGTCCGGATAAGACCATACCTATGAGAAGCCACACGAAAATGGTCATCTCTGCATGCTTTTTCCATATGTACGCTGAGGTGTACAATTATTATCAATTGCTTATTTTATATATTCAGGGAAAGGGTGCGGTTTAATGCAAAATTATAAAAATAAATAGTGGGGGATAAATCTGTAATTTTGCCAAAATTTTAAAGATGAAAAAGCAACTTGAAGCCTTTGAGCGTCTGTTAACCATTATGAATGAATTGAGGGCCAAATGTCCATGGGACAAAGAACAGACGATCGAAAGTCTGAGGCATCTGACCATTGAAGAAACCTATGAGCTGTCGGAGGCCATTCTGCAACATGACATGAAGGAGATTAGAAAGGAACTGGGTGATCTCCTGCTTCATATTGTATTTTATTCCGAGATTGCCTCGGAGACACATGATTTCGATATTGGTGACGTCATTGAGGAGTTAAACAAAAAACTCATCAAACGTCATCCTCATATTTATGGTGACGTGGAGGTGAGCAATGCCCATGATGTCAGGAACAACTGGGAGAAGATAAAAATGGATGAGGGTAAGAGATCGGTACTGGGTGGCGTTCCTTATGCTTTACCTGCCTTGGTGAAGGCTCACCGGATACAGGAAAAAGCCAGTGGTGCCGGTTTCGATTGGGAAAAACCCGGACAAGTATGGGATAAGGTTATGGAAGAGTTAGGTGAGCTGGACGCAGAAGTAAAAAGTGGTGCCATGCATGACAGGATAGAAGAAGAATTCGGTGATCTGCTTTTTGCACTGGTCAATTACGCCCGCTTCATCAATATTAATCCTGAAGACGCATTGGAAAAGACCAACAGGAAATTCATCAGGAGGTTCAAATTCATTGAGGAAAAAGCCGGTGAAGCCGGCCGTTCATTGAAGGATATGACGCTGCCTGAAATGGATAGTTACTGGAATGAAGCTAAAGATAAACTGTAACGTTTTCTGTTAGTGCTGCCGCAGGTAGCTGGTCACACCTTCATGGGTTGCGGGGATACCCTTATCCCCTTTATGCCAGTTGGCGGGGCAAACCTCACCCTGATCTTCAACAAACTGAAGCGCGTCGACCATGCGAAGGGCTTCATCAATATTTCTGCCGAGCGGTAAGTCATTGACGATCTGATGACGGACCACACCCTGTTTATCAATCAGGAAAAGGCCACGGTAGGCCACAGGATCACCCTTGAAAACTATTTCATCTTCCTCAGCATCATACTCATATTCACCTGCCAGGACATCATAGTTTTGAGCGATGGTCTTTGAGAGGTCTGATACAAGGGGGAAAGTGACGCCCTTGATGCCACCGTCTTTTTTTTCAGTCATAAGCCAGGTCCAATGGGAATACTTTGAGTCGACGGAACAACCAACCACCACCACATTTCTTTTTTCAAATTCGGCCAGCCGTTCCTGAAAGGTCAGTATCTCAGTCGGACATACAAAGGTGAAATCCATAGGGTAAAAAAAGAAGATCACATATTTCTTTCCAATGTATTGTTCCAGTGAAAATTTCTCTTCGAACTCACCGCCATTCAGGACGGCATCGGCTTCAAATAAAGGTGCCTTCTTACCAACGAGGACTGCCATAGTGGATGTCGATTTAAATGAATACTCTTGGTCAACGATTTACCATATACAAAAATAATAAAAACCTGAAATCACATGAGATCCTTGATGTCAACAGTGATATTCTTATTTTCAATAAAATCGTAAAGTGTCAGTTTACGGAGCTGATAATAGTTACTCCAGTAAGAATGGAGTGTGCTGATATAAGCTTTTCGGTTATTATCTTTATCAGTCTGGGCTATGTTCAGCTCCGTGATATTGATTGTCCCTATAAGAAACCGTTGTTTTGTCACCTCGTATCTCTTCCGCGCAACAGTATCGCTTTTGGAAGCGATGATGAGCTGATTTTGCAGCATATTAAGTTGTGCCACATTGAGGAAAATCTCCCTATCGAAGTCGATACGATCCTGTTCAACAGCTGTTTTTGTTAATTCCTCGTTTGACTGGGCCATTTTGATTTTTCCTTTTGAGAGACCCCAGTCGAGAATGGGTATTTGAAGACCCAGTACGACCTCTTCCTGATTCAGTGGTCTATTGTATGCCTCAATGAGATAATCGCCACTTTGTGTCAGGCCATAGACCGCATACAGGTCGGCACTGAACCTGTTTTCCAGCCTGGCTTTGCTCACCTCACTCCGGGCTTCCAGCAGGCGGCGTTCAAAAGAGAGTGCATCGGACCTGTTGTTCCGGGCCTCGGCTATAGCCTCTTCTACCCTCACGGTCATGGGATGGATATCGATGGGCGGGATCAATTCAATGTTCAGGGTATCTTTGATCCTGAGATAAGATTTAAGATTGAACAGTTTCATATCCAGGTCTAAGCGTGCTTCCTCCAGGTTCGAATTGGAGTTAAGAAGATTGAGCTCCGACTGCAACAATTCGTTTTCAGCGATGGTGCCGATATTATATCTCCCCCTGGCGATCTGGTACAACGTATCATTATTTGCCTGGTTAACCAACTGGATGTTAAGGTTAATCTGTGCCAGGAGCAAATCGAAGAACAGATTTGTGGCTGTAATGGCCACCTGTTCCATGTCTTCAAGATATTTCCGTTTAGCCTCTTCATAACGCAGGGGCTCTATTTTGCGATCCCAGCGAAACGAGTTGTACTCAAAGATAGGTTGCCTGATCCCTATGTTTAATGGTGTCGTGAGGTAAGAGAACGTCGTAACATCAAAGTTGTCGATATGTTGTATGTTGGAACTCATAAAAACCTGGCCTCCGGTGAACGGGATATTCTGTGTCAGGGAGAGATTCATGCTGGTCCGCGACAACTGACGCCGTATAAATACTTCGGTACCGTCAGGCTGTGTGATATCATCGATGGAGCGGCTGAAATCGGGGAGTGTGCCATCGAACTTAAGCATAGGCAGGTAACCTGCCCTGTAAGTCCTGTATTGCCAGTAGCTGCTGCGAAAGCGGTGCTTGGCTATCAGTGCATCGGGTGATTGTGCCTTGGCGATGATGATGACATCATCAAGGGTCAGCTTCCTGACAGCCCCCTGACCATAACCATTTGAAGTTATGACACCGATCAGGAAGGCAAAAAAAAATCTGAGGGTATTTTTAATAATCATCATATTATGACTTAGGGATTATGGACAGTGATAATTCGTTTTATGCTGAACATTCATTCGTAACGTAATGATTCCACAGGATCCTGTCCGGCGGCTTTTTTTGCCGGCATGTAACCAAACAGCATCCCGACAGCCACCGAAACGCCAAAGGATATAAAAATGGATGCAGGAGAGACGATCGTCAGGATACCGGTGAATGATGTGATGATTTTAGCCATGGTCATCCCGAGAATAATGCCAATGATTCCTCCGGTGATGCTGATCATCGTTGCTTCAAGAAGGAATTGGAGGGTGATGTCCCTTCTGGTGGCGCCGGCGGTCATTCTTATGCCTATTTCCTTTATGCGTTCCATCACCGACGCCAGCATGATGTTCATGATGCCTATACCGCCCACGATGAGCGAGATGCCTGCAATGGCTCCCAGGACAATATTGAAAATATCCTTGGTTCTTTGCTGTTGTTTGAGCAGGAGTTCAGGTATTTTTATCTCGAAGTCGTTGACGCCTGAATGTCTGCGTTTCAGTATGTTATCCAACACTTTAGCAGTGGCCGTTAACTGTTCACTTTCTTTGACCTGGACCACGATCTTATCCAGCTGATTGCTTTCTGTTGACTCCGACTGGCCATTTGAAGAAAAAGAGATCATATCATTTCCTGCGATAATCACCCCTGATTGACCGTTCACGGGGCTGATGATGGAACGGTCGCGATAACGCAGCAAAACCGTTTGAATGGGAGCATAAATATTATTATTGTAGTCGGTGATACCGAGATTCTCCGACGTTCCTTCACTGACCCGCATGTTCTGCAGGATGCCGATGATCTTCAACCATATATTACCACATTTGATATACTGACCAAGGGGATCTCCCCGAGGGAAAAACTTTGACCTGATCGCGGGTCCGATGATGCAAACCGCTTTACCTTCCCTGAGTTGCCGCTCATTGAACATGTTGCCTTCTTCAAGCATGAGATTGTAGACGGTGAAAAATTCGGGTGTTACCCCGGTGAGTTTAGCCGATGTTCTGTGGCCATCCTTGAGGATATAGGTATCATAGGTTACCTCGGGGCTGACATGTAAGACCGTGGGGATGATATCGGAAATTCCTTTGGCATCGCTGAGGGTTAGCCCGGGCGAGTATTGCTGCTGGTATTTGCTTTCTTTTTCGTCCTGTTGTTTTTGTTTATCGATGTCGGATTGCGGGGTGATTACGATGTTGTTTACCCCCACCAGCTTCATCTGCTCAAGTATCTCCTGCCGGGCGCCGTTGCCTATGGCCAGCATGGATATGACGGCGGCAACACCGAAAATGATTCCCAGAGCGGTGAGGATGGACCGGAATTTATTGGCAAATACAGCTTCAACAGCAATGTTGATGATATAGATAAACCGTTCCAAGTTCAATGAACCTTTATTTTCCCTGTTTTCATTTCAATGGCGGGATGTTTTTCTGTTTTTCTTTCGTTCTGGTCATTCATCCCGGATTCACGTTTTCGGATGTCCTCCTTTTTAAACCTGTCGATAATGCCGGGGTCGAGTGACACGAGTGTGAAGTTATCCGTTTTTTCGGGCGGGACTAAGTAAAGCGGTTCATTCTCCTGCACACCGGCTCTGATGATGATTTCGTTCTCATTGCTTTCGCCCGTTATCACCTGTTGTTTGGTGTGTTTATCCGTATAAACGAATGTGAGGGTATCGTTGCTGTGGACACATTCGATGGGGACATAAAAAACGCTGTCGATGACGGCTGTGATGATGGTATTTTTTGTTGTCATGGCAGGGCGCAGGATGGAGTCGTATTCATTTATCTCGATCTTCACCTCGAACACTTTGGCATTGGAGTTACGGATTTGTTCACCGATATTGGCGACTTCGACCACCGACCCTGTAAACTTTTTATCGGGGAAGGCATCCACACCCACTTCCACCGGTTGCCCTGTTTTCACCTTGCTGATGTCGATCTCATTGACATAGGTTTTGGATATCATCTTCGTCAGGTCGGGCAGCGTGGCCACGACATTATCCCAGGCGCTGACGGTAGCGCCGACGCCCATTTTGCTGCCGTCCCAGTCACGTTTATAAATGACCATGCCCGCTTTGGGAGCCCTGACCACAAATTGCTCGCGTGCCTTCAGGTTCTGGTCCAGGTTACGTTTCTGCTGTTCCAGCGACACCATGACCTCCTGCATGGTGGCCTGAGCTTTCTCGAGCTTGACAGAGTAATTCCTGATGGCTTCATCGTAATCACGCTGGGCTTTATCGAGCTCGATCTCATATTCCCTGATAGTGGCAGGAGGTTCATACCTGGATTGATCCAGCTTGATCTTTCTTTCTTCGAGGTTAAATTTCAGGTTAATGAGCTCGTTGCGGGCTGTCCGGAGCTCGATGGTGGTGTCGATCCTTGTCTTGATGAACTGTGATTCCAACTTCTCCACTTCGCTTTCGAGGTCTTTGATGCGGTTGGAGATCTCCGTGCGGTCCAGCGTGGCGACATAATCACCCGAGTCAACCAGGGAGCCGTCGGGGATGATATCTTCGATCTTGACATTCCATATCCTGATGGAGCGGAGGTCGGAAGGACCGTATATTTTCTCGGAGTTTTTAGCTTCCAGCTCACCCGTGGTGGTGACGTTGATACGGAACTGCCCTTTTTTTACCGGGACCAGTATCTTTTGAGTCTCTTTGTCACTTGAGCCCAGGAAATGCCAGAGGAGGAAAATGATGACAATCAGGATGCCGAAGGCGATATAAACGATTTTCCTCATGTGATCATTTGTTTGTTTTAACGCAAGATGATATTTATTTCAGCAGTTCGCTGATGATGTTATCGACGCTGACACCGTCGGCTTCGGCCTGGTAGTTCCTGATAATCCTGTGTCGCAGAATGGACGCGGCGATAGCCTGGACGTCTTCGATATCGGGTGAATATTTCCCGTTGGTGGCGGCATGGCACTTGGCACCTATAATAAGGTACTGTGATGCCCGTGGTCCTGCTCCCCAGGTGAGGTACTCATCGGCCCAGTGGTGTGCCTGGGGTGTATGAGGACGCGTACGCAAGGCAAGCTTAACCGCATACTGATATACATTGTCTGCCACGGGGATTTTACGGATGAGGTTCTGGAAAAAAAGTATTTCTTCGCGGGTGAGGATGATCATCGGCTCGGCCATGGTCTCAGAGGTCGTATTTCTGACGATTTTGATCTCCTCGTCAAAACTGGGATAGTCGAGCCAAATATTGAACATAAAACGGTCGAGCTGGGCTTCGGGCAGAGGATAGGTACCTTCCTGCTCAATGGGATTTTGTGTGGCCAGCACGAAGAAGGGCTCCTGCAGACTATAGGAAGTGCCGGCGACCGTGACGGCTTTTTCCTGCATGGCCTCCAGCAATGCCGATTGCGTTTTGGGCGGCGTGCGGTTGATCTCATCGGCCAGGATGATATTGGCAAAGACAGGCCCTTTGACAAAACGGAACTTGCGGTTCTCATCCAGTATCTCGGTGCCGATGATATCCGAGGGCATCAGGTCAGGAGTGAATTGTATGCGGCTGTATGTGAGACCCAAGGCTTTGGCAACGGTGTTGACCATCAACGTCTTGGCCAGCCCCGGCACACCGACAAGCAGCCCGTGGCCCTTGCTGAAGATGGAGATGATGAGGCTCCTGATGACCTCATCCTGGCCGACTATCACTTTGCCTATTTCAAGTTTCAGCGACCTGTATTTTTCGACAAAAGCGTCAATGGCTTCAACATCATCCTTATAATTCATAGTCAATACTTTTGTTGGAACATGAGGCAATATCTGCAGGTTCTGAAACGGTATCCGGATCCGTCAAAACCATTTATTCTGGAACTCGCAGTCTTTATATTTCTCGTTTATTTTGATATAGGTCGTTTTAATTTTCTCATTCACCCACTGCATAATGGTTTTATTTTGTTTTTCAGTGAGAGCCATGATCTGTATCCTGTTGTAATCATCGTTCAGGTTGAGGCGGTGAGGTTCGGTGCGTGTTTTAAGATAGAGGAGCCTGTAAGCTTCTTTTCCGTCGTCGGTCAGAAATTTAACGGGTTGTGACACATCACCCACCTCCAGGTTATCGATGACGAAGAAGAGACTGGGTTCCAGCTGATCGGCCTCGAAGGTGGTGGTGTTATTCCTGGGATTGACCAGAAGGCCGCCGTTTATTTTACCGGGGTCGTCAGAGAACTTCAGGGCGGCTTCTTCGAATGTCATGGTGTGATTGACAATGAGAGTGCGGACACTGTCGAGTTCTTTTCTGGCTTTCTCCAGATCTTCCGGCGACACTTTCGGCTGGATAAGGATATGGCGCACGTCGATATAGTCTCCTTTACGTTCGATAAGTTGTATGATGTGGTAACCCGCTTCGGTTTTAATGATGTCGGATACCTCACCGGGTTCTTTCAGGCTGAAAGCCGCGGCTTCAAATTCAGGATACATGGTACCGCGGTTAAACATCCCCAATTCGCCTCCTTTGGCTGCCGAGCCGGGATCCTCGGAATAGAGGATGGCTAATGTCGAGAACTTCTCCCCCTTAAGGATACGTTCACGCAAGGTCTTTATTTTTTCATAGCTGGCCGACAGTTCATCAACACTGACAGGAGGTTTTTTTACGATCTGGCCGATCTGGTAGACCGTGTTGACCATTTCCAGGCTGTCCTTGGGTAAACGGTTGAAATAGGCTCTCACTTCGGCGGGGCTGACTTTAATATCACCTGTAATTTTTGACTGTACCACATCTATTTTCATCTGGTCGCGAACCAGTTCCCTGAGCTCATCTTTTATTTCAAGTACCGATTTATGATAAAATTGTTCCAATTTATCCTGTGAGCCAAACTGTTGGATATAATACCTCATTCTGGCATCCATATCGGCCTCCACTTTGCTGTCGCTTACTTCCACGCTGTCGAGTTCAGCCTGGTTGAGCAGGAGTTTTTGGTAAAGGAGGCTTTCGAGTAGCTGACAGCGTGCCGACGATCCCGGGGGTATCTTGCCTTGCATGCGGTATTGAAGGATCTCCGTCTCGATATCGGAATACAGGATGATGTTACTGCCGACAACGGCGACAATTTCATCGATAAGTCTTTCCTGGGCCTTTGCGGAGCTTATCATGAGAGAAAAGAGGAGTGAACCGATAATCATTACTTTCTTCATCAGTGTGAAGAATAAATTTCAAAATCGTCGTTTTTCATGCCATCATCGAAGATTTTGCGTCTCATCTTTTCGATGAGTTGGAGTTTCCGTTTATTGATGATGATGTTTCTTATGTTCTCTTTTTCAAAGCTCAGGGGTGACAGGCTTTCTTTTATTTTGAAATCATAGAACTTCACGAAGTACCTGAATACCGTATCCTGAAGCTCGATGTACCGGTTATTTTCAAGAAAAGCCTGCTGGTTATAAGTTTCAATGGGAATCATTTTAAGCAGATCGTTAAACCTTATCCATTGGTCTTCCAGAAAATAATTAACCGCATTTTTTTTGCAGAAATTCTCCAGTCTGTCCTTATCATCAGGATCATCAGAGTTCAAATACTTTTTTACCGGAAAGGACGGCAGTCGTTTATCTTTCAGTATAACAAAGTTTAACTGAACGATATTGTCCTTCAGTTCAAAATTCTGTTTATTCGTTTCGTAATAATTCTCAATCTCCCTGTCTGTCACGATGGTATCGAGGTTTTGTCTGATCAGGTAAGATTCATACTGATAGATGATCAGTGAATTCCTGTAATCTTCGAGCTGTTTTTTAAAGTCTTTTTCCTTGGGTGGAAGATTTAACTCGGCTTTTTGCAGAATAAGCTGCTGAAGCACCCAGTCCTCGATGTACTTAGACGTGATGGCCGTGCTGTCTTTCTCGTTTGTGCCTGCCGGTATCAGTCCGGAGAGATCGGACCGGTGCAGTATTTTTTTCCCGACACGGGCGACATCTTCGTCGTCTTTATCTTTTTGTGAGAAAGGAAAAGAACATGAGACGAGAAACAACAGCAATATGGGCGTGATTTTCTTCAACGCGCATCATTTATTTTATGGATTCAAGCACTTCTTCGTGGACCACAACGGGATACTTTTCCCGTAACGATTTGATCCATTCCTTCTCAAGATAATTCTGGTAATCGGCCGTGATGATGCCTCTGGCTTCGCTGAGTGTTTTGGGTTGTGGTGGCAGAATATCATGGACCAGCACAAAAATGGTATTGCCATCTTTGTCAATGTTACCTGAAAGGCCCTTCACCCAGTCGATGGCATCGATAAACTCATTATCTCCTTGCTGGAATTTATCATGTGTAATGGTCAGGCAGTTTAAGGTGTCCTGGTTGACATTGCTGAGGATCTCATCGGTGGGTGTTCCGGCTATGGCCAGATCCCTTGCTTTCTGCACACAGGACGGGTTGGAGACGGTGAAGATGGTGGCATCCAGTCGTTTATTCCACATATAATTGTCCTTTTTTTCATTGTAGAATTTTTCCAGCCCAACGGTATCCTTGACGGCTTTGGACCACACTTTTTCGTCGGTCAGTTCAAACAGGAGGATGCCGTCACGGTATTCTTTCATGAGCACTTTGAAGTCGGGGTACTTATCTTCGAGGTGTTCATCCTCATAATTGAGTATCGTCTCCTCAACGAAATTATGGTACTTGTTGTTGACGTAAATCTCAATGTTTTCGGCCAGGGCGTTGCTTTGGGTTTTGTTCAGGTAGTGTGCAAAGTCATCCTGTGTATATGTTTTTCCTGCCAATGAGAACAGTTTCTTGTTCAGCCCTGCGGCTGCTGCCATATCCCATTTGGCTTTGAAGATGGAAGAATCGACTACCGTATAAAACGGAATGAGGTTTTTGGGATATTCCCTGAAATGATATTCTTTTTTGAGCTGATTGATAAATGATGTCTTGCTTGTCAGTATTCTGTCATTTTTCATCACTTTTTGTTTAAGATCCTGGTAGTTGTTGTCGAATGTCCCGATGTCTTTTTTATCGAGCAGTTTAACGATATGCCAGCCATAAGCTGTCAGAAAGGGCGGTGTGACATCGCCTGCTTTTTTAAGCTTTGACACCTCGATGATGAAGTCGGGTATCATCCTGTTGACGCCGAACCAAGGCAGGACGCCACCCTTATCGGCCGTACCCTTGTCGTCGGAATATTTTTTCACGACGTCGGCGAAGTCCTTGCCATCTTGTATCTCCCGGTAAGCTGCAAAGGCTTTATCTTTCAGTTTAAGTGAGTCCTCGTGTGCGGGGTCGGCAGGAAAACGTATCAGGATATGTGCTACCTGTACCCTTCCCATGGCATCTTTTTTATCCGTCACCTTGATCAGGTGGTAGCCATAGCTGGTACGCACAGGCATTGACACCTGGCCGACAGGTGTATTATAGGAGGCTGATTCGAACGGGTACACCATGTCGAAGGCTGTAAAGTAACCCAGGTCGCCCTTATTTCCTTTCATGAAGGGTCTCTTGGGTGAGGCTTCGCGGTCCTGTGCTGACGGGTCCTCCGAATATTGTACGGCCATGTCACCGAAATCGGCACCGGCCAAGATTTTATTTCTTATGTCTATGATCTTCTCATAGGCCGCCATCGTATCGGCCGGCAGGGCATCGGGTTTCACACGGATAAGGATATGGCTGGTCCTGACATCATAATGCATCCTGTCGTAGGCTTCGTGGATCAACTTCTCGGTCATGGCCTCGTCGGTGAGGTATGGTTGGGCCAGCTGGGTCCGGTAGCCTTTCAGTTCGTCGATGAACGCCTTCACGGTGTCCAGCCCGAGCTCTTCGGCCTGGAGCACTTTTAATTTGAAGTTGATATAGAGATCGAGGTATTCTTCGAGTGATTTTTTATCGAGCACATTACCGTTGACATTATTTTTCCTGTATACATTAAGAAATTCTGACGTTGTCACCGGCTCACCGTTGAAAGTAAACAGGACCTCATCTTTTTTAGTTTTATTTTGTGCCGATGCCGTCTGCCACATAAGTGCAGCGACCAGAAACAACATGCTGATAAGACGCTTACTCTTCATTGTTTTTTTTGATTAAGGAACGTTTTCGGATTATAGATAGTACATTAAAATTAAATTACCTGCTATAATTTGGTGCTTCGCGGACGATGGTGATATCGTGTGGGTGGCTTTCGGTGATGCCGGCCTGTGTGATCCTGATGAATTTAGCCTGCTGCAGCCGTTCGATATTGGCTGAGCCGGTGTAGCCCATACCGGCTCTCAATCCGCCGATCATCTGATGGATGAGTTCGGCGACTGTGCCCTTGTAAGGGACTCTGCCGACGATACCCTCGGGTACGAGTTTTTTGACGTCTTCTTCCACATCCTGGAAGTAACGGTCTTTCGATCCTTTCTCCATGGATTCGATGGAGCCCATGCCGCGGTATGTTTTATATTTTCTGCCTTCATAGATGATGGTTTCGCCCGGTGATTCGTCGACGCCGGCGAACAATGATCCGGCCATGATGGAATGGGCGCCGGCGGCGAGGGCCTTTGTGATATCACCGGTATAACGTATGCCGCCGTCGGCTATAACGGGGATGTTGCTGCCTTTCAATGCTTTGACAACATTGTATATGGCTGACAGTTGCGGTATGCCTATGCCGGCGATGATGCGTGTGGTGCAGATAGAGCCGGGACCTATGCCCACCTTGAGGGCGTCGACGTCGAGCTTCACAAGGTCCCTGGCCGCCTGGGCCGTGCCGATGTTACCGACCACCAGCTGTATGTCAGGGAAATGTTTCTTGATCATTTTGGCGGTTTCGGTGACGCCTCGCGTATGGGCATGGGCCGTGTCGATGACGATGGCATCGACATTCTGGTCGATGAGAGCCTGTATCCTGTCGAGGGTGTCGATGCTGACGCCCACGGCGGCGGCCACACGCAGCCTGCCTTTCTCGTCTTTGCAGGCATTGGGGTGGGTTTGTATCTTTAAGATGTCCTTATATGTGATGAGACCGATGAGCTTATTGTCATTGTCGACAACGGGCAGTTTCTCGATCTTATGTTTCTGCAATATTTCGGTGGCCTTGGAGAAGTCGGTCATCTCACGGGTGGTGATGAGGCCGTCTTTTGTCATGACTTCCGCTACGGGCCTGTCAATATCTTTCTCGAAGCGCAGGTCCCTGTTCGTCACAATGCCGACGAGTTGCTTTTGGTCGTTGATCACCGGTATGCCGCCGATACCATATTCCCTCATGATGTTCAGGGCATCGCTGACGAGGGCATTTTCATGGAGGACGATGGGGTCGTGGATGACGCCGCTTTCGGCCCGTTTCACTTTTTTCACTTCGCCGGCCTGGCGCTCGATGGTCATATTCTTATGGAGCACGCCGATGCCGCCTTCCTGTGCCAGGGCGATGGCCAGACCCGACTCGGTGACGGTGTCCATGGCGGCCGAGACAATGGGGATATTCAGACGGATGTTGCGCGTGAAGAATGTTGTGATATCCACCTCACGCGGCAGGATCTCCGAGTAAGCAGGTATTAAAAGAACATCGTCGTAGGTCAGACCTTCGTCGATGAATTTTTCCGGATCTAATGCCATAACGGTTATAATTAAAGTGCGGCAAAGGTATTAAAAATCAATTATATTTTTTTCCTATGAACTCAAAATCCTCAATGGAAATGGGTCTTATGACAGATTATGTGATATCATGGTGTCAACGCAGGAGGGTGACTGTACCGTGTTTTTCGAGATAGAGTCCTTCGACGGTCCTGTATGTGATGACGAACACATAGGATCCGACGGGTGCCGGTCCGTTTTTAAAAGTGCCGTCCCAGGTCCTGGTGAAGTCGGTTGTTTCGAATATCTTCTGACCCCAGCGGTTGTAGATCATGAACCGGTAGTCGGCGGCGATGTCGGTGAAATAATTGACCGGGCCGAAGGTGTCATTGATGCCGTCGCCGTTGGGTGTGAAGGCGTTGGGCGTGAAGATGCCGGCGGTCTGGGTCACCAGGGTCTCGTTGGAATAGCTGTAAGCGGTGTCCTGGTCCAGGATGACGCCGGAGAGCCGTACCACAGCACGGACGAGATAGCTGAAACGGCCGCCTATCTGTGACAGTGACGACACATCGTCATCATAGGTGGTGGTCGACGGATCGAGGGTGATGGTACCGTTGAGGATGCCGTCTATTTTTCTTAGCAGCTCGTAGGCTGTCACGTGCCCGTTGGTCGTTTCATAGGCATTCCAGTACAACCAGTTGATCCCGTTATCTTTCATCAGACCTTTGAGGTGCATGGTGCGTATCTCGTTGTCGGGGAGATAGGATTCATTGTCGCAGTCGTCGAGGATAATTATTTTGTAATAGTAGGATGAGTCATTCACATTGACATTATAGTCAGAATACAATATGTAAGGGTCAGTCAGGCCGGTCAGGTCAAAGATCGTGTCGATGGGCAGGTACATGTCGGAGCTGATGGCTTTCCGCAGGATGACGGCTTTGGAGCCGGCGGCTGTCGTATCGGTATAAAAATTCAGTCTATTGTAGTTGTTGTCAGCGGTATCGACCGATGCCAGCCAGAAGTTCAGCGTGTCGGGCTGCGGCGGGCGGTTGGCGAGGAAGCACTGGACACAGGAGGAAGTGGATGGACCGGCATTGTTGTAAGCCCTGACGAACAGGCAATAGGTCGAGTCGGGCATGAAAGGATAGGCGAAAATGAAGGTGGTGTCGGTGGTCTGTGAAACAAAAGTGGTGGAGGAGGTCGCCGGATCATAGGTATAAACGGCATAAGCTTCGACGGGCGGGTTGAGGTTGGTGGCGGCCGTCCACGACAGTGGCACCTGCGTGTCGCAGTAGCTGAAAGGTATCTCCCTCAGAAAGAGGGTGCTGTAAGGATACGGGAAGCCGCCCAGCCCGATGTTACCGCAGGCGTCTACGGCAGCCACACGGTAGGATTCAGAATGAACGGTGGCATGCGAATTCACATCAATATAGGAGGTTATATTGCCCGGTACGGCGTCAATGCTGTCCCAG
>CAZVNP010000009.1:0-80695 GCA_964628285.1 uncultured Lentimicrobiaceae bacterium
TTCCTCTAACGTCATATTGCCGAATGAGAACTCCTTGGATGTTGTAAATATTCAGGAATGGCGCTTGCCAGTTACCGGGTAAATCAAACTTGATGGTTGTGCTTTTGGAAAAAGGATTTGGTAATGCTGATAATTTCAACTCCGGTTTATGGATTGAAGCGACCGATGTATAAAGCGAATCCAGCTCATGGAAATAAGTCGTGAATGTTTCCCCGTAATCGCTGCTGTAATCGATATAAAGCAATCTATGATTTAAAGTCGGATCATATGTCAGTCGAAACACATAAAATGATCCTGGTTGCCGCCCGGCTGTATAAGCTAATGACCAATAATAAATATCAATATAATCCGATTCAAATTTCTGAGTCCACGTATAGCCGGTATCTACGCTGTGGAAAATCTTATAATGATAATCAAGCCCCCATGAAATTAAGTATAATTCGCCAGGTTCAGTTCCCCGTGAAATTTGAGGAAAATGGCCGGATACATGCCAAAAAGCTATTGCACTGTCTAAGGGAATTTCGGTAAAGGTTTGTCCATAATCAAGAGTATGCACAAAATTGTAATAATCCCCCGTAATACTATAAATACCGAAAAATTCCGGTTCACTAAAACCGACTTCCGTAAAAGGACAAACAACTGTAATTGGGAGAAGCTCAAATGTTAATCCATAATCCGTGCTTTTAAAAAAGCCTTCATAATTTCCTTTGAAGATAAGTCCTGGATTGACCCCACAAAAAAATTGTGTATAGCCTGGGACATCGCCTCTATCCTCCCAATTCACACCATAATCAAAGCTCACCCACAATTTATTCATCCCATAGACATATTGATTATAGACGACGCCTGATGTAGCATCACCTAAAACAAAGCCCACCCACATGACTCCGGGTTGCCCTTCCCAATTCTCATACTTTTGGAGCAGTGTTTTTCCGTTGTCGGAAGAATAAAAGATACCATAATGCATACCCTCATTATTCCCATATGTTTCGGATGAGACGTAAATTTCGCCCGGCAGGGCGCCACGTGTCTGGGCCCAGGAGAACGAGGTATAAAGACTGAATAAAATAAGAAGTAGAAGTAATCTTTTCATGATTAATATTTTAGATGATTTTGTATTTGATATTATGGTGTAAATATACAAATCATTTTGGATAAATACAAGAAGATTTTAATATATGTTGCGGGTTGCAGATTTGCAGGTCCACAGGTCTACGGGTCGGCAGGTCTACAGGTCTGCGAATTCAATTTTAAAAATTTCAATCATCATTGATCATTTAAATCGTCATTGAACCTTCAACATTCAGTTGAATATTGGGTGTTCGTAAATGAGTGTTGAAGATTGGAAAGAAAGAAGCTTTGTTTAACCACGGAGGAACACTGAGGAAGAACGGAGGTTCACGGAGGATGAAAGAATTAATTCCCTTTCCTCTGCGTCCTCTGCGCTTCCTTTGCGCCCTCTGCGGTTAACTAAAAAATTCAGTTTTGATACGCAACCATTCAGGGGACAGGGGCTGATCATTGAATGTGAAAATGGGACTCCATCCACCTGCATGGTAAAATCTTTTTTCCGCTATCTGTTTGAGTGGATGGAGTCCCATTCGATTGCCTTATTTCCAGCGGAAGGTCCCGATCAGATGGCGTATGTCGCGGTTGACAAAGGCGATGACCGGCGCCAGCGAATCATTATTGGGGACGACATTGAAATATAGCGCTCCCCTGACGAAGTTGGCGGTGCTGTCGGTGAGAAAGAACTGGCAGGGTGAGGCGGCACCCGATCCCCTGATGTCATAAATCAGGCCATATACCGACCGTTCGGGGTGGACGACAAGCTCCTCATTGATCGCCGTGGCCTTGGGGATGTGCTTGACGACCAGCTCCCTGGTGTCTTCCAGCAGCTTCACGAGGTTACCCCTGACGGGTTTATAGCTCAGGTGTATGATGCCGTGGTACTGCGGGTATTCGATGTTGATCCAGTAAGGCTGGTCCGGCGCCAGGGCATCCGGTCCGACGGTGGCATAGGCCGAATATTCGAATGCATAGGGATAGATGGAATCCAGGACAACGTAAGCATTCTCGGGCGTGTCGATGCGGAAGTAGCCGTTGGGTTTGGGCATCTCATGACGGTGACACGCCGCCGTCAGCAGAATCGTTATGAGCAGCAGCACCCCGGCAGTATCACGTCTTGTTTTCTTTTTCTTCAGTCTCATGTGTTATGGTCACCCGTATTTTCTGTATGCGTCTCCTGTCGGAAGACTCTATTTTAAAAATAAAATTCCGGAAGGTGATGCTCGTGGCTTTCTCGGGTATCTTGCCTTCCAGCTCCAGGATGAGGCCCGCCAGCGTGTCCGATTCCCCTTTGACTTCATCGAAGATGTCATCGTCGATCTCCAGTATCTTGCAGAAATCGTTGATGGAGGTCTTGCCTTCAAAGATATACTGGTCATCGCTGATCCTGGTGTAGTCGACCTCGCCGGTCTCCACATCGAATTCATCGGTGATCTCACCCACGATCTCCTCGATGACATCCTCAAGGGTCACCAGCCCTGATGTCCCGCCATATTCATCGACGACGATGGCCATGTGGATCTTTTTCTCCTGGAACTCCTTTAACAGATTGCTGATCATTTTATTCTCAGGAATGAAAAAAGCCGATCGCAGCAATGAGATCCACTTAAAGAGGTCATCATTGTCGAGATGGGGCAGCAGGTCCTTAACGTAGAGTATTCCCAGGATATTGTCGAGGCTTTCGGAGTAAACCGGTATACGTGAATAGCCTGAACTGACGATGGTGGCCAGCAGCTCCGTAAATTTCGTTGTGGCTTCGACGGCGGTGATATCTATCCTGGCCTTCATGATCTCACTGACCTCCATATCCCCAAAACGGACGATGCTTTTGAGTATTTTCTTTTCCTCTTCGGGCGTGGTCTCATCGGTGGTAATGTTGATGGCTTCCGACAGGTCGCCGCGGGTGATGCTGTGACCTGTCTTCGACATGCGCTTGTCGATGACCGTCGTCGACCTGACAAGGACAATGCTCAACGGATAGAATAATTTTGTCAGTATCCGCAGGGGTTGTGCCATCACGTAGGCCACTCTCAGCGGGTACTGCGTGGAATAAATCTTCGGCATCACCTCACCGAAGAGCAGAATCAGCGCGGTGACGACCACCACCTGCAGGATAAAGGTCAGGATGGGAAAATGGGTCAGGTCAAACAGCCGGCTGGTGACATAGGCCGAGATCACGATGATGGCCAGGTTAATGAAATTATTGGCGATGAGGATGGTGGCCAGCAGCTCCTTGGGTTGACCCAGGTGATGGAGGATGAGCAGGTTTTTCCTGGATTTGGACAGCCTGATCTTGCTCAGATGCACTGGACTGAGTGAGAAATATGCTATTTCGGAGGCCGAGACAAATGCCGAGCAGCACAGCAGCAACAGCATACCTGCCAGTGCGATAAAAGCACCTGCCGGTACTGTTTTGCTCACAACCGTAAGCAAGGCTGACGCCGGCGGCGGCATAACGGCAACGAGAGGCTCCAAAACGGTTTGTTTAATTAGCTTGCGCTGTTCAATTTACAAAATTAGGCAATAATCGGCAGGTCACCATCTGAAAATACAAAAGGTTGTCAAAAAACATATCCTCCGACAACCTCTGTATCAAATAGGTAAAAAGCCGTATCCTAGAAGGGCAGATCATCCTCCTGTGCCTGAGGGAGATCGTTGGGCTGCAACTCCTCAGTCTGTTCTTCCGGCGCCGCCGCCTGTTCTCTCCGGCCTCCCAGCATGGTCATGCTGGTGCCTTCGATCTCGACCGTGGTCCTCGGATTGCCGTCCTTATCCTTCCACTGGTTGGTCCTTATCCGGCCTTCCAGAAAGATCTGATTGCCTTTCTTCAGATAAGTCTCGGCTATATCCGCCAAAGCCCGCCACAGGACAATGCGGTGCCATTCCGTATGTTGCTCCCTCGCACCTTCCCTGCTCTTGTAAGTCTCTGTCGTAGCAAGGGTAAAGGTGGCTTTCTTCAAACCGTTTTCAAAGGTTTGTACCTCGGGGTCCCTCCCTAAGTTCCCGATCAAAATGACTTTGTTAACTCCTGCCATACCTCATAAAATTTTAAAGATTAATAATTCCGCACAACAAAATTAATACAAAAAAGAATGTTTCAAAACATTCAGGATCCCTTCACGTTTTCATTCTCTCCTATTGATCCAAAAAAAGCCGAAATGTGACCCTGGTCAGCCGTTTTTTTTAATGATTCAGATAAAAAAAGTGCGGTACTCGGCCATGAATGTCTCAATAAGTTTCGGGACAGGATAGCCGGCGAGTTTGCCGGTGGCAATGAATTGGAGGTCACCGGCCTTTAACAGCGGCATTTTGTCGACCTGCAGGATAAAAAACCTGGCCTGAATATGCCTGTGGCTCAGCACATGGTTATAAACAGGTGATACCGCTGCCATCGTCACCCGTATCCCTTCCGTTTTAATGAAAGTATTCAGGATGGCGTTATCAGGCCTCTTCCGGGCACCCATCAGCTGTTCCGCTTCGACCAGAGGGAAATCGTACAGGTTCTTCCAGATGTCATCCGACGTTCTTTTCCGCAGGAGTATGAGGGGTTCATCACCGGTCACCCTGAACACCAGGTAATTGAAATACCTGTTTTTCAGCGGGGCTTTGCTTTTCCTGACGGGCAGGCTGTGGACCCTGTCTTCGAGGTAGGCACGGCACCTGTCGTGCACGATGCATTGCCGGCACAGCGGACGCCGGGGTATGCACTGACGGGCGCCGAATTCCATGACGGCCTGGTTGAACAGGCCGGGTCTGTCCGAAGGAATCATCCGTGCCGCAATTTCACCTATCTCTTTCTTGCCCTTCGCCGTATTGACGGGGGTATCTATTCCCATGTAACGGGCCAGTATGCGCATGACATTGCCGTCGACGACAGCATAGGCTTTGTTGAAGCAAAAAGAAAGAATGGCGGCGGCCGTGTATTCTCCGATACCTTTAAGGCTGATGAGCTCATGGCAGGTCTCCGGAAAACGGCCTCCGTATTTTTCCATGATCTCCCGGGCCGTCGCCAGCATGTTCCGTGCCCTGGTGTAATAGCCCAGCCCCTGCCACAGCTTCAGGATATCGTCTTCAGATGCCCGCGACAACGCCACCACATCCTTGTAACGGGCAATGAAACGGTTATAATAATCCAGGCCTTGCTCCACCTGCGTTTGCTGAAGGATGATCTCCGACACCCACACCAGGTAAGGATCGCCGGTCTTCCGCCATGGCAGATCACGTTTGTTCCGATTGTACCACCTGATCAACTGTGAGGTGAAATCCATTCCACGGTTTTTAAAGGTTTTTCCGGGCGGCGATCCAAACATATAACAAATCAAACAGATAGAATAAATTTTTTTTATAAAAAATCACTGTTGCTTTTCTTCTGAATAAAAAATAATTATATCTTTGCGCCCTATTAATAAATTTATTTTCAAAATATTAAAAAATTTTTAATCATGACAAAAGCAGAAATAGTTGCCGACATCGCCAACAAGACCGGTGTTGAAAAAGTTGCCGTTCAGGCCAGTGTGGAAGCCTTTATGGAATCCGTGAAAAATTCACTCATTCATGGCGAAAACGTGTATCTCAGAGGCTTTGGAAGTTTCATCATTAAGAAAAGAGCTAAGAAGACGGGAAGAAATATTTCCAAAAACACAACCATTATCATTCCCGCTCACAATATACCTTCGTTTAAACCTGCCAAGACATTCGTCAACAGTGTGAAGAGCAATGTGAAGAAATTAGGAAGCCATTAATTTTAATGACCCGGTTATGCCTAGCGGTAAAAAGCGAAAACGCCATAAAATGGCGACACATAAGAGGAAAAAGCGTCTGAGGAAGAACAGGCATAAGAAGAAATAAAATATTTTCATCGGTTCAAGGTTTGCCGGGAATCGTTCTATCAATACCCGCAAACTTTACTTATCCTTAAACCTGAATACCCTCAGGCCCTTTAAATGACTAACTCCCTGAGTGATCCGATATTTAAAGCGCCCGAGATGTGAACAAAGAATTAATTATCGATTCCCGTTCTTCGGAAGTCGATATCGCTTTACTGGAAGATAAAATGCTTGTTGAACTCAACAAGCAGAAAACCAATAACAACTTTTCCGTCGGGGATGTTTATCTGGGAAAAGTAAAGAAGATCATGCCCGGCCTGAACGCGGCCTTCATCAACGTCGGTCATGAAAAGGATGCCTTTCTGCATTACCTCGATCTGGGTCCGCAGATCAGATCGCTGAACAAGTATGTCAAACTTTTGCTTTCAGGTAAAACCACCCACATTCCCATCGATAAGTTCACCCTTGAAGCTGAAATAGAAAAAACAGGCAAAATCTCCGATGTGCTGGCGGTCAACCAGCCTATCCTGGTTCAGATCGCCAAGGAACCCATTTCGACCAAGGGACCGCGGGTTTCATCGGAGATCTCGTTTGCTGGACGTAATCTGGTGATGGTACCCTTCTCGAACAGGGTCTCCGTATCGCAGAAGATCAAAAGCCAGGATGAGCGTAACCGTCTCAAGAGGCTCATCCTGAGTATCAAACCCAAGAATGTCGGCGTCATAGTCAGAACCGTCGCCCTGAACAAAAAAGTGGCCGATCTGGACAGCGAGCTTAATCTTTTGATAAGGAAGTGGGAGACGGCCATGGAGAAGATGCCGGGGGTCAGGCCGCCGCAACGCATCATCAGCGAAATAGACCGCACCTCGGCCATATTGCGCGATATGCTTAACGAGACCTTCAACAGCATTAACATCAACAACGCCATGCTGTATGAAGATGTTAAAGGCTACATACAGAAGATCGCGCCCGATAAGGTTGACATCGTCAAGCTATACAAGGGCAAGATGCCCATCTTCGAATATTTTGGCGTCGATAAACAGATCAAGAGCCTGTTCGGAAAAACCGTCAATTTTAAAAGCGGTGCTTATCTGATCATCGAGCATACCGAAGCCTTCCACGTCATTGATGTGAACAGCGGTCACCGCATCAAATCGGAGAACACACAGGAGACCAACGCCCTGGAGGTGAACCTCGAGGCGGCCAGTGAGATAGCGCGCCAGCTCAGGCTCAGGGATATGGGCGGCATCATCGTGATCGACTTCATCGACATGCGCGATCCGGCCCACCGCAAAGCGCTCTTTCAGAAACTCAAAGATGAAATGGCCAAAGATAACGCCAAGCACACCATCCTGCCTCCCAGCAAATTCGGACTCGTGCAGATCACCCGCGAAAGGGTGAGACCCGAGACCACCCTCGATGTTGTGGAAAAATGCCCCACATGCGACGGGACAGGTAAAATAAAACCCAGCATCATACTCGTCGACGACATTGAGAATAACATTCTGTACCTGCTCCGCGATCAGAATGAACCCCATCTGACCCTCGCCGTGCACCCTTATATCCACGCTTACCTGACCAAGGGAGCTAAATCGATGCAGATAAAATGGTTCCTGAAGTATAAAAAGTGGATCCCGATACGTCCGATGAGTTCCTATCATTTTCTTGAATTCCATTTCTTTAACAAGAACAATGACGAGATCAAAATATAAAGGCCAAAACTTTTTCCTGCCTTCATCCGTTATCAAAATATTTTATTAAATTTATCCTTTGTCTTTAACTCATACTCATGGATATCGTTGTCAGTGGCATCCGGCCAACAGGTAATCTGCACCTGGGAAATTATTTCGGTGCGGTGAGGAATTTTATCAAAATGCAGGAGGAGAATCATTGTTTTTTCTTCATCGCCGATTATCATTCACTCACGACGCATCCCACGCCCGTCGATCTTCATGCCATGGTACAGCAAGTGTTGGTGGAATACTTAGCCAGCGGGCTGGATCCGGAAAAAGCCACCATTTATATCCAGAGCGACATCCCGGAGGTGGCCGAGCTTTACCTTCTTCTTAACATGAATGCTTACCTTGGTGAACTGGAACGCTGTACCTCCTTCAAGGAGAAAGTGCGGAAACAACCCCAGAATGTCAATGCCGGGCTGCTGACCTATCCCACCCTGATGGCCGCCGATGTGATCATTCATAAAGCCAGCAAGGTCCCCGTGGGTAAAGACCAGGAGCAGAACCTGGAGATGATACGCACCTTCGCCAAACGTTTCAACCGGATGTACCATGTGGACTATTTCCCCATACCTGTGGCCTATAATTTCGGCGCAGAGCTGATAAAAATTCCGGGCTTGGACGGCAGCGGCAAGATGGGTAAATCGGAGGGCGATGACAATGCCATCTTTCTGGCCGAAGATACTGACTCCATCCGCAGCAAAGTGATGAAAGCAGTCACCGATGCGGGTCCCACGCGGATGAACCAGCCCAAACCCGAGCCCATAGAAAACCTGTTCACCCTGATGAGCGTGGTGTCAAGCCCCGACACACTGCAATATTACGACGACAAGTATAACCATTGCACGATCCGCTATGCTGAGATGAAAAAACAACTGGCAGAAGATATCATCGCCTTCACCGCTCCCATCAGGGAGAGGATAAAGCAGCTGTCGTCGGACCAGGCCTATCTGAAGAAAGTGGTGCACGACGGCGCCCTGCGGGCCCGGGAAAGCGCTTCCAAAACGATCGGTGACGTGAGGAACATCATTGGAATCAAATCATTCTAAATCTTGATCGACACTGCGGTAAAGAAAGAAAAAGCGATTGTTATCGGCCTGGTCAACCATGAACAGGACGAAGACAAACTGCGTGAATACCTTGATGAGCTGGATTTCCTCATCGACACGGCCGGTGGCATTACGCTGCGACGTTTCACGCATCACCTCGACAAGCCCGACGCCAGGACCTTCGTCGGACTGGGCAAGCTTGCGGAAATAAGGGACTATGTCCATACCGCGGGCATTGACCTGGCCGTATTCGATGACGACCTTAGTCCCTCGCAGATCAGGAACCTCGACGAAGCCCTGCAATGCAAAATCCTCGATCGCAGCAACCTCATCCTCGATATTTTTGCGCGGCGGGCACGCACGGCCCACGCCAAAACACAGGTGGAACTGGCACAATACCAATACCTGCTGCCACGCCTTCCGGGGCTGTGGACGCACCTCTCAAAACAACGCGGTGGCATCGGCTTAAGAGGACCGGGCGAAAAAGAGATCGAAACCGACAGGCGCATCATCAGGGACAAGATCGCCCTGCTCAAAAGAAAACTCACCCTCATCGACATACAAAAAACCACCCAGCGCAGCCACCGCGAAGGCCTTGTCCGGGCCTCACTGGTGGGGTACACCAACGTCGGCAAATCCACGCTTATGAACCTGCTCAGCAAATCGCATGTCTTCGCCGAGGATAAGCTCTTCGCCACACTGGATACCACGGTCAGGAAAGTCGTCATACTCAACCTGCCCTTTCTGCTCTCCGACACGGTAGGTTTCATCAGGAAACTGCCCCACGACCTCATCGAATCATTCAAATCCACCCTCGACGAAGTCCGCGAAGCCAACCTCATCCTGCACGTGGTGGATATCTCCCATCCCGGCTTTGAGGAGCAAATGGCTATCGTCAAACAGACCCTCATCGACATCAATGCCTTTGATAAACCCACCATCGTTATTTTCAACAAAATAGATGCTTACTCCTATGTTGAAAAAGAAGCCGACGACCTGACACCGCCCGAAAAATACAATATCAGCCTGGAAAAGCTGCAGAAGACATGGATGGCGAAGATAAACGTGCCATGTGTTTTTATTTCGGCGACGGAAAAAACAAACTTTGAACAGCTCAAGGAGATGCTGTACCGCGAAGTCAAAAAAATTCACATGAAACGCTATCCCTATAACAATTTTCTTTATTAATTTGGGATGGCCACCTATGAGTCATTAATCATGAAACGGTATCAGTTAATCGCATTATCGGTCCTCTCCGGTTTGGTCCTTAGTGCCGGGTGGCCGGCACGGGGCTTTCCTGTCCTGCTTTTCATCGGAATCGTTCCCCTGCTGTTTGTGGAAGATTACCTGCTGCTCAGGCGTGACGATCACCGTTTCTCGGCTTTCAGCGCTTTCCTGTATGCCTTTCCCGCCTTTCTGGTCTGGAATGTCCTCACCACATGGTGGATCTATAACTCGACCGATGTGGGCGCTATCCTGGCTTTTCTTCTCAACAGCACCTTCATGTCAATTGTTTTCCTGCTCTTCCATGTCACCCGCCGCTCGCTTAAAAACAGTGATCGCGGATACATCGTCATCATAGCCTACTGGATGACCTTTGAATTTATCCATTTGCGCTGGGAGATATCCTGGCCATGGCTGAACCTGGGCAACGGCTTCGACGGCTGGTATAAATGGATCCAGTGGTATGAATGGACAGGGACCTTTGGCGGCACTCTGTGGATCCTGGCCGTCAATATCCTGTTCTTTAAGATCATCAAGTCTTTTATTCAGTGGAGAAGATGGACTCCCGGTCTTATCCGCAGCAGCGTTCTGACGGCCGGTCTCATCATTTTGCCGGTGATCGTGTCGCTGATCTTGTATAGCAGTTATCATGAAAAAAGTGACCCCGTCGACGTCGTCGTCATTCAGCCCAACCTCGATCCCTACTCCGAGCAATACGGACTGGATCCGGGCGTCGTCACCAAAAGGGTTCTGGAGCTCGCCGAAGAAAAAACCGACAGTGCGGTGGCTTTCGTGGTGTGTCCCGAATCGGCCATACAGGATATACCGTTGTATGAAGACAGGATCAAATTCTCGCGAAGCTACCGGTTGATAATGAATTATATAAAGAAGTTCCCCGACATGCACTTTGTCATCGGTGCCTCCACTTACCGGATATTCAAGAAAAACGAGCCCCTGACCCACACGGCGCGCAAATTTGCCGATACCAGCCTCTACTATGATGCTTACAACACCGCCATTCTGATCAACCCCGACAGCTCCTTCCAGCTCTATCATAAATCGAGGCTGACCCCTGGCGTCGAGATCATGCCCTATTCTCAATACCTGAAGTTTCTGGAGAAAATGGCCATTGACCTGGGTGGCACCGTGGGCAGTCTGGGCACCGATAAAGAACGGCGGCCGTTCAGCATCCCTTCCCTGCACCTCAAGGTGGCGCCCGTCATCTGTTACGAATCGGCTTACGGTGAGTTCTGCGCCCGTTTTGTACGAAACGGCGCCAACCTGTTCTTTATCATCACCAACGACGGCTGGTGGGGTGACACCCCCGGGCACCGCCAGCACCTCACCTTTGCCTCGCTGCGCGCCATCGAGACACGGCGCAGCATAGCCCGCTCCGCCAACACCGGCATCTCGGCATTCATCAACCAACGCGGCGATATTATGCAACCCACACCTTACTGGGTGCAGGCCGTTATCAGACAGGATATCAACGCCAACTCCGGCGAAACTTTCTATGTGAAATATGGCGATTACCTCGGACGGATAGCCGTGTTCCTGACGGTCATTTTCCTTCTGATAACCATCATGATCGGGATTTTAAGGGTGAAAAAACGATAGCCTCCGGTGAATACTCACGCCGCCAACGCTCTAAAACAGATGACGGAAAGGAACCAGCAGGCGTTCGAACAGCTTATCGGGGAAAGGTCTCCGCAGCCAGTTGGCATAATTAAAGGGTTCACAATCCCTGAGCGTGTCTTCAATGTGTTTCATGATGAGCCTGACGATCTCCGGATTTCTCCCCACCAGGGCCACCTCATGCTGGTACCTGAAGCTGCGGTAATCAAAATTGGAAGTGGCAATGGAAAATATCTTCCTGTCGGCCAGCAATAATTTTGCATGGAGGTTATTGGGGGTATAAAAAAGAAAGGTGACGTTATGCCTGCACATCAGTCCTATATACATGTTACGCATGACATCGACCAGGCGCATGTCGGAATGCTTGGGCATGATCACCTTTACGTCAACACCCCTGTCGGCCGCGTCCATCAGTACTTTTCGTAACAAAAAACCCGGGAGGAAATAGGGTGTTTCGATGACGATCTCTTTCCCGGCACCCTTGATGATATCCACATACTTTTTTCTCAGCCTTTGCATGGCCAATGACGGCACGTCCCTCACGATCTCAAAATCATTGTGCTTGATGGATCTGACATAAGACAGTTTCTCAAACACATATTTATTGTAAATTTTGAAATCCTGAAGGAAAACGTGCCTGAAAGGTATGGCGATTTCGTCTTCAAGCCTGATCATCGCTTCACGCCAGTCCATGGCATAGTCCACAATGTTGGCTGAGCCGAGCCAGCAAATCCTGTTGTCGATGACGAGTATCTTGCGGTGATTGCGGCGGTGGTTCTTGGTAAAAAAATCGATGAAGAACTTAATTTTCTTGAAAAACCTCACCTCGCCGCCGTATTTAACCAGTTGGGAGAATGAATCGACGGTGACATAAGCGCCCCAGGAATCAATCAGCAATTTCACCTCCACCCCTTCCCTGGCTTTCCGTGTGAGGGCATCCCTGAAGACATGACCTGCCGGCCCGTCGCTGAACTTATACATCTCCAGATAAATATAATCTTTGGCCCCGGTAATATCGTCCAGCATGACGGCATAAAAGTCGGCGGCATTTTCAAAAATCTGATATTTAGCTATGGCCATGGTCAACGGATACTCATACCAGCGTAAAGATATGAAAAAAGATGACAGTCATGGATTTGTGCGCCCGGGATGATATGTAGGACACCCACCCTCCCGGTAACGCTATTCCCAATACGGTTATAATCAGTTATTTTCAGGATTTCATATCTTTGTTCAATAAAACCTGAACCATGCTCAAATCAATGACCGGCTTCGGCAAGGACAGCTTTGATGTCAGAGGCAAAACGCTGACCGTTGAGATCAGAACCCTCAATAGCAGGCAGGCCGACATATACCTTAAGACACCCCTGATGTACCGGGAAAAAGATATAGAGATCAGGGCCCTGCTGACCGAAAAACTGGAACGTGGAAAAATCGATATGACCATGACCATCGAGAATATGGACGATGAGTCGGATTTTTCCATTAACAGAACACTGATAAAAAAGTATTATGAAGAACTGAAGGCTGTGGCGTTGGAGATGGGCCTGGACGTCAGTGAAGGTCTACTCCCGGCTATTGTCAGGCTTCCTGATGTCGTTTACCCTGAAAAAGAGGTAGCGGATGCCGGGGAATGGGACGAGGTGAGGCAGTGCATCCTGAAGGTGACGGCCCTGGTGGATGCGTTCCGTGGGACGGAGGGCGGCGTTATGGAAAAAGACATCGCCATGCGTATGACGATCATCCTCGACTTGCTCGCCGGAATAAAAAAAATAGAAAAATCCAGAACGGATTACATACGCGAACGGCTCATCAGGGATTTTGAGCAACTGGCCGGCGAGGTGACTGTCGACAAGGACCGTTTTGAACAGGAGATCATCTATTATCTCGAAAAGTTGGACATCACCGAGGAGATGGTGCGGCTGAAGAAACACTGCAGCCACTTCACCGAGACCATGGCGGCGACGGGAGCGCAGGGACGCAAGCTGGGCTTCATAGCGCAGGAAATAGGGCGCGAGATCAACACCATTGGCTCCAAGGCCAATAATGCCGACATACAGAAGCTGGTGGTCGACATGAAGGATGAACTGGAGAAAATAAAGGAACAGCTTTTAAATATTCTCTGAATGAAGGGCAAACTGATCGTCGTCTCGGCACCTTCAGGTGCCGGTAAAACAACCATCGTCAGAAGGGTCCTGCAGGCCGGATTAAAGGTCGCCTTCTCGGTGTCGGCCTGCAGCCGCAGCCCCCGTCCGGGCGAGTCAGAGGGAAAGGATTACTATTTCATGCCGGCGGATGTATTTAAAAGAAAGATTGAAAACAACGAGTTTCTTGAGTGGGAAGAGGTGTACCGGGGACAGTTTTACGGCACCCTGAGATCGGAGATAGACCGCATATGGTCAGAGGGATACCATGTGATCTTTGATGTCGACGTGAAAGGCGGCCTGAACATCAAACGGTTCTACCCGGAACTGACACTGGCACTTTTCATCATGCCGCCGTCAGTCAAAGTATTGGAAGAAAGGTTAAGAAAAAGAGACACCGAATCGGAAACAGATATAAAGAAACGGATCAAAAAAGCCACCGCTGAGATCGCCTTTGCCGGTCAGTTTGACCGTGTCGTTATAAACGACGATCTTGACAGGGCCGTGGACGAAACCGTCACACTCATTAAAGATTTTATTAAAAACGAATCTAAGGCACGATGAATGCAATAACCGGCAAAACAACCGGATTGTTTTTCGGTTCTTTCAATCCCATCCACATCGGTCATATGATCATCGCAGGTTATATGCTGGAATATACTGGTATGGATGAAGTCTGGTTCGTTATCTCACCGCAAAATCCTTTTAAAGCGGAGGATGATCTGCTGGCCGACAGCCGTCGCTATCTCATGGTCAAAATGGCTGTCGAAGGTCATGCCGGGATGAGGGCGTCGGATTTTGAATTCCATCTGCCCAGGCCTTCCTATACCATCGATACGCTGGCCCGTCTGAAAGAGAATAACCCCCTGAAGCACTTCGTTCTGATCGCCGGCTCCGATATTCTGACCGAATTCAACAAATGGAAGGACTACAGACGCATCCTGGACCACTACCAGATCTATATTTACCCGCGACCCTTCACCAAATTCAACCGTTACGGCAACCATCCCAACCTCATCTTCACCGATGCGCCCATCATGGACATATCCTCAACATTCATCCGTCACGCCATTAAAGAAGGGAAAAATGTCTCGTTCCTGTTGCCTCCCGGTATTTATGATTACATCCTTGAAAAGCATTTCTACCGATGACATTCATATGTTACAGGATCTTTTCTGCAAAACATCGGATGGTGGCCAGGGTTTCCCTGGCGGCTTCGATGAATCCCATATGACCGACCCGGCCGAGTATCAGAGCCTCGGCATGCCGCGGCAGCTGCAGCTGTTCCATCACGAATGAAAAGGGTACCTTAAGGTCTTTTTTACCGGCAATGAATAACACGGGGATGGCGGTAGCGGACAGAAACGCGCGGTGGTCGCCACGATCTCTTATGCCCTCGAGGGAGCCTGTGAGAGCCAGGGGTGACATCACGGAAGCGGCCTTGCTCATCGCTATGATCTCATCCTGATAAAGAGGGACATTTTCGGGCGCAAAAAGCTCCGGTATGAAACGCCGGATGAAACCGGCATGATCTTCTTTCACCATGGCGATGGTTCTGTCACGGTTTTGGCGGAAGTGCAAGGTATCGGCAGCGGCATGGGAATGGAACAGCACCAGTCCTTTCACCCTTTCCGGGCACGCCTCAGCGAAAGCCAGCGCCACATAGCCGCCCATGGAGTGCCCCACGAGCACACAGGAGCTGATGTTCAGGGTCTCCAGCACGCTTTTAACACCGACGGCCATCGCTTCCATGCTCAGATGACCGGGAGAGAAAGGACTTAAACCGTGACCCGGCAAATCCACGGCCACCACCCTGAAATAATCCTTAAGCCCTGCAGTGAAAGGCTTCCAGATGTCAAGATTTTCAGTGAAACCGTGCAGGAAAACGATGACGTTGCCCTTGCCCGTATCCCGGAAATGAAGATGAGTGTCTGCCGAAGGTTCAGTCATGACCATGATCATTTCTTAGCCTGATTGGCCACTTGCTCCATTTTTCTCTTTATTTCTTTCTCATCACCGATAAAATAATCCCTCACGACATTCAGGTCATCATCGAACTCGAAAACATAAGGAATGCCTGTCGGCAGGTTCAACCTGACGATATCCTTATCGCTGATGTCTTTAAGTATCTTGACAATGGCGCGCAGGCTGTTGCCATGGGCCGACACGAGGACATCCGAGGAATCCCGCAGCGTGGTCATGATCTCATTATTCCAGTATGGCAGCAACCGTTCAACGGTATTTTTAAGCGCCTCCGTGGCAGGGATCTCCTCAGGCGTCAGGGATTTATATTTCAGTTCAAAACGGGGATGACGCTTGTCGTTGTAATCCAGTGGTGCCGGCGGTATGTCGTAGCTGCGCCGCCATAATAAAACCTGCTCTTCACCGTACTTCGCCGCCATCTCCTTTTTATTCATGCCCTGAAGCATGCCGTAGTGTTTTTCATTCAGCCGCCAGGATTTGAAGACCGGTATCCACATCAGATCCATCTCCTCCAGCACGATCCAGCAGGTTCTGATGGCTCTTTTGAGATACGAGGTAAAGGCAACGTCAAAAATGTAACCTTGGTCTTTAAGGACTTGCCCCGCCTCCCTGGCTTCTTGAATACCTAACTCGGACAGGTCCACATCCACCCAGCCGGTGAACCTGTTGTCTCTGTTCCACACACTTTCACCATGACGCAATAAGACCAATCTTTTCATAGTATATGCCGTTTGAATTTATAATTCAGCTCTTTAAAAACAGATGACCGGTTAAAAAATTCCTGCAAAGGTAATAAGAATGAATAGTCATACAAATGTTATTTGGAGAAATAACCTCCCAAACGTCAACTTCCTGCTGATTTATATAATTAACTGTACTGTTGTGAAAATGTTTAATTTCGTATCATAATAACAGGCCTGTCAGATCGTCAAAACAAAAACCTTCCAGATGGAATCGTTCCGCAAAGTGAATAATATTGTCGGGTGGTCGATGTTTGTCATTGCCTCGACGGTTTTCATCCTCACCTCGGAGTCAACGGCGAGTTTCTGGGATTGCGGTGAATACATAGCCACGGCTTACAAGCTTCAGGTGGGTCATCCGCCGGGGGCACCGCTGTTTCAGATGCTGGGACGTTTTTTCTCGTTGTTTGCTTTCGGCCATACGGCTCTGGTGGCCCGCATGGTGAACACCATGTCGGCGCTGTCGTCAGGGCTCACCATCATGTTCCTTTTCTGGACCATCACGCTGTTGGCCAAAAAGATCGTCATCGCCGGAGGTGAGATGACCAAAGTAAAAATGGTGGCCATCATGGGTAGCGGCATTATTGGCGCCCTGGCGTATAGCTTCACTGATTCGTTCTGGTTCTCTGCCGTCGAAGGCGAAGTGTACGGCATGTCATCCTGTTATACCGCCATCGTCTTCTGGGCCATACTCAAATGGGAGGAAACGGCCGACGAAAAACGCTCCCTGCGCTGGATCGTCCTGATAGCCTACCTGATAGGCTTGTCGATAGGCGTACACATGCTCAACCTCCTCGCCATTCCTTCCATCACCTTCGTTTACTACTTCAAGAAACACCCGTCGCCCTCCTTCAGAGGCATAGTGGGGGTCTTCCTGCTCTCACTCCTGCTGCTGGCTTTTGTGATGTATATCATCATTCCGTGGACGGTGAAACTGGCCGGCGCCTTTGAATTATTTTTTGTCAACACCCTCGGATTGCCTTTCAACACAGGCACGGTCATCTATTTCGTCCTGCTCACCGGTGGCATCCTCTGGGCTTGGCGCTTTACGCGCAGGCGCCATAAAGTGGTATGGAACACCATTATCGTGTGTGTGACATTTATTCTCATCGGCTATTCATCCTTCCTGATGCTGGTCATCCGGTCCAATGCCGACACGCCGATCAATGAAGACAAGCCCAAGGATGCCATCGGCCTGCTGGCCTACCTTAACAGAGAGCAATACGGAAACTGGCCGTTGCTCTACGGACCTTACTACAATGCTCCCATCATCGGCCAAAAAGACGGCAAGCCGGTCTATGCCAAGGACGAAGCCAGGGGCAAATACGTGATCATCGACGCCAGGAAAGACGCCCTGCCCGTTTATGACCCCCGTTTCATGACCGTTTTCCCGAGGATGTGGTGCAACACCGAACCTTACTACGCCGACGGCTACAAGCAATGGGGCAGAATCAAAGGGATCCCGGTGTCGGTGACGGATCAGAACGGCAAGAGCAGAATCATCATGAAACCGACCTTCGGCGAGAACCTGAGATTTTTTATCGCCTATCAGGTCAATTATATGTACTGGCGTTATTTCATGTGGAATTTCGCCGGGCGGCAGGACGACAACCAGGGTTATGGCGATGACCTGAACGGCAACTGGATCAGCGGCATCACCTTTCTGGATGAAATGAGGCTCGGTCCCCAGACTAACCTTCCCGAGGACTTCAGGAACAAGGCCCGCAACAAATTTTACATGCTGCCCCTGCTCCTGGGTTTGATCGGATTGATCTACCACTGGCAGAAAAATAAAAAAGACACCTCGGTCGTCGCCCTGCTGTTCATCATGACGGGCCTGGCCATCGTGGTGTACCTCAACCAATATGCGCCGCAGCCCCGGGAAAGGGATTATGCCTATGCCGGCTCCTTTTATGCCTTCGCCATCTGGATAGGATTGGGGGTGCTGGGATTGATCGAGTGGCTCCGCCTGAATAAGGAGCGTCTGCTGCCCGTCATCCTGGTGATTTTAGCCTGTCTGGTGCTGGTGCCAGCCAACATGGCCCGGGAGGACTGGAACGACCATGACCGCTCGGGACGTTACATCGCCCGCAGCACCGCCATCAACTATCTCAACAGCTGCGCTCCCGGTGCCATCCTCTTCACCAATGCCGATAACGACACCTTCCCTCTGTGGTACGCCCAGGAGGTCGAAAACATACGCACCGACGTCAGGGTGGTCAACCTCAGCCTCCTCAACACCGACTGGTACATCGACGAAATGAAACGGAAAGCCTACGATTCGGATCCCGTACCCTTCTCGCTGACAAACAAGGTATATCACCAGGGCAGTTTTGATATCGTTTACCTGATCGAGCATGAGCAGATCAAGGATTACGTCAATCTGCACACCCTGATGGACCTGCTGGAGAAAGACACTAAGGAATTTGAGTTCATGAGCGATGTCGGCCGCATCGATTACCTGCCGGCAAAAAAATTCATGGTGCCTGTCGACTCCGCCACGGTGGTCGGCAACGGGACGGTCCCCCGTGCCCTGTCCGGTCGTATCGCACCGTTAAAATGGAAGGTGGATAATACGGCCATCTATAAGAACGACCTGATGATCCTGGACCTGCTGGGCTCCAACGACTGGAAAAGACCGGTGTACTTTGTTTCCACCGCCGGTGACGATGCCTATCTGGGCTTGCAGGATTACTTTCAGATGGAAGGCCTGGCCTACCGTGTCATCCCCGTGAAAATGGACGAGCAGGGTGGTCTGACAGGGCATGTCGACACAAAGATCATGTATGACCATGTGATGAACCAATTCGACTTCACCAACCTGAACAACCCGCGCATCTACCTCGACGAAACGGCCCGGCGCATGACCTATGGCTTCCGTAACATCTTCAGCAGGCTGGCCTATGCCTTACTCATGGAAGGCAAACGGGACTCGGCGGTGGCCGTCTGTGACCGTTGCGTGGAGGCCATACCCGACAGCTGCGTGCCTTATAATCCGCTCATACTGCCTATCGCCGAGACCTACTTCGCCGCGGGGCAAAGCGCCAAAGGAGCCGCCATCTTCAGCCGCCTGCTTGACTATTACGAACAGGAACTGGCATATTACTTTTCGTTCAGCGAGGAAAGGATACCATACCTCAACGATAACATCCGCCAGGCCCTTGCCCTGGTGCAACACATCTACTCGTCGGCGGGCGATTACGGGCAAACCGCCTTGTCACAACGGGCCGACACCATCATGAAGGTGTTTACGCAGAATTATATCGAGGTTTTCAGTAAAGACACGTTAAGGTGATCCGGTAATGACAGGCGATGGATATCGATGTGCTGATTAGCTGATTAGCTGATTAGCCGATGTGCTGATTAGGCAGTGTACCGGTGTCTGTATGCCGATGGGCTCATGCTCACCACCGTATCACCTTCCGTGTAAATACCTGCCCGCCATGATAAGCCCTGAGGAAATAAACCCCACGGCTCAGCCTCCCCGGATCGAAACTAAACACGGTGTATGACGGTATCTGCACTTCCCGGGCATAGCAGATGCGGCCGTTCAGGGCTACCATCTCAATTCTGTCGATGGCCTGCTCACCGGCTCTGACACAGATGACGTCGGTGGAGGGATTGGGGAAAACAAGAAAAGCTGGCGTGGTGAGATTGCCGTAATAACCCAGGATGATGCTGCTGTTACGGGTGATAATCCACTGATCGGGATCAAAAAACACCGAATCGGTAGAAAATCCCGGATCCACGACGAAAGTCTGACCTGAAAATGTATTGTCGAAGACAATAAGGGTATCGCCTTCAATTCCTTTGAACCGTATGGGTAAGGGCAGATCAAAAAAAGCGACGGAGGGATCCGATGTGGTCTGGTTAATAGTGACCTCGATGCGGTTCTGATCTTTGTAAGAACAGATAATGGAATAAACGGGATACCCCTGGCCATAGTACCATTCGTTGAAGAAGGCTGTCAGGTCACGGCCTGCGGCCTCCTCAAAATGGCGTTTGGCGTCATCGAAGGTGGCATAACGATAAGCGAGCAAAGGGTCGGTAAGGTAGCCTTGCAGGGCTGCGAAGAAAGCCGAATCGCCGATGACCCAGCGCAGCAGGTGGAGGATCATGGCACCTTTGCTGTACGACAGCCGCGGGTCGAAGATGCGGGCGATGGAGGTCGTGTCGTCGCAGTAAACCGAGCCGCCGGGAGAGCTGGTGGTGTAACCGATGTTGTTCGACTTCCAGATGGGCCAGTAACGTCCTTCAAAAAGATGCTCGTAGGTGAGGCCGGTCATGTAAGTGGCGTAACCTTCATTGAGCCAGATGTCGTGCCAGGTGGCCAGCGTCACCATATCGCCGAACCACTGGTGCGCCAGCTCATGGGCCAGGATCTCATGACCGAAGTTACCGGTGAAGGTCATGGTCTGGTGTTCCATGCCTCCACCCACAAGCCACTCGGCATGTCCGTATTTCTCTTTGAAAAAAGGATAGGGTATGAGAAGGTCATTATACAGCTCCATCACAGGTATCAGATCGGGCGTCATACCCTGAATGGTCTGGAGGTCCTCCGGAAAGACATAATTGAGGATCTCGATGGAGTCGGAGCCGTAAGGGACATAATCCGAAAACGCAACATAATTGGTCACGGCGACAGCCACCAGATAGGCGGCGATGGGATAACGGTGCTTCCAGTGAAAGGTTTTATTGTCCCCGGCCGTGGTCTCACTGACCAGCAAGCCGTTACCGGCGACACGGTACTGTGACGGCGTGGTTACGATGATATCGATCGAGTCAATTTTATCGGACAGGTCATTTTTGCATGGCCACCAGTCCTGGGCACCGTAAGGTTCGGAGAAGGCCCAGAGGATCGGTGTTTCGTCGTGGCTGCTCTGAGTGAATGACCCATAGCCGCTGTTCTCCGGCGGCACGCCGCGGTACCAGACGGCCACCGAATCGGTCACGCCAAGGGTCAGCGGCTGCCCCAGTGAAATGCGAAGCTCGTCACCCGGTGTCAGGTCATAACTCACCGGGGCACCGTGGAAGATGATGGAATCGACGGTCATGCCGTGATACAGCTGAAAGGCTATCGTATCCACACCGGGTTCGACAGGGATGACATACGACATCACGGAACCACTGATGTAACGCACATTGGGGTCGAGGTACCACGTGAACCGGTCATAGATCAGGTTGTAATTGGATCCTGTATAGCTGCCGGACACCGGCGCAGGAAAACGGAGGGTACAGGATTTCTGTTCCCATGCCGACAGCTTCTCCATGGATTCCACAGAGGGTGTGTCCTGACAATAAACGCCGGAAGATATGAAAACGATCAGGTAAAGACACCCTATCGCCCCCGGCCAGGCCTTTCTTATGTAATATTTCTTCATTACCGCTTTCAGCACTGAAATTTTACCATCTTTGTATCGTTAAACCATAAAGTTACGGCAATTTTGCTTTCGCAAAGAAAAATAACTCCCGTAGTGCTTTGGCTGGCGGCAGGCATCCTGGTCATTGCCTGTGCCAATCCCATCGCACCCACGGGCGGACCCAAGGATGTGACGCCTCCCAATGTCCTGGCGTGCACCCCGCCCAACCAGTCGGTTCATTTTACGGATCACAGCATTCATATCCTATTCGATGAATTTGTCAATTTAAATAATCCAGGTGATAAGATAATTATTTCCCCGCCCTTAACCATCAAACCGGATTATAAATTGAGAGGTAAAAGGCTGATCATTAATATCGAGGATACCCTCAGGTTAAATACCACCTACACCTTTTATTTCGGTGATGCCGTCACGGATCTGAATGAAAATAACCCCCTTGGAAATTTTCAATACATCTGTTCCACGGGGGGTTACCTCGATTCATTGACGATGTCGGGCAGCATTCTGAATGCCTTTGACCTGACACCTGAGAAAGGGGTGTGGGTGATGCTGTACAACACCCCTGACGATTCCCTGCCCTATAAGGAATTGCCTTTTTATGCGACAAAAACGGACCAGGACGGTCATTTCCTGTTCACCAACCTCCGCGAACACCGCTACAAGTTATTCTCACTCGGTGACGTTAACGGTAACTACCTTTATGATCCGTACACCGAACCCATCGCTTTCGCCGATTCACTCCTCACGCCCCGGCTGAAACAACCGGTCGACCTGGATGACACCGTTCAAACCATGCCGGAGCCGTCACCTGTTTTTTATATGTTTCAGGAAATTGATACGATACAACGGTTAACGGAAGCGAAATATATTGGTGAAGGCATGATGCAGATGGTTTTCAGGTTTCCTGCCGGGAACGTTTCACTGCGACCCCTCGACAGCGTTCCGCCCGAAAGCCGGCTGATGCATGAGATGAACTGCAGCTTTGATACCATGCTGGTCTGGATCAGGCCCCCCGTGCCCGATACGCTGAAACTGGCGGTGAGCATCGGAGACACCGTGCTCGACACGGTTAAAATGGTGCAACCCCAAGTCGCCATACGTAAAAGAATCCCTAAAAAAGAACAGGAACAACAAAAATTATCGATCACCACCAGCCTGAATGCAGGTAAACAGCTCGATTATTTCCGGCCCTTTGTACTGAAAAGCACCTACCCCCTTGAGAGCTACAGGCTTGGGGGGACTGTGATCATCGAAGACATGGATACCCTGCATCCGGAAATCCAGGTGGACGATACCATCGGGAGGTACATCACCATCCGTCACCAGTGGAAGGAAGACCGCCCCTACCGTTTGATCATCCCCGATTCCTCCTTCACCGACATCCTGGATCACACCAACGACTCACTGCAGATACCTTTCAAAACCACCTCCTCAAGTGATTATAGCAGCCTGAAAATAGACATCCGGCTCACCACCGTCGACATACCCTATATCATCCAGCTTTTGAATGAAAAAGACCATGTGACAGGTGAGACCTATATCACAACTTCATCAACAATCAATTTTGATAAACTTAAGCCTGGAAAATACAAACTAAAAGCTATCCAGGACTTAAACCATAACAGGCGCTGGGATACGGGCATCTACCTCCGGATGTCACAACCCGAAAAGGTGATCTTTTTTAATAAGTCATTTGATCTCCATGCCAATTGGATCGACGAGGAGACATGGAGAATTTAGCTTAATCGTCGCCGCATTTGTCAATGCAATGAACTATTTCGGTAAGCGCATCACTCCTCAGGGAATAAAAGATTTTCTTGCCATCCCTCTTGGAATACAGAACACCCTTAATCTTTAAGATGTTCAGGTGATGGGAAGCCGAAGCCTGCTCGATCTTAAGATGGGTGTAGATCTCGGTTACACTTAATTTCGGCTTCTGCTCCAGCAATTCAATGATGGCAATGCGCATCGGATGAGCAAGGGCCCTCAGTTTGCTGGCCGCGTTCTCAAGTTTTGTGATATCAATCGTAGTTTTCATAGTTAAATTTTTCTGCAAATATACAAAAAAACATTATCAGGCAATAAATATGTACATAATTTGGCAATTATTTTGAAAATAATTTGACAAATTCAAATTTTTTCCCGTCAAAAAGGCCCTTATCGCTTAACTTAAGCTCAGGAATGACAAGCAAAGCCATAAAAGACAAGGTCATGAAAGGGGATTTGAGTTTTGACCCGTTTTTTTTGACTTTCTTATCTAATTTTTCATAAAGCGCGGCAACTTCTCTTCCTTCCATATCCGACATGATGCCTGCCACGGGCAGGGGAAGCACCAGCGTGTCCCTGCCGGCGGTAAAGGCGATACCACCTTTATGATCGATCAGCAGGTTGACTGCGGCCACGATCTCTTCATCACTGGTGCCGAGGGCGATGATGTTATGGCTGTCGTGTGCCACCGAGGAAGCCATGGCACCCTGCCCTAATCCGAAGCCCCGGACAAAGCCGACGGCAGGTTTGGCTTTTTCATACCTGTTGACAACGGTCATTTTCAGAATATCGCGTTTAATGTCGCTGACAACATTTCCTGCGACGACAGTGGGGACGATAAAAAGGGTCTCCGTGATAAGCTGTCCGTCCAGAGCTTTCTGCACCCTCATCATACCCTCCCCGGCCCCGACCCTGAGGTCGTCTACGGTTATCTTTTCCGCATGAAAACGGTTGACTGGTGTTTCCGTGATATGAGGGATCATTGTCTTCCCCTGTTCAGCCACTTTAATGCCATCAATATAGGTTGCCAAAACATTAAAATCCGATAAGTTGTCCACGATGATAAAATCGGCCGGATCACCTTTCTGTAACATCCCGACATTCAGATGGTAATGCTTCACCGGATTAAAAATGCAGCTCCGCAGAATGTCCATCAGGTCATATCCTTTTTCAACAGCCCTTTTCACCGGCCGGTTGATATGCCATTTGATCAATTCATCCGGATGTTTGTCATCGGAGCAGAACATGACCTTATCAGGATAAAGCTGCAGCAATGGCATAAGGGTATTGAAGTTCTTCGCCGCGCTACCTTCTCTCATGAGTATGTTCATCCCCATCTGTATTTTTTCCGTGGCTTCCTCGAGGGTAAAGCATTCATGATCGGTGCTGATGCCTGCCGCTATGTATTTCTGTGCCTGCACGCCTTTCAATCCGGGAGCATGTCCGTCGACAGGCTTATGGCGTGACTTTGCCAGAGCTATTTTTTTCATGACCTCCTCCTGTCCTGCCAGCACTCCCGGATAATTCATCATCTCGGACAGATAATGTATCTCTTTCATCTGAAGCAGCTCGTCGGTTTCTTTCAGACCGATGGTGGCGCCGGCGGTCTCGAAAGGTGTCGCCGGCACACAGGAGGGAGCACCGAAATAGAATTTAAAAGGCACTCTCTTCCCATTGGCGATCATGAACCTGATGCCGTCGATGCCCATCACATTGGCTATCTCATGAGGATCAGACACCGTCGCCACCGTGCCGTGAACCACCGCCTGACGGGCAAACTCAGACGGTATCATCATCGAACTCTCGATATGGATGTGTGAGTCGATCAATCCCGGCAGGATGAAATGATCGGGCACCATGTTATGCTGCCGTGTGTCTGTTATCCTGCCCTCTTCGATCACAATGCCGCCGGGTTTGATCTTGCGTTCTATTATATCGACTATTTTCCCGTCGATGGTAAAGCTTTCATGTGTTTTCATAACGTCTGACATTTGGTGATGCCTTTTACCAGTCTTCCTCCTTTCTGACCTTGGGGGGTTTCATGGCCTCCTTCAAGCCGTCAATCAGTTCCGTCATGGCATCGTTCACCTTCACCAGTTTGGCATCACAGGTGCTGTTGTAAGCGGGATCCTTTTTGTCAAGCCACCGTTCCAGCGGGAATTTTGAAGGGGCATTCAGGAGAAAGTGATCGAACGTGTACTTATAACGGCCTTCCTTAAATTCAAGTTTAAAGGAATACAGGATGGTACCCCATTCCATTTTCGTTCCATCCTCAACATCAGTATATATTTTAAACCGGTGACCCCCTTCAATTTTACCTGACAGGGGATCACGCACCGTCGTCACCGCCGAGGGATTGGGATAGGTCTTATTGATCCAGGCGACAGCCCGGTTGTAAAAATCGTTCTTGGTACCCTGTTCATGCACGACACCGGTATAGGTAATGGTCTCCGTAATGGAGTCGACCGGTACGGATGGGCTGACGGAAGCTGCCGTTTGTGCACCGGCCGTCATGGTCAGACCCGCCAGAACCACGGAGATATACAGGGACAGCGTGTGATACTTCATTTCCTAAGTTATTTGGGATTCAACTATGAATAGTTACGTCATTGAAAGTAAATTATTGCAGACCGCCGGCACTTTTTGTATATTAGAAAGGCTGTACCTCGGGTACAGCCTTTCAAAGAAACAGCACAACATGGCATGACTCTTACATCATACCGCCCATACCGCCCATACCCGGATCATGCATTTGTTGTGGTTTCTCCTCTTTGATCTCGGCCAGAACACATTCCGTTGTCAGCAGCATGCCTGAGATAGAGGCCGCATTTTCGAGGGCCACGCGGGCTACCTTCGTCGGATCGATAACACCTGACTGATACAGGTGTTCATAGGTGTCGGTACGGGCATTGAATCCAAAATCATCCTTTCCTTCCCTCACCTTCTGCACCACCACCGAACCATCCAGACCGGCATTTTCCACGATCTGGCGCAGGGGTTCTTCCAGGGCACGGCGTACAATGGCAATGCCTGTTTCTTCATCTTCATTGTCACCCTTTACCTTCTCAAGAGCGCTGACGGCCCTGAGGTATGCGACTCCGCCACCGGGTATGATACCTTCCTCAATGGCAGCCCGTGTGGCATGCAAAGCATCGTCGAAGCGGTCTTTTTTCTCCTTCATCTCCACCTCACTGGCCGCCCCGACATAAATGACGGCCACACCTCCGGATAATTTAGCCAGACGTTCCTGCAATTTCTCACGGTCGTAATCGGAGGTGGTCGTTTCAATCTGTTTCTTGATCTGGGCCACACGTGAGTCGATGAGCTTTTTATCACCTTTGCCCCCCACGATGGTCGTGTTCTCCTTATCCACGGCCACTTTTTCAGCGTGTCCCAGATAGGACAGCTGTGTATCTTCCAGCTTATAGCCCTTTTCTTCGGCTATCACCATGCCGCCTGTCAGGATAGCAATATCCTCAAGCATTTCCTTTCTCCTGTCACCAAAGCCGGGGGCTTTCACCGCCACGATCTTGAGCGATCCTCTCAGCTTGTTCACCACCATGGTTGCCAGTGCCTCGCCTTCAACATCTTCTGCGATGACGATGAGCGGATGGCCTGTCTGCACCACTTTCTCAAGAAGAGGCAGCAAATCTTTCATGACCGATATCTTCTTGTCATGAATGAGGATATAAGGTTGTTCAAATACAGCTTCCATCTTTTCCGTGTCGGTCACAAAATAAGGTGAGATATAGCCTCTGTCGAACTGCATCCCTTCCACCACATTCACGGTGGTTTCAATACCTTTGGCCTCCTCGATGGTGATCACACCTTCCTTTTTGACCTTGCTCATGGCTTCGGCGATGAGCTTGCCTATCGACAAGTCATTATTGGCCGAGATGGCGGCCACCTGTTCAATTTTCTCGAAACTGTCACCAACTTCCTTGGTTTGTCTCTTGAGGTCGGCCACTACGGCAGTCACGGCTTTGTCAATGCCTCTTTTCAGGTCCATTGGGTTAGCGCCGGCGGTCACGTTTTTAAGACCTGTGGTAATGAGCGACTGTGCCAGCACTGTGGCGGTGGTGGTACCGTCACCGGCCACATCACTGGTTTTGGAAGCCACTTCTTTTACCATTTGTGCTCCCATATTCTCAACAGGATCCTTAAGTTCGATTTCTTTTGCAACGGTCACTCCGTCCTTGGATATGGAAGGAGAGCCGAACGATTTATCAATGATCACATTGCGTCCTTTAGGACCCAATGTCACTTTCACGGCATTACTTAAAGCATCGACACCGCTTTTGAGTTTATTGCGCGCTTCAATATCAAAAATTATATTCTTTGCCATTTTTTAAAGATTTAAGTTATTAAATACTACAATACGTCAGAATCTCAGATGATAGCCAGAATGTCGGATTCACGCATAATAAGGTAATCCTTACCGTCGATGGTAATTTCCGTGCCGGAATATTTACCGTACAGGACCGTGTCGCCGGCCTTCACAGTAATAGGTTCATCTTTTTTTCCCTTACCGACAGCTATGACCGTACCTTTCTGCGGTTTTTCCTTGGCGGTATCGGGGATGATGATACCTCCGGCCGTTTTCTCTTCTGCAGCCGCCGGTTCTACCAGAACTCGGTCTGCCAATGGTTGTATCTTCAGACTTGCCATGATGATATGAATTTAGTTAAACAAATAATTGCCTGTATGAGGCTTAAAAAATTTCCTCCCCCGGCTTAGCATATTCTGTGCCAAGTGGCAGAAACAAAAAAAATGTCAGAATGTTATGACATTCTGACATTTTTAGTATCGAAAAACAACGGATTCCGACTCAGGGATTTGCAGGCGGTGCCTGGTAATCAATGGGTTTCTGCTGGGTTTGTTCCGCTGCCGCTTTTTGCTGAATTTCGCTTTGCGGAGCATTGCTCACCACTCTGTTACGCGGGATGATAAGGATGGAGGTCAGGCTCAGAACCAGGAGCACAACAGCCAGTGTCCAAGTGGCTTTCTCAAGAAAATCGGCTGTTTTCCTGACACCCATAAACTGGTTGGAAGAGGCAAAGTTGGATGCCAGTCCCCCGCCCTTTGAATTCTGGACCAGAACCACAAGGCCCAGGAGAACACAGATGATGATGATTAACACCGACACTAAAACATAAAATCCCATGGCACTTTAATATTAAATTGGATACGATTCATTCCCTCAATTTTTCAATTTGAGATGCAAAGTAACTACTTTTTTCCGGAAATTTTACCATCAATTGCTCATAAATTTTAACTGCCCTGGAGAGAAATCCCTGCTTCACATAGATTTGTGCCAGTGTTTCGCTGACCATGTCGTCGGGCTCGGTCCCGCTTTTCCGTGCCATCTCAGCGGGATCGAAGAAACCGGAACGCGGTGGTTCAAAGTGCGGTTTGGTACGGATGAATTTGTCAATGAGTTTCTGGTTTTCCGTTAACGGTGTTGTCTCCCTGCCGTCATCGAGGCTGTCAATGGAATATTCTCCGGCTGTGTGCCTGCCGGCGTCATACAGCCGCATCATGATCTCCTTCAGTTCGGTAAATAAACGCATCAGTTCCGGTGGTTCTTCCTGATCTGTAGTTAGTCCTTGAGGTTGCTGTTGAATCTGATCATTCCCGGTATATCCCGGTGCCGGTTTGGGTGTTTCACCGGGCCTATCATCCTGATGCCGTCTTTCCCGGACCGGGGCGGTATCTGCCGGAGACGGTACCATGTGGCGATATCCTGTGTCTCTTTCGGGGCTTTGATCATCACTATCGGGCATGGTCCCCAGCAATAACTGTCGGAGGACAGAACGGTCGGAGGCATAAGCAGCCGTGAGAGCCAACTGATCATGAAAGCGGATGTGCTTCTCGCAGAAAAGGTTTTTGGCATATAAAAGACGGGCAGTCTGGCAATAGGGAAAATCATCCAGCAATTTCTCCAGCAACGGCAGGCTCTCCACATCCAGACACCCGGGAAACATGACAAATTGCTCAAACTGTGACCGGTTCATAGTGTAAATCAGATGTACGGGCGTCATTCACCAGTTGACGACCGATTTATTGAAAATATCCTCCACCAGTTGCTGATTGATCTGGTCGATCAGGTCATTTTCCACTTCCGCCAGGTTTCGCCTGCTGTCATAATCCTGAAACCGTGAGAAGGTGGACTCGTAATTCTGCGATTCATTATATTTATTAGTAAACCTGACTTTAACAGATATGGTGAGGCGGTTGAGAGCGGCCTGCTGATTATTCTGAATAGCCTCAGGCATGACGCCATAACCGGTGATTTCGCCTTCGAGGTTAAGGTCGCCGCCACTTTCAACCAGATCCAGGTTCGTCTCATGGGTAAACTTATCCCGGAGGGCTTCTGTGAATCTCTGGCTCAGCGTGGGCTGAACCATGGAGGCATAATTGGGGAAATAGTCAATGGAAATGGTCTTGACTTCAGGCGAAATGGAAGCCCCCGTAAAGGAATACACACCGCACCCCGTCATGACCATAACGGCCATCAGAAACAGAAAGAAGACAAACAGCCGGTGTCCACCGCTGTTCTTTAAACGTGAATTACTGAATGTCATATTCTTTGATCTTCCTGTATAGCGTACGTTCGGAGATGCCCAGTTCCCTGGCGGCATTTTTTCTTTTACCCTGGTGCTTCTGAAGGGCTTTTTTTATCATGTCCTTTTCTTTTTTCTGCAGCGACAATGACTCTTCCAGGATTTCCGGATTCTGAACGGGTTCCTGTTCATCTTGGGGCATGGCGCTGTCGGCCATTTCGTCGGCCGTCTCACCTATCTCATGGTATAACTGTTTGAGAAGCTGTGAGTCTTTCTCCTGGAGGTTTTTCGTTATGCCCTCCTGGGCGATGATATCGGAGACCAGCCGTTTGAGGTCAATGATATCCTTTTTCATGTCGAACAACACTTTATACAGGAGATCCCTCTCTGAAAACTCGCTTTTCTGATAGCCCCTGTTATCATAAAGCACCGGTAACTCGCTGTATGGCACTGCGGGCAGGTATTTCGCCAGGATCTCCGGTGTAATGAACCTCTTTTCTTCAATGATCGAGATCTGTTCGGTGATATTTTTCAGCTGACGGACATTACCCTGCCAACGGTAATTGGTAAGGTATTTCCTGGCCTCTTCGTCCAGCTGAAGGGACGGCATGCGGTATTTCTCGGCGAAGTCAGAGGCGAATTTCCGGAAAAGAAGGATGATATCTTCTTTTCGCTGACGCAAAGGAGGTATAAATATGGGCACGGTGTTCAGGCGGTAATACAGATCCTGTCTGAACTTACCCATCTGCATGGCCTCGGCGATCACAACATTGGTAGCGGCCACCACGCGGACATCGGTTTTTATCACTTTGGAAGAGCCCACCCGTATGAACTCCCCGCTTTCGAGCACACGTAAGAGCCTGACCTGTGTTGACAACGGCAGTTCGGCAATCTCATCAAGGAAGATGGTGCCCCCGTTTACCACCTCAAAATAACCTTTTCGTGATTCATGAGCACCTGTGAAAGAACCTTTTTCATGACCGAATAACTCGGAATCGATCGTTCCTTCCGGTATGGCGCCACAGTTCACAGCAATGTAAGGACCATGTTTACGGGCGCTCAGATGATGAATGATCTGCGGGAAGACCTCCTTGCCTGTGCCGCTTTCACCTGTGATGAGGACAGTCAGATCGGTGGGGGCCACTTGACGCGCTATATCAATAGCCCTGTCGAGCAGCGGGGAATGACCTATGATCCCAAACCGTTGTTTGATGGCTTGTATCTCCATTGTCTGCGAACCATTGCACCGGTGCTGCCGGGTTTATTTGTGGACTGCAAAATTAATCAAAATACCGTAATATAACCGTGACAGGCGGGAAACAAAATTAGCGTATGACGGCTTGTAATTTATCCCTGAAAGCTTCCATCAGCTTGTTCATGACCTGCTCGACCTCTTTATCCGTCAGAGTTTTGGCATCGCTCTGCAGGGTGAAGCTGATGGCGTAAGACTTCTTTCCCCGGCCGACCTGTTCGCCCTCATAGATGTCGAAAACGGTCATAGCCTTTAGCAGTTTTTTCTCCACATGGAAGGCTATCTTCTCGATCTCGGCATATTGGACCTCCGCCCGTAAAAGTAAAGCAAGATCTCGCCTCACCTCAGGGTATTTGGGCAACTCGCGGAAGTTTATCCGGTCATCTTTGGTCAGGTCGGCAAAGAGATCATAGTCGAAATCGGCATAATACACCTCCTGTCTGATTTCGAACGGCATGAGGAGTTCATTTTTTATCCGACCATAGGTCACCAGCAGGCGGTGATTGTATTTCAGTGTCATGGCATAGTCAAACAGACCAGCCTGACAGGTATGGATGGTCAGGCAGGATGCCGGGATCCCGACACGTTGCAACAGGTTGCCGACAACGGCTTTCAGATCATAAAATCCAAAGTGTCCTCCGGAGGTATGCCAGCTCACCGGATCTTTCCTCCCGGTGAGGAACAAAGCCAGGTGATGATATTCCCTGTAACGGTCCAGGACATCCGATGAGGGTGGTGAACCGGTATTGGTGAAATAAACCGTACCGAACTCGTACATTTTCATATCCGGCATCTTCCTGTTGACATTGTATCTGATGGTCTCAAGACCGCCGAATAGGAGCGTCTGACGCATGACACTCAGATCCTGGCTGATGGGATTCAGGATTCTGACATGTTCTTCAGGTGAAAAGCCTTTCACACTCTCAACATACTGCGGGCCGGTCAGCGAGTTGTTCATGATCTCAAAAAAACCGTTGTCGGTGAGGTAATCCGATATCAGATTACGGATGAGGTTTCTGTCAGGTCTCTCGGAGAAAACCGGTGACATCCTGATGCCGAAAGGCATGTCGATGTTATCGTATCCATAAATCCGAAGCATCTCCTCAATGACATCGGCTTCGCGGGTCACGTCGAACCGGTATGTCGGCACCGACACCACGAAACCCTCACGGGTACGTGATTCATCAATAATATGCATCCCCAGGTCTGTGAGAATCTGCCGGATGATGCGGGGGCTGATCTTTTGTCCTGTCAGCCGGTATATATGACTGTAACTGACCTCGATGACGGCCGGATGACAGGGCCTGGGATATTTATCCACTATGTCCGACGATATGGTTCCCCCTGCCAGTGCTTTTATGAGCAGAGCGGCTCTCTTCAGGGCATAGAGCGTGCCGTTGGGATCAACACCCCTCTCGAAGTGAAAGGAAGCATCGGTCTGCAGACCATGATATTTCGAAGTCCGCCGGATAAATTTAGGATTGAAATGGGCACTCTCAATAAAAATGTTCCGTGTATGTTCGGTCACGCCCGATTTGATGCCGCCGAACACACCGGCGATGCATATGCCCTCATTTTCATTACAGATCATGAGATCCCATTCTGTCAGTTCACGTTCAATGCCGTCGAGGGTGGCAAACCGTGTTCCCCTGGGTAATTTTGTGACCACGATGTGGCGACCCTCTATCGCATCGGCATCAAAGATATGCAGGGGTTGTCCTGTCTCCTGAAGGATATAATTGCCAATGTCGACAACATTATTGATGGGGCGTATGCCCACGGCCGTGAGTTTGTTTCTGAGCCATAATGGGGATTCCCCGGTGAGAATGCCCGTCATCGACACGCCCGAATACCTGGGACATGCCTCCTTATCGTCGATGGTCACCTTTATCTCCAGATCATGGTTGTCGACTCTGAAGTCATCCACTGATGGCAGATGAAGGTTTTTTCTTCCGCCTCCCTCGGTACATGGTGTTCTGTTGTTGAATACGGCCATCAGGTCGCGTGCCACGCCGATATGCGACATGGCATCGGTGCGGTTGGGGGTCAATCCGATGTCATAGACATGGTCATCGGGCAGGTTAAAATAATCTTTCACCGCTATTCCCGGTATTGCTGAAGGATCCAGTTCCATGACGCCTTTGTGTGAACGGCCCAGACCCAGCTCATCCTCAGCACATATCATCCCTTCGGAGAGTTCACCACGGATGGTGGTTTTTTTTATCTCCACGGGTCTGTCGCCATCATATAACACCGTGCCGGCGGTTGCCACAGGCACTTTCATGCCCACACCCACATTGTGCGCGCCGCATACGATGCGTAACACATTTTTTCCTCCGATATCCACCGTGGTGATGCTCAAATGATCTGAAGCAGGATGTTTGGTACAGGTGATGACTTCACCGACCACCACCCCTTCCAGTCCTCCCTTGACGGAATGGATCTTTTCATGACTCTCCACTTCCAGTCCCGTACCGGTCAGGATGGGGGCCAGATCTTCGGGGCCGGTGGTGAAATCCAGATAATCGTGAAGCCAGCGATAGGAAATTTTCATTTTACACTCCTCATATGGTGAACAAAGGTAATGAAATTACATTGCGACGGATAACATCAGGGTATATATCAGCTGATGAGAGCCCAGTTTGTTTCATGGCGTGAAAGGTGTTGTAGCTCCTCGGCGAGAGGCCTGTTCTCCGGTATCCGGAGATCGGGGTCTTTTTCGAGTATCCTGAGGGCCATGTCGCGGGCATATTTTAAAAGCTTTTCATCCCTGACCAGATCGGCCATTTTCAGAGGGATCACACCGCTTTGCTGTGTTCCCTGCATATCGCCGGGACCGCGCAGCCGGAGGTCCATCTCGGCTATCTCAAAACCGTCGGTGGTTTTCAGCATGGCCTCAATGCGTTTACGTGCTTCCGTGCCCATCTCGTCACCGGTGATGAGGATGCAATATGACTGGTCGGCGCCTCTTCCAACTCTGCCACGTAATTGATGCAACTGCGATAAACCGAAGCGCTCCGCATTTTCAATGACCATCACCGTGGCATTGGGAATATCCACCCCGACTTCAATCACCGTGGTCGCCACCATGATCTGGGCCTCATTTTTTATAAAACGCTGCATTTCTGATTCCTTTTCTTCACTCTTCATCTGTCCGTGCACCATGCTGACACCGTACCCGGGCGGCGGAAACTCGTTGACAATGTGCTGATAACCTTCCAGGAGTGCTTTCAGATCAAGATTCTCCGATTCCTGGATAAGAGGGTAGACAACATAAACCTGTTGTCCTTTCTTTATTTGTTTCCTGATGAACGTATAGACCTTCTGAATATCCGACTGCACCAAATGAAACGTTTTGACGGGTCGCCGTCCGGGGGGCATCTCGTCTATGACCGAATAGTCCAAATCGCCATAGAGTGTCATCGCCAGCGTTCTGGGTATGGGTGTGGCCGTCATGACCAGGACATGGGGTGGTGAGTTGCTTTTTTCCCACAGCCGGGCGCGTTGTGCCACCCCAAAACGATGCTGTTCATCGATGACGACAAGACCCAGATGATGAAATTTTACCGTTTCTTCCAGAAGGGCATGCGTGCCGATCAATATCTGGAGTTCGCCCGAAAGAAGTTGTTCATAGATGATCTTGCGCTGCGAGCTTTTTGTTGATCCGGTCAGCAATTCATGTGATATGCCCAATCCCGAGAGCAACTGATTCAGCGACTCGAAATGTTGCTGTGCCAGGATCTCCGTGGGCGCCATCATGCAGGCCTGATATCCGTTATCAAGTGCCATCAGCATCGACATGAGGGCCACCATTGTTTTTCCGCTCCCCACATCGCCCTGAAGCAAACGGTTCATTTGTTTTCCCGATCCCACATCTTTGCGTATCTCCCTGATGACCCTCTTCTGAGCCTCGGTGAGAGAAAAAGGCAGATTATGGTGGTAAAAACTGTTGAAATGATCGCCGATCTTAAGAAAGACATGTCCCTGTGTTTTGTTAATCCTCATGATCTTTTGCATCAGCAATCTGAGCTGAATAAAAAACAGCTCCTCAAATTTCAGTCTTGCCTGCGCTTTCCGCAACATGGAATCATCTTTGGGAAAGTGAATGTTGACAAGAGCTTCTTCACGCGAAATGAAACTAAAATGGCTGATGACCTCCTGCGAGAGCGTCTCGGGTATGTTGCCTTTCAATAAACCGACCAGGTTATACATGACTTTGCTGATCCCTCTGGAGTTGAAGCCTTTCACTTTCAATTTCTCGGAGGAACCGTAAAAAGGCTGCAATGTCTCGCTCACTTTAAGGGCACTGGCGTTATACGGATCAATCTCCGGATGAGGGATGTTATACCGTCCGTTGAAATAAACAGGCCGGCCGAAAACCAGGTAATCCGATCCGGGGATGACCTTATCCTTGATCCATCTGATCCCCTGGAACCATACCAGTTCGATCTCACCTGTCTCATCTTCGAGTATGGCCACCATACGGCTGGCCGGTCCTTTTCCGACCATCTGGACATTCACCACACGGCCGTGAATCTGAACATAGGGCAGCTCGTTATTGATCTCGCTGATCTTGTGAAACCTGCTCCGGTCTATGTACCGCAGGGGAAAATATTCAATGAGGTCACCGTATGTCCGGATATTGAGTTCCTTTTTCAGGAGCTCGGCACGGGCAGGGCCTATCCCTTTAATGTATTCAACAGACGTGTCAAGAAACCTGTAAGACATTGTAAATTAAAATCATGCCCCAACAAATATACGATTTAACCTTCATTGAAGACAAAAAAAAACTCCCCGGCGGGGGAGTTTTTTATCACGGATCACTGCAGGATTAATATTTCCATAGATCTTCTTCAAAGCTAAAAATTTCGTTTTTAATGCGTTCCGATTCAAGCAACGCATCCATACCCTGGGCATAATCGGATATCTTCCGGTCGAAAACATTGTCTTCCTTATAAATATAACTGTTAAACATTCTCTTCCAGAAAACATCGTCATACGTCAGTCTGTTTGCCGAATTATAGCGGTTAAAGACTTCCGCTTTGGCAAAAACGGTACGAGCTTCGGGGAAATAGATCCAAAAGAGTGGCCGCACACCTCTCAGGACGTCTTTTTCGGTATAGTCATCCACGATGGGGCAAATACCCAGGATACGTACATCCATCACGGAACGCTGTTTGTCGAAGAACCAGTCTTCTTTTATTCTGAACTTCTTGACATCCTGAGCGTTAAAGCTCCTTTTGATGATCGTATCGTACCAGTCATAGGGAGAATAGGTTCTCTGCAGCTGCAAAGTATCGGTACGTTCAAGGGTATTAAGCAGTTCCTGGTAGGATAAGGGTGTGGTGAACTCATCTGTGGGCAGGCTGGCGTCATAGGCGATAACGGAACCTTCCTTCAGGGCATCCATGATCACCTGCATAAGACTCCTCCACTGATTATGCGGGTCGATGGGATAATAAAAGGGCTGGTTGATCTTCTCACGCAGGTCGATGACACGCCAGATCCTTTTTTGCCACATCACATCGGCTTCACGGACATAAGCATAAGGGATCGGTTTTTTCTCCAACGTATTGATCTTATCATACACACCATCCCTTGGAGGGTTGTTCTCAAGGACCTGAGAGAACAAGGGTTTGGCTCCCGTTGCAGCCAGGAAGCCAATCACGCAGATAAGAACGACTTTTTTCATATTCAATGGCTATATTGATTATTACTGAAGGACAAGGCTTATCGTTCCAAGACGACGGTTTCCGTCGGGGCCTCTGGCTATGATATTTTCAAGCCATAGCTTTGTTCCGGGACGTGCGCTCTGGATGAATGATTTCATATCGGGTGTCAGCAGATTGTTCTGGGACTGGAATGAGAAGACATCGCCGCTTCGCACCGAGGTGAACGTAAACGCGGTGATGGTAAAATTCAGGTCAAATTCAAAATCTTCCGGCATCCGGGGTATGATACCTCCTGCAGCCAGGATGGCATTTTTTGCTATGACGCCATCCCGCACGTTGGCAATATAAGCTTCGGGGTCCGGCACACGTTTGATACGGAAACTAATGGATCCCATGTCCCTGACACTCCCGTCATATTCGGCCTTCACCGATACAACGGCCTTCCCGGTGGTACCTCCCGGTATCCGGACCATGTAATTGGATTCGGGATTCTCCGGCGTCGGCGTCAAAGTGCCCACATTGATCGAAGGCTGCAGTTGCAACGAACTTATCCCGGGGACCGATATGGACACGGGGTTGTCGACGCCGGTATAGAAAACATTCATTTTTGTGGCCGACACCGTCAACGACGGCAAAGCCACAATGTATTCATCCTTGAAGGCATAGGTCATGGTATCGCCTGTCGGTGACAGCACCCTGATGATACCTGCATACTTTTTAGTACCCGGAGAATTGCCAGGCAATTCCAGTTTGACAACACCCTGGTCACCCTCCACCTTATGGGCATCCCTGATATTCCGAACCGTATCCACACCCTCGAGATAATAGACATCGGGATTTCCTTTTGTATCATAGGCCGCCACGATCACATCGGCCTCATACTTCTCACCTTCGAAAATATAACGGCTCTTGGGAATGACCTTGGCATTGATCTTATCAAACTTGAAATCCTCGGCGGTGATTTCATTGAGGAGGTGTGACAGCACATCGAACTCAGCGTTCTTAACATCTGTGGTTATCTTATTTAGAATAGCCACATCAGCGGCCAGAACCGTGTAATAAAACTGATGCTGTTCCCAGGTCTGGGGATGGCCGTCAGCATCGTGGAAAGAGCCTGAGGTGATCAATCCCAGACGGTCGCTGTTGGCAGGCAATCCCATATAATCCAGCAATGTCTGCCGGTATAGGTCGATTTTGTCTTTCAGAAAACCTGCTGTGGCATTTCTTCCGCTTGTGGACCGGCCCATGAAAAAACGGGTAGGTTCAGTATAGCGGTCTTTTGATTTGATTTCTGACAACGGTGTCATCCTTGCCTGTTCCACAGTCCTGATCCTGGGATCGGTCGAAATGATGACGCCATATTTCAGGCTGTCAATATAATAGATCATCTTTTGCGCGAGACCTCTTACTTCTTCAGCTTTTTGAAAATAGGATTCGACCTTTTTGGGATTAAGTGCATACTGTTGCTGGAATTTATTGTATATCTGATCGATCTTATTGCTGATGGTATGGCTCGTCGTTTCCAGGCTTTCGTTCACTACGATGAAGGTGTCGATGATCTCTTTTGATACATTGAGTGCCAAAAGGGAGGTCAACACCAGATACATCATGGCGATCATCTTTTGTCGGGGCGTTTCCTTATATCCGGCCATGTGAATTTACTGTTTTAAAATTCTGCATTAATATCCTACTTCACCTGCTATTTGATTGTCATAGCCGACAACATATTTCCGTATACCTTATTCAGTGCCGCGATGTTTTGTGCCAGGGCATCCACTTCTTCACGGTATTTAGCCGTCGTTGAAACTGAAGCATTAAGGTTTTCAAGAAATTTCTCAAGTGTAGTCTGTAATCGTGCCGTGGCTTCAACCTGTTGGCCTGAACCCTTCAATTGTTTATCAAATAAATCATTAAGAGAAGCCAGGTTCTGATGATATTTACCGGTTTTATCGATAGACTCATTGAGGCTTTTAAGAAATTCCGAGAGTGTCACCTGTAATTTGTTGTTTGTTTCCACCGTCTCATCGGCACCCTGGAGATGCAACTCATATTTGGCATTAAGGGCGGTCATTTGATCCGTCATGAGCTTGAGCTGGTTGTGAAAATCCTTCACCTCGGCACCCGTAAAATTAAAATTCTGTGAGGACTGGGCTATTTTATCAGCCGACTCGACATATTTTTGTGACAACAGGTTGGCAGATTTAACGGCCTCGCCGACGCTTTTCGAGAATTCATCCGTAGCGGCCATATGGCCTTTGAATTTCTCGGAAGCCTCGTTATAGATGTTGGAAAGAGTCGCCACACTCTGCGAAGCATTTTTCAGATGGCTGAAGTGGTCAGTGGTATGTTCGATGTTCTTATTCAGGACCTCGGAGGTCTGGCGGTAAGTTGACGAAAGTTCGCCGGCCGACTCTGATGCATTCTTAATGTTCTTTACATATTCGCCTGTAGCCACAGATGCCTGGGAGATATCGGAGAGCTTGGAGGCGTGATCACTCAGGTTTCTGAGGCCGGCCCCAAGGCTCTCGATCAGCTCCGGTCCTATTCGCGCTTCAGCCAGCATGGCATCGAGTTCTTCAGCAGCACCTTTTTTGACCTTTTTCAGTTTATCGTTGTCAACACTGACATCATGATACAAACCGGCAAGTTCGGGATAAACCAGGCTCCAGTCCGGCTCAACATATGGAGGTTCAAAACCAGAGAAAAAGAAAATACATGATTCGGTACCCAATCCCACAATGAGCATATAGTCGGCACCCGGGTAATGGTTGATCTTAAAAAGTGCACCTAAAATCACCACAGAAGCACCCCAACCATATAACCGGGCCATAAAATGTCTAAACCCTCTTCTTCTCACTAAATTACTAATACCCATGATGATAATAAATTAATTGTTTAATTGTTATGTTAATTACTGATAAAATTATTTCAAATCCGACCAAGTCTCTACTTATATATATAAGAGGATTTGGAAGGTGAGTCGTCCCTTTGCCTTCCGAGATAATTCTGAACGCATCTGAATCCGATATAGCATTTGGCTGTATCCTGGAATTCATAGCTGCGTGAATAGACCTGGAGAAAATAAGCCACATCTTTCCAGGAGCCGCCTCTGATCACTTTTCTTTTGAGTGCCGGAGGGTCGGTTTCTTTGGCATTATATTGATAAGCCTGATTCATATCCCAGGCAAAATTATAGGTTGATTCATCAAACGCGTCGAGGGTCCACTCGGCCACATTGCCGGCCATGTCATACAAGCCGAAGTCATTGGGCGGGTAATGGGCCACGATGACCGTTGTGAGGCCGCCATCGGCCGCATAATTTCCCCGCAGCGGTTTGAAGTTGGCCAGGAAACACCCTTTGCCGTTTCTGGTATAGGGTCCTCCCCACGGGTAGGGATTCAGGGCGTTGCCGCCACGGGCAGCCCATTCCCATTCGGCTTCGGTAGGCAATCTGAACTCATTGAAAACAGCGTCCTTTCTCTTGGCCAGATAGGTGTTCAGCAATTCGGAACGCCAGATGCAGAAAGCCTTGGCCTGCTGCCAGGTCACCCCCACAACAGGATAATTGTCAAAGGCCGGGTGCCAGAAATACCTTTCGGTCATGGCATCATTGTAAGAGTAAGCATAATCATGAAGCCAGCACAAGGTATCGGGATAGATGTTGATCACCTCTTTCCGGATATACACGGAACGGTCGGTCAGACCCTGGGGACGGTTGGAGAGAGCGCCTTCCTTCACATCGCCGGGGCGGCTGAAGTCTTTCTTGGCGGCGGCAGGCAGATCGATCCAGTAATATTCATAATAAAACTTACGCGTGTCGAATTCCTTTTTCCTGTAATAACGCTCATGTTCGGGCAGGTACATTTCTTCCAGGGCATCGCGTTCCTCTTCTCCATCCCAGTTGATCTCCTGGTCCCAGTTCAGGAAGGGGGGATCATAGACCTCACCCGTTTTCGGATTTTCTTCGATCAGATACAACTCGGGTTTTACGGCTCCCACCAGCCGGCGTGCAATGGAATCCCTCACCCAATAAACAAACTGCCGGTATTCGTTATTGGTTATTTCCGTTTCATCCATATAAAAAGCCGATACGGAGATGGTTTTCGGTTGTTGCAATTCTGTATAGGAAATGTCTTCATCGCCGGCGCCGATGATCATGCTGCCCATCGGTACATACGCCATTCCGTAAGGACTGGGCTGGTAGAAATGAGGTCGTTTTTCAACCCCGATGAGTTCACCATTTCCTGCGTTTTTGCAGCTTCCGATAATGACTAGAATCACCGCATAGAAAAACAGTTTTTTCATATGATGTACTGATTTTTTAAATCACTAATAAACTTCTATTAAACGAAATGTGCTGGATTTTATTATGGCCATCAAATATAGCAGTAAATTTTAGATAAATGTATGTATAATTTTATAAAAATCTCGTGTTCTTATAGCCCTGTCGTAATTTCTCGACCTCCAGTTTGAAGCAATAGCCGGCCATAATCTCGTGACTGCCGCTACTTCTGCGGCCTCCCAACGTGGAGGTGGTGATATCATAAGAATATCCGATCCTGAAATTCTTGTATTGCATGCCTAAAATAACCACCACAGCATCCTGGAACCTGTAACTTAATCCGCACCAGAACCTGTTGTTATAATTAAGCAGTCCTGAGATATCGAATTGAAACGAAGCTAAATCAGTCTTGAAGAGTAAAGAAGGTTGCAACATAAAAGCCGGATTGGAGGCAAAGGTATACTCATAACCGGCTGTAACAAAGTATTGTCTGATGAGCTGCAGTTTCATGACACTTTTCTCTGTTGCTGAAAGGGTTTTACTGGCCGACTGGAGTATCTGGGTGGCGGAGAGGCCCAGATAATACTCGCCCGGCACCTGATAATAGGCGCCAAGAGCCACGTCGACGATCATCTGGCGTTCATTACCCAGTTGGGATGTCAGCGGATCGCTGTCAATAAATTTTAACTTGGAGAAATCCATGGATTTATCGACAAAATCAGCCATCGCTCCTATGCTGAGGGTTCCGCTTGTGGTGGTCAAATGATAAGCGTAACCGAGTTTTAACGTGATATTGCTTTCAAATCCCAATTTATCATTTGTTATGGTAGCCCCCAATCCGCCATGAAGGACCGAAAGAGGGGCATGAACAGCAATGGTATACGTTTCAGGGGCAACTTTGTTACCGTCAACATCTTTAAATCCAACCCATTGTTGCCTGTACAATCCCGACACACATATTCCTTCACCCATTCCAATGTATCCCGGATTAAAAAACAGCGGATCAAACATGTACTGACTGAACTGCGGATCCTGCTGTCCGGCGGCATACAACGAAACAAGTAAAAAAACAGTAAAAAAGGTAAATTTCCTTTGCATGTTATTGACCCGGTGACAACTCCCTTATTGGGTGCTAAAATACTATTTTTTTTGTTATAAACACCTTCAGGCAAAATAAATCAATGCCGCAATATATGATTAGGCTTGCTTTCCGACCACTATCACGGTCATTGTTTCAGATCCTGTACACAGGTTATCAATTATAACTTCATTACCGGTGAAATAGTACGTCCCCATCTAAAAATTTCATGTCGTACCGGCCGGATAAGTATGTATGACCCTAATTATTATACTTTTACCTGCGAAATTGTTTCCCTTTTATTTCCATTAATACACTCATTTACTATGGCCTTTATTCAATATGAAAAACTGTTCTCCCGGAAATGGTTTTATGCTTACAGCCTGATGATCCTTGGATCACTGATCATGGCCTCGGGTTACGTTTTTTTCATTACACCCAACAAGATTGTCCCGGGAGGTGTGTATGGCATTGCCATTATCATTCATTACCTGACCAAGGGGCTCTTCTCCTTTGCACGTGAAGGGCTGCCCGTCGGCATGGTCGGGCTGATATTGAATATTCCACTGACCATCCTGGGAATCAGGATCCTGGGACCGCGTTTTGGTGTGAAAACCATCCTGGGATTCGTTTTTACCTCTGTCTTCATCGATCTGATAACAGCCCTGTGGGGTGAGACACCACTGGTGGAAAAAGATGTCCTGCTGTCGTCAATCTTCGGGGGGGTGCTGATCGGATTTGGTCTTGGATTGATTTTCAGATCCAAAGCCACCTCGGGCGGAACGGATATTATTGCCATGATCATGGCCAAATACACCCGTTTGCCTGTGGGTCAACTTCTGATCATCATCGACTCGATCATTGTCCTGTTCGGTCTGATCGCCTTTGGCGACTGGAAGATACCTCTCTATTCCTGGATTGTCATCTTCATCACTGGAAAGGTGATCGATGTGGTCCTCGAAGGGATCAGTTATGATAAGACTCTCTTCATCATTTCCGACAAACATCAGGAGATCAGGGAAAAAATCATCAGGGACCTGAACCGCGGCGGGACCATGTTCAAAGGTCAGGGCATGTACAACTATGCCGACAAGACCATTCTGTTCACCGTGGTGAACCGACGCGAGCTGGCGATCCTGGAAGATCACATCAACAGCATTGATCCCGATGCCTTTCTCACCGTGATCGACGCCAATGAGATCCTGGGTCACGGATTCAAATCCCTGAAGGAGAAAGTCTCTTCAAACTATTAAAGAGAATGCTAATGCCTCAGCAGCTTGATGATATCGTTGCCATTGGCGAAAATAAGAAGGGCCAGTAAAATGAACATGCCGACGACCTGGGCATATTCCAGGAATTTGTCACTGGGTTTGCGCCGGGTGACGATCTCATAGAGCAGAAACAGCACATGGCCGCCGTCAAGGGCTGGAATAGGCAAGACATTCAGGATAGCCAGCATGATGGAGAGAAAAGCCGTCAAACCCCAGAACGACTGCCAGTCCCATACCGAAGGGAAAATACGTCCGATGGTGATAAAGCCCCCCACCGATTCGTAGGCTTTTTCCTGTGAGAACAGCAACTTCAGCGATTTAAGGTAATCACCGACACCCTGATAGGCCTTAACGGTTCCGGCAGGAATAGCGGAGAAAAAATTATAATGTTTCTTTTTAAACTGGTAATAGGTGTCGAGAGGTTTCGGATAAACACCTATCAAACCTGTGGCAGGAACATTCACGGCCAGGTTCAGCGTATCCCCGGCCCTGATAAGATTGACGATCACCTGCTGATTTTTATGCTCCTGTATCTGGGTGCGGTATTCCCTGAAATAGGGCATATAATGGCCGTTCAGTCCGATGATGCGGTCACCCACTTTCATCCCTGCTTCTTTGGCCTGGGAATCCTTTGTAAAGTCGCTCACCTCAAAAGGTATCCTGGGCCAGATGATGGGCTGCTGGTACTTGATGAGCTTTGAAATAAAACCTTCGGGGATGGTCACATTTTCACGGTGTCCGTCGCGCTCCACCTGAATGGTCCCGGCTTCTTCAAGAACTATGGTCGGTGTGATTTTAAGGAAATCCTCGACAGGTTTGTTGTCGACAGATAATATTTTATCGCCGTTGCGCAAGCCCATCGACAGGGCCATTGAATCGCAAGAGATGCCGTATTTGGCGTCGACCTCTGACGTCGGCAGGTACTCTTCACCCCATGTCGACAGCATGACAATATAAATTCCAATGGCCAGCAGGATATTCACGGTGACGCCGGCAAGCATGATGATCAGCCTTTGCCATGCGGGTTTGGATCGGAATTCCCACGGCTGTGGCGGTTTTTTCATTTGTTCCCTGTCGAGGGACTCATCGATCATCCCGGATATCTTGACGTAACCCCCCAGCGGCAGCCATCCTATTCCGTACTCGGTATGACCGTGCCTGAAACGGTAAAGACGGAACCACGGATCAAAAAAAAGATAGAATTTTTCGACCCTGGTTTTAAATATCCGTGCCGCGATAAAATGTCCCAGCTCATGAAAAATAACCAGGATCGACAGACTGAGTAATAATTGAGCAACCTTTATGAGTACCACCATGTGACGGGTATCGTTAAAACATTAATACTATGACAGTTCAATTAACATGAGGCACGTTCATTTGTTCAACAAAGCCAATGCTTTTTCCCTGGTGACCGCATCGGTGTGCACATAATCATCATACGACGGTGACATGATCACGGGCACCTTGGCCATACATGTTGCAATGATATCGCTCATTTCCAGAAAACCAACGCGATCATCCAGATAAGCCTTGACCGCCACTTCATTGGCGGCATTCAGTATACATGGCATGGTACCTCCTTTTTCCAGGGCCTCATAAGCCATGGCAAGATTAGGAAAATTCTTCAGCTCGGGTACTTCAAAAGTCAATTGCGGGAAGTCTCTGAAATTAAACCGCGGGAATGGTGACGGTATCCGCCGAGGCCAGGACAAGGCATACTGTATAGGCAGTTTCATATCAGGGAGTCCCATCTGTGCTTTCATCGAGCCATCCTGAAACTGCACGATGGAATGGATGACGGATTGGGGATGGATGACGACACTGATCTGATGAGGTGCCAGGTTGAAAAGCCAATGGGCCTCGATGACTTCAAAACCCTTGTTCATGAGGCTGGCCGAATCGATGGTGATTTTCCTGCCCATTTTCCAGTTCGGATGCAGCAGGGCCTCCTCTTTAGTCACTTTCTTCAGGTCGTCCCTGACCCTTCCCCTGAAAGGTCCGCCGGAAGCAGTGAGATAGACCTTTTCGACCGGATTTTGTCCTTCACCCGCCAGGCATTGAAAGATAGCCGAATGCTCCGAATCAACGGGGAAGATATCGACTTTTTTCTTCCGTGCCGTCACCGTGACCAGGTCACCTGCCACGACCAGGGCCTCCTTGTTAGCCAGGGCCAAGGTCTTGCCTTCCTCGATGGCCTTCAGTGTCGGTTTTAATCCCGCAAAACCCACGATGGCGACAAGCACCAGGTCGATACTTTCCATTTCCAGGGCCTCCAACAGGGCTTCCTGACCCGAAAAAACCTCCACACCCCGGCCTTGCAATGCATCCTGAACAGCCTGATGATGACTGTCATCCCCAATAACTACCGCACGCGGTCTGAAGGCCAGGGCCTGCTCGACCAGCAGCTTGTAATTGCTGCGGGCTGTCAGGAGTTCGCAGGTGAACAGTTCCGGATGGTGCTGCACCACCTCTAAGGCCTGACGACCTATGGACCCCGTCGATCCCAGAATGGCTATCCGTTTCTTCAATGAATAAAAGCTTTAATCAGGTTGCAAGTGATCGTTTTACTGCCTGTCACCGGGTGAAAATCATGGGACACCGGGCACAGCTCTTCACCTCATCATCTAAACAACATATAATCCTCCGGATTCACAGGATTGGTGTTGTACCATAACTCAAAATGAAGGTGCGGCCCCGTCGACAGTTCACCCGATTCACCTATGATGGCTATGGGCTCACCCGCTTTGACCACATCACCCTGTTTCTTTAATAAAATGGAATTATGCTTGTAAACCGAGAGGATGTCATGAGCATGCTGGATCATGATCACATAACCTGTTTGGATGGTCCAGTCGGCAAAAATCACAATCCCGTCAAGAGTGGCTTTAATGGCTTCATTACGGCCCGAGACAATGTCGACACCATAATGGTTTTCCTTCGGATTGAAGTGATTGGTGACCACTCCCTGGAGGGGAGTGAAAAACATGAAACCGCTGACGGAGGCCTGCGCACCGCTCAAGGGTTCGTTGACGAGATTCCGCAGATCATACATGTCCTGGCTTTCATATTCAGCCCTCAGCAAAGAGTCTTCGAGGGAATGTGTCAGGGTGAGATGGGCATAATCCACCTGGGTGTCGGAAGGCATCGAAATGTCTTCTCCGATATTTTCACCGTTAATGATTTTCCTGAGATTGGTCAGATACAGATCCTTGAGCTTGAATTCCTGTTCGATCGAATCGGCATGAAGCTGAAGTTCATAAATCTTCTTCTGCAGATTGACATCCATGTACCCGGGGATATACTCCCTGAGAGGCGTGAAGGCGATAATGTATGTGGTCAGAATAATGAGCAGGATGACGGCCGTACCCGACACGACGAAAACATTAAGACGCGATAACCTGAAGGATAACTTTTCTTCATAAGTCTCCTCATTCATAATGACCAACCGGTACTTGTTACGAAGTTTCTGGATCCACTTTTTCTTTCTTTTTCTTTTTTCCCGGGCCGATGGCATCTGACCTTATGATTTTATAAAATTTCTGCAAATATCGCAATTTTGCCCAGTTTGATGAAAATAAAATATTTTTGCACTTTTGAAGTTATAAGGTTAACCGTCATCATAAAACAACAGCGGCACAAATCAACATTCTAATCAGCATTTTTTGATCGTCCGTCCGCCATATCAGATAAAATGGTCAGTGATCCTTATGTTTTTTTTGCTGGCCTTTATGGTTTGGTCCTGTTCGACCAAGAAAAACACGCTCACACGCAGGATATACCATAATCTGACTGGGCACTACAATGCTTACTGGAATGGCAATGAGAGTTTCAAGGAGGGGCAGGCTGAGCTTGCCAAGGTGCTCAAGGACAATTATACGGTTGTTTTACCGGTATTAAATTATGGCACTGCGGAGAATGCCGCTTCCATAGGGCCTAATATGGACCGGGCTATCGAAAAGGCTTCCATTGTCATCCAGCGTCATTCCATGTATTTCAACAACAAAGAATATGTAAGGTGGATTGACGACAGCTACCTGCTCATCGGCAAGGCTCACTTTTACAAGCAGGAGTACAGTGCTGCCCGTCGCACTTTCGATTTTGTCATCAAACGCTATAACGACAATCCCATTTCATATAATGCCATGCTCTGGCTGGCGAACACTTACGTTCAAACCGCCGAATGGGACAAGGCCCAGGCGCTGATGGATCTGATACAAAGCAAGATCGACAAGGAAGCGGTGCCACAGGAGGTGGTGAAGATGCTGCCGCTGGTGTATGCCGATTTTTATATCAAACAGGGTAAGTACGATCAGGCTATCCCTTTCCTTGAAAGCGGAGCCACCGTCAACAGCAACAAATACATCATCACCAGGATTTATTTTATCCTCGGGCAGATCTATCAGTTGAAGAAGCAGAGAGAGGATGCCTTTGAATATTACACCGATGTCATACACCGCAATCCTCCGTATGAGATGTCGTTCAACGCCAAGATCAACATGGCCAAGTCATACGATGTCACAACAGGCAGCCGTAAGCTTCTTACCAAGGAACTTGAAAAAATGATCAAGGACGCAAAAAACAAAGACTACCTCGATCAGATTTATTTTGCCCTGGCAGAAGTGGCTTTAAGCGACAAGGACGATACCTCCGCCGTCAAATACCTCAAGCTGTCGGTCAGCAAAAGCGTCTCGAACAATTACCAGAAAGCCATCTCCGCCCTGACCCTTGCCGATCTCTATTTCACATACCCTGATTATAAGAATGCCCAGGCATATTACGATACCACCATGATGTTCCTGCCCAGGGACTATCGCGATTACGACCAGATAGCCTATAAAACATCCGTTCTCACCGAATTGGTCAAGAACCTCAGCACAATACAGGAACAGGACAGCCTCCAGCGAATAGCACGGATGTCGGAAAGTGAAAGGAACAAGTTTATCGATAAGATCATCGCCGATTACCGTGAAGCCGAGCGGAAAAAACAACAGGAAGAATCGTTGCGTCAGCATGAGATCAACTCGGCGACACAGGATTATACCCTGAACCAGAACATGAACCGCCTGTCAGGGGGTCAATGGTACTTCTACAACCCGTCCACTCTCAGTTACGGTTACAATGAATTTCTCAAACGGTGGGGTAACCGCAAGCTCGAAGACCTCTGGCGGCTGTCGAACAAGCAAAGGGTGATGTCGTTCGGTACCGGTGAGGAAGTAGCTGCCAACGATACCACCGCTGCCGACAGCCTTAAGGCCACCGATCCGGGAAAACGCGAAACGTACCTGCTGAACCTGCCGCTCACCGATGACCAGATGAAAGCCTCCGACAACATGATCGTCGAGGCTTTCTATAAATTAGGTTATATCTATAAAGAAGGCCTGAAAGACCTTCCCAAGTCGGCCGAATCCTTTGAGGAGCTGATCAGCCGCTATCCGGAGAATGCCCATCTGCTTGAATCCTATTACAACCTTTACAAGCTCTACCAGGATTTAGGAGACCAAACCGCGTCGGAGAAATACAAAAATTTTATTCTGGACGGTTATCCCGACAGTGACTATGCCAAGATCATCAAAGATCCCAACTACAACGCCGTGTTGCAGGCACAGAGGAACAAGGCGGCCTCACTCTATAAAGAGACCTACCAGGCTTATGAGAATGAGCAATACCGAATGGTTCAGATTTACAGCGACGAAGCTATGGCCACTTACCCCGGCCACGTCGATCTGATACCTAAGTTTGAGTTTCTGAGAGCCCTGTCGAAAGGTAAAACCGACGGCATGGATTCTCTGGCCGCCGGATTGCAGGCCCTCGTGGTCAAGTATCCTGATAATGAGGTTACACCTCTGGCTCAAAACATCCTTGACCACATAAAGAATCAGGGATTGTCACCGGCGATAACGGGTAATGCCGGCGAACAAACGGCAACGGAAACCAATGAAACTCCTACCCCTTACACCTATGCACCCGATATGCTGCATTTTTATATCCTGATCGTCGACGGCACCAAAGTCAATGTGAATGCAACAAAAGTGAAAATCGCCGACTTCAACCAGAAATTTTACAGGCTCGAGAATTTATCCATCAGCAGCATCCTGCTCGACAGCCAACGGCATATGATCACCGTAAGCAATTTCCCGAACAAGGACAAGGCCATGTCGTACTATTCCAATATCAAAGACAACGACTATGTTTTTTCAAGCATGAAACCCGATGAATTTGTCAATTTTGTCGTCTCGGGCGATAATTATAAAATATTTTACCAGAATAAGAGCACCGATATCTATCTGAAATTCTTTAACAAATACTATTTAATTGAAAAGTAATTACATCCCTTGTCCGTGATCATCCCCATGACCGGTGAACAAACGCCTGAGAGGCATACACTTCAATAATAATGATATATAGCGCACACCTTCTCGATTTTTTATTATATATTTGCAATGATTCAAGTCGCTGACAAACCATTAAAATAAAGCTAATCAATTCCAAAGATTTAATGATATGGCCAAAACCATTGTACCCGAAACCCCTTCCATCAATCTCATAGGAGCAGGCACCACAGTAAAAGGCGACATCAAGTCGACGGGTGATTTCCGCATTGACGGAACGCTTGTCGGTTCCATTAACTCCCAGGGTAAAGTCATCGTGGGAAGCACAGGCAAGCTCGAGGGCGAGATCATTTGCCAGAATGCCGACATCTCAGGCGAGGTGAAGGCACATGTCATGGTCACCGAACTGCTGACATTAAAAGCCTCTGCCAAACTGACAGGAGACATCACGATAAATAAACTCGCTATTGAGCCGGGAGCCAGGTTTTCAGGCACTTGCGCCATGAACGATACCGGGTTTAAGCCCCTGTTCACCCCTGCCGAGGAGGAAAAAGCATAACCCAAAAAGGAAAACGTTTGAAAATAATGCCACGGACACCCGCATCGCCATCCAGGATGCAGTCATTCTATCCGGGTTTCCTTAAACGACTGATTATCTTCTCTGTGATGACAGCACTTGCTGCCGGCATCGTTATGCATTTTCTTCCTGAGACTGCCATTACTCCCGTCTGGCCCTATCTTTTTCTGTTCTTTATGATTATCACCGCCATCATTTTCTATGTGATGATGCGGCTGACAAACAATAAACCGGCCCTGTTCATCTCGGGTATCATGATCATAACCACCGTGAAAATACTTTTGTTTGCCGCCATGATCATTCTGTATATCGTCAAGTATCCCTCCGACAAGATACCTTTCGTGATCACCTTCCTCATACTTTATCTGTTTTATACGGTCTTTGAGGTCATGACACTTAATTTTTATGTCAGGAAAAACATTCCAGGCAAAAAATCCGCCTCATAGTATCAAACAATTATATGCGATCATACGTTTTATCTAATTGACTTTCCAAACCGATGGTTACGATTACACGCCGTGAAAATTTTAATGCTGCCCACAGGTTATTCAGACCGGAATGGAGTGACGATAAGAACATGGAGGTGTTCGGTAAGTGCTCCAATCCAAACTGGCATGGTCATAATTATACACTCTATGTGACCGTGAAAGGTGAAATCGACCGTAACACAGGTTTTGTCGTCAACCTGAAGAAGTTAAGCGAGATCATAAAAACGTATGTGATTGACAAGGTTGACCATAAAAACCTCAACACCGAAGTTGATTTCATGAAAGATAAGCTGGTCTCGACTGAAAATATCGCCGTGGCCATCTGGGACGTGCTTGAATCACCCATCAGGGAACTGAATGCGTCACTATTCAGGATCAAGCTGGTGGAAACAGAAAACAATTATGCCGAATATTTTGGCGAAAAGTGAAATTTAAATACGTTTAGACATGTCAGATGAAATTAAAGAGATGCTACGTGAAAACATGATGGATGGTTATGAGAATCTTGATCTCTATAATCCTGAGACCCTTGCCAAACTAAGCCATCATTATGAAGAAATACTGAAACTGGTGGGTGAGGATCCCAAACGTGAAGGGTTATTGCGAACCCCTGACCGGGTGTCGAGGGCCATGCTGTTTTATCTTCATGGTTACAGCCTCGATCCGGAAGAGATGATCCGTTCGGCCATGTTCAGGGAGAAATACAAGGAAATGGTCATTGTCAAAGACATTGAGATCTATTCCATGTGCGAGCACCATATGGCGCCTTTTTTCGGTAAAGCTCACGTGGCCTACATACCTGATGAGTATATTGTAGGGTTAAGCAAAATCCCACGGGTGGTCGACGCCTATGCCCGGCGTTTGCAGGTGCAGGAGCGGCTGACAACTCAGATCAAGGAATGCCTCCAGAAAACACTTAAACCCCTCGGCGTCGCCGTTGTGATCGAAGCTCAGCATATGTGCATGTCCATGCGTGGCATACAGAAACAAAATTCCGTCACCACCACCTCTGATTTCACCGGTGCTTTTGAAAATCATGTGACAAGGGAGGAATTTATCCATCTGATCAGCTCGCATCTGCATTAATGGATCATTCACCACTGCTCCACAGGGTGACGGCGCCCGGGACTGTCTTTTTTACCTTGGAGAAGAATGGCATTGTATTTGCTTAAAACGAATCTTTTTTAATTTTTAGAGTTATAAACAGATATTTTTTCAGCCATGGATAATGATTTTCGTCAATATGGCATCACCCAATCCCAACCTGAGGGTGTTGCATTGTCCCGTTCATTTCTTGCAGGGGTCTTTTTATGGATGTTTCTTGCCCTGGGCATCACGGCCCTGACGGCTTTTTACTTCATCTCCACACCCTCGTTCCTGGCCTATCTGGCCAGGCCGACAGGGCTGACGCCACTGGGATGGATCGTCATGCTTTCACCCATCGGTTTCGTCCTGATCATGTCGTTTGGTTTTCAGAGGCTTTCAGCGACTGCACTGACCCTCCTGTTTTTTATCTATGCCGTCATCATGGGCCTGAGCTTTGGGTTTATTTTCCTGATGTACACGCCCGCCTCTATCTTTAAAACGTTTATGGTGGCCTCCGTTATGTTCGGCATCATGGCCGTGGCCGGTTATACCACCAAGATCGACCTGTCGCGGTTTGGCTCGATCATGTTTATGGGATTGATCGGCATTATCATTGCCAGTGTTGTCAATTTCTTCCTTAAAAGTGCTACGTTTGACTATATCATTAGTTTTATCGGTGTGGTGGTCTTCACCGGATTGACCGCCTGGGATGTGCAGAAGCTTAAAAGAATAGGCAGTGGTGTCGACGCCGGTACCGCACAGGTCCGTAAACTTACGGTCATGGGTGCTTTGATGCTTTACCTCGACTTTATCAACTTGTTTTTATTTCTTTTGCGTTTCATGGGTAACCGCCGGTAAAGAGACGGTCAGGATCAGGTGGAAGTGAAAATAACATTGAACTTATGAAAGCATTTGTATATCCCGGGCAGGGAGCGCAGTTTCCGGGTATGGGTAAAGATCTGTATGATGCCTACGACATGGCACGGAAGTTATTCGAAAAAGCCAACGATATCCTGGGCTTTCGCATAACGGATGTCATGTTTGGCGGTTCTCCCGACGAATTGAAGCAAACCAGGGTCACACAACCGGCCATCTTTCTTCATTCCGTTGTTCTGACCAGGGTCCTGGGCGGGGTATTCAAACCCGACATGGTGGCAGGTCACTCTCTGGGTGAATTCTCGGCGCTGGTGGCTAACAAAACGCTGACGTTTGAGGATGGTCTCAGGCTGGTGGCCAAACGGGCTGAGGCCATGCAGAAGGCTTGTGACATGGCCCCTTCAACCATGGCCGCCATCCTGGGTCTCGACGACACCACCGTGGAAGATGTCCTTAAAACCGTGAAAGAGGAAACGGTAGTCGCCGCCAATTATAACAGCCCGGGGCAGATCGTCATCTCAGGATCGGTGAAAGGTGTTGAGCAGGCCTGTGAGAAGCTGAAGGCGGCGGGAGCCAAACGTACGCTTATGCTGAATGTGAGCGGGGCTTTCCACTCTCCTTTCATGGAGCCGGCACGCGTGGAACTGGCCAAAGCCATTAACGCAACCACATTCAGAAACCCCATCTGTCCCGTGTACCAGAATGTCAATGCCCAGTCCGTCACCAATCCCGATCTCATCAAGAATAACCTTATGGCCCAGCTGACTTCACCTGTCCGCTGGACCCAGCTGGTTCAGAATATGATCGCCGACGGCGCCAAAACATTCGTGGAGGTGGGACCCGGCACCGTGCTGCAGGGTCTGATCCTGAAAGTCAAGAAAGATGTGGAAGCCTACAGTGCGAAACCCGGCATCTGAGAGAAAGACCTCTTTTTCATGAGCAGGCTCACCGGCGGAAATACTGCTCTTCGTAATATTTTCTGTAATCTCCCGACGTCACATCCTGTATCCATTGTTGATGGCCCAGGTACCAGTCCACTGTCATTTCCAGGCCTTTCTCAAAGGTCACCGACGGTTTCCAGCCCAATTCATTTTGCAGTTTGGAAGAGTCAATGGCATAGCGCAAGTCGTGGCCGGCGCGGTCTTTGACAAATGTGATCAGTTTGGCTGAGGTGCCCGGAGGCCGTTGCAGCTTGCGGTCCATGATATCGCAGAGCACCCTGACAAGCCTGATATTCTGCCATTCGTTGTTTCCTCCCACGTTATAGGTTTGGCCGACGCTGCCACGGTGAAAGATCATATCGATGGCCCGGGCATGGTCCTCAACGTAGATCCAGTCCCTGACATTTTCGCCCCTGCCGTAAACAGGAATGGGCCGGTTAAGGTAAATGTTATTGATAACCAACGGTATCAACTTCTCAGGAAACTGATAAGGCCCATAATTATTAGAGCAGTTCGACAGAACAACGGGCAGCTGATAGGTATGGAAATGAGCCCTGACCAGATGGTCGGAGGAGGCCTTGGATGCCGAATAGGGGCTGCGCGGATCATAAGCCGTGGTCTCGGTAAAATGACCCGTGGCCCCCAGTGAACCATACACCTCATCGGTCGAAATGTGATAAAACCGTTTATCCTGCAAGTTATTTTGCCAATGGTGACTGGCCGCATTAAGCATGGTCAGCGTCCCCAGAACATTGGTGACGACAAAGGTCTTCGGCTGCGTAATGGACCGGTCAACATGGGACTCGGCAGCCAGGTGGATGACCCCGTCTACATTTTGCTGTCCAAAGAGACGGTCGATAAAATCCTCATCGGTGATATCACCTTTGATGAACACATAATTCGGTTTGCTCTCAACATCCTTCAGGTTGGCGAGGTTGCCGGCATAGGTCAGCTTATCGAGGTTGATGATCTTCCTGTCGGGATACCTGTTCACGAACAGCCGCACCACATGCGATCCGATGAATCCCGCACCCCCCGTTATTAAAATGGTCTTATACATGATTATTTTTGGTTTTCATCTTCTATTTCTAACTCTCATTTCCTCCCCCTCTCCCTCCCCCTACTGACGACTGACGACTGACGACTGACGACTGACGACTGACGACTGCCACCTTCCCCTCCGCCATGGCCTTCTCCCAATTCCATGCTGACAGGACCATATCGTCGAGGTTTCTCCGTGCTTTCCATCCCAGTTCACTGTTAGCCAGGCCGGTGTCGGCCCATACCTCGGCGACATCCCCGGCACGCCGCTCCACTATTCTATAAGGTAATTTGATGCCCGTAACCTTCTCAAACGAACGTATCACCTCCAGCACCGAATAACCGCGGCCCGTACCCAGGTTAAAAACCTCATAGTTTCCTTTGTTACGGTCTTTCATCAGACGTTGCAAAGCCACCGTGTGGGCGCCGGCCAGATCCATGATGTGGATATAATCCCTGACGGGTGTTCCGTCAGGCGTGTCATAGTCACCGCCATAAACCCTCAGGTAATCACGTTTTCCTATGGCCGTTTGGGTGAGGTACGGCACCAGGTTATCTGGAATGCCAAGAGGTAACTCGCCTATAAGGGCCGATTCATGGGCCCCTATCGGATTGAAGTAACGCAGGGCGATCACTTTGATCCTATGAGTGGCGGCGGTGTCGCGAAGGATATCTTCGGATATCTTTTTTGTGTTGCCGTAAGGCGACATGGCCGGTTTCAGCGGCGTATCCTCCCTGACCGGCAGGGTATCAGGCTGACCGTAAACAGCACATGATGACGAAAACACGAAAGGGACAATGCCCCTGTCAAGCATGCCATCCAGAAGATTTAGCAGGGAGACGATGTTATTGCGATAATATTTTAACGGGTTGCCCACCGATTCGGGTACTTTTTTATAGGCTGCAAAATGAATAATCCCCTCAATATCCGTATGCCTGTGAAAAAAATCCTTTGTCTTGTCCCGTTCCGTGAGATCGATCTTTTCAAAGCCCGGTCTTCTGCCCGTGATCTTTTCAATGCTGTCAATGACTTCAACGAATGAATTCTCGAGGCTGTCGACGATCACCACGTCAAAGCCTGCCGCCTGCAGCTCGACGACCGTGTGAGAGCCGATGTATCCGGTACCACCCGTGACCAGAATTTTCATTTAAGCCGATATATTTAAAATTATCACTGATGTAATACCGTTTATGCGATCTTACCTTGTTTTCTTCAGAAACGGATGAAAATCCCCTTTCATGCCGGCGGTGCCGGCATGGCGTATCTCATGAACGACCCGTATGCCGGCTTTGGCATCCTTTATCCTGAAACCTTCACCGGCCATGATCTTCCTGTAGCTGACGGTATGCAGGTCGGTAAAACCCTGGCTGAATTCAAGCTCCCTGCCGTCGACGGTGATGGAGCGGTAAGTGCGCTGGCATTCATTTTTGGCATTCCCCGGCAGCATGTCGCCATCGAGGCTTAAGAACCACCTCACATGTGCCTTCTTCAACTCAAGCAATCCGGCCAGGGTGCTCACCGAAGAATAATGTACCTCACTCCGGACCGGCTCTCCGAAAATATCAATCAGGACATCGAAGAAATGGATACCGATGTTCGTGGCTATGCCACCCGACTTATTGATGTCGCCTTTCCAGGACCGGTAGTACCAGTTGCCCCTACTGGTGATATATGTCAGTACCACATCATGTTTTCCTGCGGTGTTGTTTTCCGCTATCTCTTTTTTAAGGGCCGCGATGACAGGATGCAGGCGCAGCTGCAGGATGACGAAAACATCTTTGCCGGTTTCTCTTTCAATCTCTTCCAGGGCGTCGGCATTCCAGGGGTTGAGGACAAGGGGTTTCTCGCAAATGGCGTGGGCCTGGTTACGTAAAGCCAGCCTGATGTGAGCATCGTGAAGATAGTTCGGTGAGCAGATGCTGACGTAGTGCACCTTTTTATCACCCTGCCGGCGCAGCTTGTCAAGATGGCGGTCGAAACGCTCCGTCTCGGTGAAAAAATCGGCATGGGGAAAATAATTGTCGATGATCCCGACACTATCGCACGGATCCAGGATCACAACGATCTCATGGCCGACATCGCTGATGGCCTTCATGTGGCGTGGTGCGATGAATCCGGCTGCGCCGATGAGGGCAAAATTCATCTTTGTGGAATGACCGTTCATGTCGTGACGATATTTTTCCTGACTCTGTTGTTTCTCAGGACATAAATTTCATGACTCTCGGGGCAGCGTGCCATGCCATTCCTATCAAACTGAAGGCGGTGACCATATTCACTCATCCATCCGGTCTGACGTGCCGGGTTGCCCACCACCAGGGCATAAGGCGGCACAGGATGTGTCACCACGCTGCCGGCGGCGACAAAAGCATACTCCCCGATCTCATTGCCGCAGATGATGGTCGCATTGGCACCGATGGTGGCTCCCTTGCGAACAATCGTCGCGATGTACTTTCCCTTTCGCACCACCGCACTCCGCGGATTGGGGATATTGGTAAAGACAGCGGAAGGGCCGAGGAATACATCGTCCTCGCATATCACCCCCGAATACACCGACACGTTATTCTGCACCTTCACATTATTGCCCAGAGTTACCCCTGTGGCGATCATGACATTCTGTCCTATCACGCATCCCTTGCCGATGACGCTGCCGCTCATGATGTGCGCAAAATGCCATATCCTGGTCCCCTCGCCTATCGTGCACCCCTCGTCAATAACGGCCGTTTCGTGATGATAATAGCTTTCTTTCATGATATTATTTACTGACATATTCGAGTACAGCAGCGGTGATGTATGCCATCTGTCCTTCATCGAGCTCCGTGTGCATCGGTAAGGAAAGAACCGACCGGCACAACATCTCCGTCACGGGGAAGTCACCCTGCCTGTAGCGTTCATCTCTGTAAGCTTTTTGCATATGCAAAGGTACGGGATAATAGATCATGGCGGGTATGTGCTTAGAATGAAGATAATTGACCAACCCGTCACGGTCGGTGTCAACGGTGACCAGCGTGTATTGATGAAAGACATGCGTTGAAAGGTTCGAGCGCACCGGTATCTTCAATTTGTGTGAGCCGGCGAAAGACCGGTCATAATAAGCTGCTGCCCGCCGGCGCCGTGATACAAAATCATCCAGATGCCTTAATTTGACGTTCAGAATGGCAGCCTGCAGGCTGTCGAGACGCGAATTGACGCCGACCAGGTCGTGATGGTACCTGGTGACCATCCCGTGATTGACGATAGCCCTCATCTTACCGGCCAGCTCATCGTCATTGGTGAAGATGGCACCGCCGTCACCATAAGCACCGAGGTTCTTCGACGGGAAGAACGACATGCAGCCCGTGTCACCCATGGTGCCTGCCTTCACCTTATGACCATCCCTGTAAATGTAATCGGCCCCAATGGCCTGACAGGCATCCTCGATGATGTAAAGACCATGCTCCCCGGCGATACCGGCGATCGCTTCCATATCCGCGCATTGCCCGAAAAGATGAACGGGTACAATGGCTTTCGTCCTGGGCGTGATCGCTTTCCGTATGGTCGCAGGATCGATATTGAACGTGCCGGGATCGACATCGACCAGGACAGGTGTCAGATGCAGCAGGGCAATGACTTCTGCCGTTGCAATGAAAGTGAAAGAAGCAGTAATGACCTCGTCACCGGGTTTCAGACCCAGTGCCATCGTGGAGACCTGCAAGGCATCGGTACCGTTGCCACAGGGGATGACATGCCTCACCCCCAGGTACTTCTCGAGGTTACCCTGAAAGGCGGCGACCGCCGGCCCGTTTATAAATGCAGTGGAATCGATCACTTGCTGTATGGCTTCGTCCACTTCCGCTTTTATCCTTTCATACTGCCCCCTGAGGTCGACCATCCGTATCTCTTTCATATTCTGACATTTGTTTTATCAAAACTGGAAACCGGCTCAATTATTATTTAAAAAGCTCAAAAATAGCAATAAAAAATAGCATATTGCTCCCCTGGGGATATTATCCTGCCGTTAAACCGGTAAATTGGATTATATTGTTAACTTTGCCGGGACTCTCAGCAGATATGCATGAAACATATCACACTCCTGATCCTGGCGGTTTTCTTTTCGCTTCGCGTTCTTTCACAGGACGATGCCGGTGAAAAAGCCCTCACGGTGCCACTGCTCTCGGCTAATTTTACCGTTGAGGTCCCCGGGGCAGATATGGCCGTTCAGTTTGGAACAGGTTTTACCGTCGGGGGCGCATTTCAAATTAAAACAAAGAAAAATATATTGTTCGGTGTTGAGGGTAACCTGCTCTTCGGCGGTCATGTGAAAAACCAGGATGCCATACTGGCAGACATCTCCACAAAGGATGGCTTTGTCATCGCATCCTCGGGATACTATGCCGATATTTTTTATGAAGAACGGGGGTTGTCAGCTTTCGTGAAAATAGGTAAAATTGTTCCCCTTAACCGGCAGAATCCGAATTCCGGATTGTTTCTCACCCTTGGACCGGGATACCTGCGGCATAAAATAAGGTTTGACAATAACGATAACATTGCACCCCAAATCATCGGTGAATATAAAAAAGGTTATGACAAGCTGAAAGGCGGTTTTGCCCTCAGCGAAAACATCGGCTATTTTTATCTGGGGAAAAGCCATTATTTTAACTTCCAGGCCGGCTTCGAATTCATGCAAGCCTGGACCAAGGCACTGAGAAGCTATGATTTCAACCTGCGGCGCAAGGATACTTCGCGGTATCTTGACCTGTTTTATGGTATCAGGGTGGGATGGATGATCCCCCTCAATAAAAAAACTTCCAGTAAATATTATTATTTCTGAACCGGTTAAATAAGTGATCAAACATCCTTCCGCAGTCAAATTTTCGGGTTCATGCGATGGCTCTATAATATAGGAATATCCATTTACTACGGCATGATCGTCTTGGTTTCGCCGGTCAATCTCAAGGCCAGGAAATGGCTCCGGGGACGCCGCGACCAGACCGGCCGTCTGTTACAGATGACGGGCCATGACAAGGTGGTGTGGATGCACTGCGCCTCTCTCGGTGAATTTGAGCAGGGGCGTCCTTTTCTTGAGTCCTTCCGCAAGCAATATCCTGAATACAGGGTTCTCCTCACCTTCTTCTCACCGTCAGGTTACGAGGTCAGAAAAAATTACCCGGGGGCCGATGACATTCTTTACCTCCCGCATGATTCAGCGAAAAACGCCAGACAGTTCGTCAGGCTGATCAATCCCACAATGGTCTTTTTCGTCAAGTATGAATACTGGTTTAATTACATCAATGTTTTACACGAAAAAAACATTCCGGTATACCTTCTTTCGGCTATTTTCAGGCATGGACATATCTTTTTCCGTTGGTATGGCCGTTGGTTCAGACGCCAGCTTGACAAGATCACCTTTTTCTTTGTACAGAATCAATCTTCCCTCAATCTGTTGAACCAAGCGGGTATATCAAATGCGATGATCACCGGCGATACGCGCTTCGACAGGGTATGGCAAATCACCCATGAGCCGGTATCTTTCCCCCTGATAGAAGCCTTCATCCAGCAAAACCATATCCTCGTTGCCGGCAGCACTTGGCCCGCTGATGAGGAGAAGTTGCTGCCCCTGATGAATGAGAACAATGAGGGGTTGAAATTTGTTATAGTTCCGCATGAGATAACGGAGAAGGGTATGACGACGCTGATGGGTAGTATAGGGGTGAATGCGGTCAGGTATTCGAAGGCGACCGCGGAGGAAGCCGAAAAAGCCTCCGTGATGATCATTGATACGGTGGGGATGCTGTCGCATATTTACCGTTATGCCACAATTGCATATATCGGCGGGGGATTCGGCAGAGGCATACATAACATCCTTGAAGCCGTTGTTTATGGTATACCCGTTATTTTCGGGCCCCGTTATCATAAATTCCGTGAGGCAACCGACCTCATTGCATCCAACGGTGCTTTTGTCATTGAAAACAGCCGGCAGTTGTATACCAAAGTCTTCAAACTGCTCGATGATGATGCCTTTCTGGCATCATGTGCCGTTCAAAACCGTCTGTATGTCGAGAATAACAAGGGTGCCACCGCCATGATCCTCACCAAAATCTCGGATGACATCAACCCAATAAAAACACAACCATGATACGGAAAATAAATAAGCTGCGTGAACATGAGAGCATCCTCCTGTTCCTGGATGATCCGGGTGCCATTCCTGCAGGATTGCTCACAGAAGAGGAAAAAGCCTATGTGACAGATCAAAGAACAAAAAACGAAAAGGATAGTGTGGTCCTGAACCGTTATGACAGGATGATCATCGTTCAGTTCGGGGGAAAGGATAAGGCAGAATACCAGCGCATGGAATTTTGCAGGAAAGAGGGTGACAAGATCCAGCAGCTTTTAAATGATAACAAGATAAGGCAAGTCATCCTGTACGATTGCCAGGACAAACCGGTTGAGACCCTCGCTCTGGCCGAAGGCATGGCGCTTGGTAACTACCAGTTCCTGAAATATAAAAAAGATGCCGACAGCAAAAAAAATTTGCTGGTCGATATCCTTATCCTGTCTAAAAAGGTCGGACGAAGTGATGTTAACCTGCTGAATATCATTGTCAGTGCCGTTTTCTTCTGCCGTGACCTCGTCAATGAGCCGCCTGTCGCCCTCACGTCGGTGACCCTGGCCGAAGCCTTAGAAAAAGTGGGAACCTCCACGGGCATGAAGGTGGAGGTCTTTCATAAAAAGAAAATAGAAGCGCTGAAGATGGGAGGCTTGCTGGCTGTGAACAGGGGCAGCGCTCATCCTCCCACTTTCACCATTATGGAGTGGCATCCCGCCGCTGCGATCAACCCAAAGCCTGTCATCCTCGTCGGCAAAGGCATTGTCTTCGATGCCGGCGGGCTGAGTCTGAAACCGCCCTCCGGCATGGAGACCATGAAGGATGATATGGCGGGGGCGGCAGCCGTGGCTTCAGCCGTTTATGCCGTCGCCAGGGCTCAGCTTCCCGTTTATGTGATCGCGCTGATACCTTCCACCGATAACAGGCCCGACAGCAACGCCTATGCCCCGGGGGATGTGATCACCATGTACGACGGATCCATGGTGGAGGTGCTGAACACCGATGCCGAAGGCCGGATGATCCTCGCCGATGCCCTAAGCTATGCCAAACAGTATGACCCCGAGCTGGTCATTGATGTGGCCACACTGACAGGCTCGGCCGCGATGGCTATCGGAAAATATGGCATCGTGACCATGAACTTTCATGCCGACGACAGTTTGGCCTTACTCAAAGAAAGCGGCATGAGGGTGTTTGAACGACTGGTCGAATTTCCGGCATGGGAAGAATATAAAGAGCTTCTCAAATCAGAGATAGCCGACATAAAAAACATCGGAGGGAAAGAAGCCGGCGCCATTACTGCCGGTCTTTTCCTTGAGCACTTCACAGGATATCCTTACCTTCATCTGGATATTGCCGGCCCCGCCTTTGTCGAAAAAAAGGACAGCTATCGCGGAACAGGTGGCACCGGCGTTACCGTGAGACTGCTGTTCGATTTTATCAGACAAAAATGCAGGTGAAATGAAAGACGGCAAATCATTTTAATGGTAATTTTGTGGAAAAGAACTGAACATGGACTTAGACAATCAATTTGATGAACAGAATGATCCATTGGAACTGAAGGATGATGGTGATTCCTTTGATGCGGATGAGGATACCTATGTTGAATCCGGTGAAGCCGTTTTTCCTGACGTGGAAACAGAAACCGGTGAGGAGGATGAATTTGTTGACCTGGATCAGGAAACGGAGATAGAAATGGAGGAGGAAGAGGAGGAAGAGGAGGAAGAGGAGGAAGATCAGATGATGGAGGAAAAACCTTCTCGTGTTCCTCACGAGGATATGCCGCATTTAAAAGTGGGCATCACCCATGGCGATTTCAATGGCGTCAGTTACGAGGTCATTCTGAAAACCCTGGCCGATCCCCGGATGACAGAGCTGTTCACCCCTATACTCTATGGTTCTTCCAAAGTAGCGTCATACTACCGCAAGACCTTCAACCTGCTGGATTTCAATTTTAATCCCGTCCGTCGCGCCGAACATGCCGATCCCAAGCGTATCAACCTCATCAACATTTATGACCGTGAGGTCCGCATCGAATTCGGCAAAGCCTCTCCTGTGGCGGGGGAATTATCATACCTGGCCCTGGAACAGGCCGTGGCGGACCTTAAGAATAAATTGATTGATGTGCTGGTCACCGCTCCCATCAATAAGAAAACCATTCAATCCCCCTCTTTTAATTTCCCCGGACATACCGAATACCTGGCTATGAAATTCCACAGCGAGGATTATATGATGATCATGGTGGATGGTAACTTCAGGGTGGGACTGATCACCGGTCATGTTCCCATACATGACGTGGCAGGCAAAATCACACGTGACGTTGTCTTGAATAAAATAAGGGTCTTCAATCAATCCCTCATCAGGGATTTCGGTGTCAGGAAGCCGCGCATTGCCGTGCTGGGGTTGAACCCGCATGCCGGTGAAGACGGCCTGCTGGGCACCGAGGAAGAGGAGGTCTTTGCCCCGGCCATTCACGACGCCGTGGAAGAGAATATCCTGGCCCTGGGGCCTTATCCTGCCGATGGTTTCTTTGGCATGATGTATCATTCCCAATTTGACGGTATCCTGGCGGCTTATCATGACCAGGGTTTGATACCCTTTAAAGCGCTGTCTTTCGACAAAGGTGTCAATTTCACGGCAGGTCTTCCCTATGTGCGCACGTCACCGGCCCACGGCACCGCCTATGAAATAGCCGGAAAAAACGAAGCTTCCCCCGACTCATTCAGGGAAGCCATTTTCATGGCACTGGATATTTACAGGCGAAGGAAGGAATATGAGGAACTGACTGCCAACCCGTTGCAGAAAAGCATTCTCGTGGACGAAACACCTGAAACGGAAAACAACATTTGATCTGCTATGCCCAATGGCCAGGTGCCATATACCATCACCGAAATTGCCGTGATCGTTAACGGAAGACTGTTGTGTGCTTACGATCCGGATGCCATCATCGAGGAGCTCCTCATCGACAGCCGGCGTCTGCTCTCACCCGGTAACAGCCTGTTCTTTGCACTGGTCAGCCATCATAACGATGGTCACCGTTATATCCCGGAGTTAATTGCAAAAGGGATCCGTCATTTCATCGTCTCCTCCCTGCCTGACAGCCTCGGCGATGCTTTGACATCAGGGCTGATCAATGTCATTAAGGTTGATGGTACCCTGGAGGCCCTGCAGCGTCTCTGCTCCTGCCACCGCCGGCGCTTTTCGGTGCCGGTCATCGGGATCACGGGCAGCAACGGCAAGACCATCGTTAAAGAATGGCTATACCAGCTCATGGCCAGGGATATGAACATCGTCAGGAGCCCTCAAAGCTACAACTCCCAGATAGGAGTGCCGCTGTCGGTGTGGCAGATGAACGACCTCCATGAACTGGCCATTTTTGAAGCGGGCATCTCACAACCGGGTGAGATGGACCGTCTCAGGGAGGTCATACACCCCACCATCGGATTGTTTACCAACATCGGACAGGCCCATGATGAAAATTTCAGCGGCACGGATCAAAAGATTGATGAGAAACTGCGTTTATTTTATGATGCCACCTCCCTGATCTATTGTCATGATCATGATCAGATAAGACGGCACATCCTGAACCACCCTGTCCTGTCGAAAAAAGAAACCTTCACCTGGGGTCGGGACGCGGGCTGTGACCTGCGCATCGAATCCGTTCAGAGTTCCGGGCTTCACACCACACTGACGGCCGCCTGCAGGGGTGATCACCTTCAGGTGACCATCCCTTTCACCGACGAAGCCTCCATAGAGAATGCGTGCCATTGCTGGGCCGTCATGCTTTTTTTCGGTTGTGACAACGCTGACATCGCGGCCCGGATGAAGGCTCTTTCACCCCTGGCCATGCGTATGGAACTGAAAGAGGCCGTCAACAACTGCTCGGTCATCGACGACAGCTACATCTCGGATATCAAATCCCTCCGCATAGCCCTCGATTTCCTGGAACAGCAAAAGCAACATCCACGCAAAACGGTTATCATTTCCGATATCCTTCAAAGTGGTAAGAAAGACCGCGAACTTTACGGTGAGGTTGCCGGATTGTTGCAGCTTAAAAATATCGACCGTGTCATAGGCATCGGGCCGGGCATCAGCGGACAGAAGGATCTGTTCGCCATGAGCCATGCATTTTATCCCGACACCGAGGCTTTCCTGAACGCCTTCGATCCCTCCTCTTTCGACAATGAAGCCATTCTCCTCAAGGGAGCCAGGAAATTCCAGTTTGAAAAGATCAGCAGCATCCTCCAGCTGAAAACACATGAGACCGTACTCGAGATCAATCTCGACGCCCTTGTTCACAATCTGAACTATTACCGTAGCCGTTTACAACCCGCCACGCGGGTGATGGCCATGGTCAAAGCCTTCTCTTATGGCAGCGGCAGTTTTGAGATCGCCAGCACGCTGCAGTTTCACCACACCGATTACCTGGCCGTGGCTTATGCCGACGAAGGTGTTGAATTGCGGCAGGCCGGCATCACCATGCCCATCATGGTCATGAACCCTGAAGAACGCGCCATGGAAACAATCATCAGGCATCACCTCGAACCTGAGGTATACAATTTCAGGGTGCTGCAGTTACTGGATGCGGCTGTCCGCCACTTCAACGGCAGGAACGGTCCTGGCCCGGTCGCCGTTCATATCAAGCTCGAAACCGGCATGCACCGCCTGGGTTTTGAAGAGGAACATCTCGACGAGCTCATCGCCCGCCTCCACGGCCATCCCAACATCCGCCCGGTGTCGGTCTTTTCTCACCTCGCCGCCAGTGAAGACCCGGTGCATGATGAATTCACCCGCTTGCAGATCGAACGTTTCAGGACGATGAGTGAGCGCATCCAGGCCGCATTCGGGCATCATGTTCTGTGGCATATCCTGAACTCCGCCGGCGCCATTCGCTTTCCCGAAGCCCAGTTCGACATGGTGCGGCTCGGTATCAGTCTCTATGGCATCGCTCCGGGCCGTGACGAACAAAAATACCTGCGTGATGTCAGTACAATGAAATCATCCATATCGCAGATCAAAAAAGTGAGGGTAAACGAAAGCATCGGGTACAACAGGCAGTGGATCGCCGACAGGGAGATGACGATCGCCGTCGTCCCCGTGGGCTATGCCGATGGTCTGAGCCGCCGTCTGAGCAACGGAAAAGGATACCTGATGGTCGGAGGACGGCAGGCACCCATTGTCGGCAATATCAGCATGGACATGTGCACGGTGGATATCACCGGCATCCCTGCCAGTGAAGGCGACGAGGTCATCGTCTTCGGTAACGGCAACCCCATCACGAACCTGGCGGAAGCCCTGGGGACCATACCCTATGAAGTGCTGACGAGCATCCCCCGGCGCGTGAAGCGCGTTTATTACCATGAATGAGCCTCCGTCAGGCCATGGCGGTTTCAGCGCGTATTGTATTCGTTCATCGTCCGTTCAACGCCCACGGTGACGAAACTCATCACGGCCTCCACAGCCACAGGTATTCGGGGCAGAAGGATCTCTTCCTCCTGTTTGGTCCATTGGCCTAAGACATAATCTACCTGATAACCCCGGGCAAAATCATCGCCTATGCCTATTCTAATCCTGGCGAAGTCAGTTGTCTCAAGGTGCACGATGATATCGGCGAGGCCATTGTGCCCCCCGTCGCTACCTCTGGCTTTAAGGCGTAAGCTACCCAATGGCAAGGCTATATCATCGACGATGACGAGCAGGTGACCGAGGTCTATTTTTTCTTTGGACATCCAATACCTGACCGCCTTGCCGCTGAGGTTGACGTATGTCGTGGGTTTGATCATGATGATTTTGCGGCCCTTATACATGGCCGTGGCCACGTCGGCGTGACGTCCCGGTGAAAAAACAGCGCCGGTGGATTGTGCAAGTGCATCCATCACGACAAAACCGATGTTATGGCGTGTATTGGCGTATTCGTCACCAACGTTTCCAAGGCCGGCAATAAGGTATTTCATTCTGTGATATCCTTACAGACAGGTTCAGTGGCCTATTTTGCAGGAGGTGCCGGAGGTGGTGTCGTTCCTTCCGGTGCGGGTGCCGCTGCCGCTGCCTCACCGCCCTCGGCGGCTGTAGGTACCACGGCGGCACGCGTCACCCTGACAGCGACCACCACATCCCTGAAAGTATCAAGCATCTCGAGATGTTCAGGATGAATGTCGCCTACGCGTATCGAGTCACCTATATTCAAGCCGGTCACGTCCAGCACGATATCATCGGGCAGATGGTCGATGAGACCTTTCACCCTGAGTTTTCTCTTCTTACGTATCAGCTTGCCGCCCTGCAGGACTCCCGCGGGGGTGCCTTCAAACCGTACCGGTAAGGCCACCGTAACGGGATGACCCGGCACCAGCTCAAGGAAATCGGCATGCATCACCTGATCCGTCACCGGATGGTACTGGATATCCTGTAATATGGTGTCGTAGGTGGTATCGCCGACGGTCAGCCTGATCAGGAAGACCTCAGGCGTGAAAAGAAGCCTGTTGAAGCTCTTTTCTTCGGCTGAAAAATGGATCTGTTTTTCACCGCCATACAGGACGCAGGGCACGAGACCCTCACGGCGCCGCTGCCTGGCATCTTTCTTCCCTACGTTCTCACGGAGAGAACCGCTCATAGAAATGGTTTTCATGGTTTATGGCATTAATTAAGTTGACTTATTATCCTTATTATCAAATTTATAAAGAGAACTGATCGATTTATGTTTGTGCACCCTCCTGATGACATCGGCCAGCAGGTTGGCGGTGGTGAGCACCATTATCTTGTCCATGGCTTTCTGCAGTGGGATGGTATCGCTGACAACGATCTCATTGAAGGGTGCTTTTTCCAGGCGTTCGTAAGCGTTACCAGACAGGACGGGGTGTGTGCAGAAAGCCCTGATGCTGGCGGCACCCTTGTCCATGATGACCTTGGCGGCCTGAGTGATGGTGCCGGCCGTGTCAATGATATCATCGACGAGGATGATGTCGCGTCCTTTCACATCGCCCAACAGGGCCATCTGAGCCACCTCATTGGGCTTGGCACGTTGCTTATAGAGGACCACCATGTCGGTGCCGAGGATCTTGGCATAGGCCGCGGCCCGTTTTGTCCCGCCGGTGTCGGGGGAGGCGATGGTGATATTGGGCAGGTTAAGCTCTTTGATATAAGGTATGAAGATGGAAGAGGCATATAAGTGATCGATGGGTATATCGAAGAAACCCTGTATCTGGTCGGCGTGGAGGTCGATGGTGATGATTCGCGTGACGCCTGCTGCCGACAGAAGGTTGGCGACCAGCTTGGAGCCGATGGAGACCCGCGGCTTGTCCTTGCGGTCCTGCCGTGCAAAACCGAAATAGGGTATCACGGCGATGATCTGCTCGGCGGAGGCTCTCCGCGCCGCATCGATGAGCATGAGCAGCTCCAGCAGGTTGTCGGCAGGGGCTTGCGTGCTCTGGATGATGAACACATCGTTGCCGCGGACGTTATCCTCGAAGGAGGGTTGGAACTCACCGTCGGAGAACTCCGAGATGACGACATTGCCCGGCTCCTTACCATAGATTTCACATATCTTTTCGGCCAGATAGCGGCTGGCCCTGCCTGAGAAGATGTTAACCTTGGAAGCCATAACGCGTCGGTTTAGATTTCAGGTTTTGAAAATGAGAGTGCAAAGGTAACAAATGAGGGAGAAATCACAAATTCCAAATCCCAAATCCCAAACAAATCACAAATATCAAATTACAAATAAACAAACTTATGGTATAGAAACGGGTCACAATTAAAGAAAAAAATGGATTAACACTTAGCAGAGTGTTAAATATTTTTTTATGAATGACCTTGAATAAAGAACGTTACGGTATGCTGTTCAAATTAGGCATGCGTTAATAAAGATTCTACCTTTTTCTGTGATAATCGAAGATTTTAAACAGCTTATAAGGTCTTCCGGATCTATTGGCGCCAATTATATTCTACATTGTCTAAAAACTATCAGGAGAGATTAGACCATCCACCGGCAACTAAAAAATGAGCCATGTATTAATTGAAATACATGGCCTTTTTTATTGATTGATGTACCCGGAGCCGGAATCGAACCGGCACGGGCTCACGCCCATTGGTTTTTGAGACCAACGCGTCTACCTGTTCCGCCATCCGGGCAAAAAAAATTAGATTACATCAACAGCAAAAATACTTAATTTTAAATTGATGACAACTCTCGTAGTTTCAAGAAATCTTGAAGATAAGTTTATTGAAGGAAATACTAACCGATTATACTGACATTAAGAGAATATCAGTGATTATCGGAACAATCTGATGCGAATCATCATTCATAAGTCATCAGAACTAATACACCTGCCCGACTGCTGACGCAGCCAAGCAAGTGGGGATACCGGCTTTAAATACAATTGAAAATATAACACTTTCATCACACTCACACCCACACTCACACTCACACCCATTTCGCCGGTTCGATTCCGGCTCCGGGTACCAGTAAAGAGGTTGTATTAAAACGGGCTTTTTAATTAACCGCAGAGGGCGCCGCAGAGGAAGTGCAAAGAACGCCGAGTACTGATTATTAATTTATTATACCTCAGAGATTCCCGTCATTATCTGAAGTCTTCAAGGATGACTCTGCCTTGGCTAAAGGGCATGATCATATCCTGGCAGATACCTTGTCCATGCCAGAGACTTCCTATTCCCTGACGATCTTACGACTTTCGGAGAAGGCTGCTCCCCTGACATTCAATAGATAAAGCCCGCGGGTTAATCCCCTTACATTGAGAATCATTTTGTTAATCTTTCTGTTAACCGGTGGTCCGCTCCTCACGAGTCTCCCGTCGGCTGTGAAGATTTGAATTTTCAGGTCATCCTCTACAGTCTGACCAAATTCGATTGTCAGAAAGTCGGTAAAAGGATTGGGATAACAAGTCAGTGAAACCTTTGTCACCGGATCAACGGTACCGGCGAATGGAGAGAACGCATAGATCCTGCCGTCCATGATACAGATCCAGGCCTGGGCGGGTCCCGGACTGAAAAAGCCGGTGATCTGGGAAGAAAAATTCGATGAATGGCAGTTCAGTTCTTCCTCCCAGGTGTCACCGGCATCGTGGGTGCGGTAGACGCTATAATAGTCGGTGATCAGACCGGTCCTCGTATCATAGAAGAACATATTCTGTGGCATAACAAAGTCAACGCCGAGGTCGGTCCATGTGGTGCCACCGTCGACGGTCCGGAACACTTTACCATGGAAAGAAAGGATATACCCATGAAGACGGTCGGTAAACTGTACCTTGCTCAGGTCGTATTCCGGCAATGACCTTCCACTCCATGATCTGCCGCCATCGGTGGTATGGCCCGCGAATCCCTGAACACCGACAGCCCATCCTTCGAAGTGATTCAGGAAACAGATATCGGCAAGATATCTCAGTGTATCGAAAATATATGTCTCCCAGTCCTGTCCGCCATTTACTGTCCTGAAAAACCTGTTCGGGGCGGCGCACAGGAATCCCGTATCAGCGTTAAGAAACTGCATATCGGTATAAAGAACCGAATCAAACGGCATATTGATGACTTCCCATGAAACACCGGCATCAAAGGTCTTTAGCAATTCAGAATGATCGGTCACGGCAAATCCTGTTTCTTCCGTAATAATATCCATATGCAACAGATTCCCCTTGTTTCCTGCCGCCATTTCCGTCCAGCTGACACCACCGTCTCCCGAATGCATGAAGTTTTTGTTCGGGTATTCCTGGACGATCCATCCATTAAAGCTGTTGAAGAAAGCGATGCCGGTAAAACGGTCGTTGACCCTTTTCCATGTCACCCCGCCATCGGTGGTTCTGAGTGAATTGCCGATCCCGGCAGCTATACCTGTGTAGTCATCGGTGAAAGAAAAATCAGTAACGGCGTTGGAAAAATACATTTCGATCATCCTGTAGCTTTCCCAGCCGTCTGTTGTCCGGGCAGTATGTCCTGTCGACCCGCCGAGAAAAGCTTCAGAGTCATTGAAGAAAAACATGGTCACCGGATGAAGATAAGGAATGTCCGCCCCCGTTATCCAGTTAAAACCGCCGTCTTTGCTTAGAAAGAGTTTTCCGTCTCTATCGCAGCACCATACCATCGATTCATTTAAAAATTGAACGTCTACCAGGTAACCTGCGGGCGGGTGCGCCTCGGACCAGCTCTGACCACCGTCAGCTGTCGTCATAATGATTGGGTAAAGTGATTCAATATCATTTCCGATTGCGCAACCATGGAAGACATCGTAAAAATGAACATCCCAGAAAAAATAATGTTCCCCTATAACAAAATGATGCAATGTCAACCAGTCATTCCCTCCGTCATATGTCACAAAAACGGTCCTGTAAGATCCCGCCACCCAGCCTGTATCGGGATTGAGGAAATAGACGGCGTTCATATCCAGGCCGAGGGGATTGGGCAGTGATTGCAATGCCCAGTTTTTTCCTCCGTCGGCCGTGTGAAGCAACTCGGACCATCCCACAACCCAGCCGCTGAGGCTGTCGGTAAAGAACACATCGGCATACTGATAATTCTCATGATGATATTGTTCCTCCCACGTTTTGCCCCAGTCAGGACTAAAATAGACTGAGCCGCCACTTTCCCCCCAGATATGGGTGGTATCTACCATGAAAACAGTACCGATGCTTAAGCTGGTGTCGGAACCATAAATGAGTCGCCACTGCTCCTGTGGAAGGGCGACAGGTCCCAAAAGGATGAAACCAATGACGGTATACTTCTTCATGTCAAAAATATTTTTATCATAAAACGATGACATGATATAAAGATTGTCTTAATGAGTCAAAAAGAGGCTGTATTAAAACTCTTTTTCTAACGGAGTGGTTGGAAGATAACGGAAAACATTGAGGAATAAAGGATTGATTAAATACTCTGCGCTCTTTGCAGTTAATTAATAAGGTTAGTTGTGATACAGTCTCTGGTGATTTTTTCAGCGAGGTGATCAGGCCATCACAGTAAAGAAAATTCATATAAAATTTTACTATTTGGATAACATCTGGATATTGCATACCTTTGAAACGCTTGTCATATTCCTGCCTCATGCGAGATATAGATATGGAGACCCGCCGTCACAAGATGAACCACCGGTTTGCCGGCACCAGATGTCTCCATATCGGAATGGTGGTCGACGCTTACGAGAACACCAAGAACGGCGCTTCGATCTCCACCAAGCGGTTCGTCGATCTTTTAAGGAAGGTGCACAACGTGACGGTTCTCACCACCGGTGAGCCGGCACCCGGCAAGATAGTCTTCCGGCAGTTTTATGTTCCGCTGGCCAGCCGGATCATGAAACGCATGAAAGCCCCCATGGCCGTTCCCCAGCGGAAGATTCTGAAGAAGGTGATCCGCGGACTGGATATCCTTCATGTTCAGTTTCCCTTTTATCTCGGAGTAAAAGCCATCAGGATAGCCCGTAAAGCTGGCGTGCCGGTGGTTTCAACGTTTCATATCCAGGCCGAGCACTTAGCCATGAATGCCGGCATAAAATCCCGCAAGTTCATCCGTCTCTGTTACCATTTATGGCTCAAGCACGTTTATAACAAATCCGACATCGTGATCTGCCCCAGCCGTTTTGCGCAGGAGGAGCTGACCCGGTACGGGCTCACGGCCAAAAGCGTCATCATCTCCAACGGTCTGCTGCCCATCTACCGGCCGCTAAAGGTGGACAGGGAGTCGCCGCTCAGGGATAAGTTCGTCATCCTTTCGGTGGGACGCTATGCTCCGGAGAAAAGACATGACATGATCATCACCGCCGTCCATGACTCATGGCACAAAGACCGGATACAGCTGATACTCATCGGCGACGGGCCCAGGAAAGAGAAGCTGCAGAGCTTCGGGAAGATTCTTCCCAACCCGCCTCTTTTCTATACTCTTTCGTCGGAGGAGCTGGTCTATTTTTACAATATGGCCGACCTGTACATTCATGCCGCAGTGATCGAGGTGGAATGCATGACCGTGCTGGAAGCCATGGGCTGTGGCCTGCCCTCGCTCATCGCCGACAGCGCCATGAGCGCCACCCCACAGTTCGCCCTCGACGACCGCTTTCTGTTCGAATGCGATAACCACCTCCACCTGACCTCCAGGATCGACTACTGGATCACCCATCCCGAAGAGCTCGAAAAGACCAGGAAACGTTATCATCAGCTGTCGGAAAATTACCGGATTGAGAATTCATATGACAGGCTGACGGAGGTGTATGACAGCCTCATAAATCCATCCTGACAGAAACAGGGATTCCGACCTATCATTGTTTCATTGATTTCACCACATAGACACATCGGGCACAGGAGGAAAATTGCAAAGAAGCTGAATCTATTGTGGTCTATTGGGTCTATGTGGTGAAAAAGAAATATATCACCGGCTTTAAACAAACTATTCCAATTTGATGTTACTGAAATAAAACGTTTATTTTCTTTATTTCTTAAACAAATTATACGTATATGTCCCAAACTCTCATCATTACCGGTGCCGGCGGCAACCTGGGAAAAGTTGTTACCACCCAGCTTGCTCGTTCCGGATACACCGTCGAAGCCACTCTTGGCCCGAGGGAAAATGTCTCCCCTTTTACATCGGAACCGGCCATTCATACGCGGCAGGTCGACCTGTATAATCCGAAAGCATCTGAAGATTTCGTCCGGTCTGTCTTTGAAAAACATGAGACGGTTCAGGCGGCCATCCTGTTGGCAGGAGGCTTTAAATTCGGTAAAGTCGCCGATATCACCAGCGAAGAGATGTTGGGCATGTATAAGCTGAACTTTGAGTCGGCATATAATATCGTCCGGCCCATATTGCCTTATTTTGAGAGACAGTCCGAGGGAGGCCAGATCATACTGGTCGGATCGCGGGCGCCGCTGAACCCGGCCGAAGGGAAAAACTATATCGCCTATGCCCTTTCCAAATCGCTGATCTTCAAGCTGTCGGAGGTCATCAATGCGGAATACAGGCATCAGAACATCTCATCGTACGTCATCGTACCGTCGACAATAGATACCCCCGGTAACCGCCACTCCATGCCCGATGCTGATTTCAGCCGCTGGGTGCCGCCCGGGAAAATCGCTGAAACCATCGATTTCCTTCTGACCGACACCGGCAGAATGATCAGGGAAACGGTGATCAAGATTTACAACCGGGCCTGAGCACAGGGGTGATACTTACTTTTTGATGAACTTACCCGAGAAAATCCTCTCATTTGAGTAACACCGGATCAGATAGGTGCCAGGTTGTAGATCACGGATACTGATCCGGTTCGATGTCAGGTGCAGGATGTTCTTAACCTGGTGTCCTCCCATGTCAAAAATAACGGCACTGTCGTAAGCGATGCCTTCCCTGCCGGAAAGTTCCAGCATGTCACCGGAAGGATTGGGGAAGCAGGTGACGGCCTCCGGCGGAACCGGCTCTTCGATGCCGTTGGCCCACGACCCGAAGAGCCAGAGGTAAGCCGGCCTGAACTCCTGGCGCCAGAGGGCCTCGTTGTGAAAACCGCCGGCGACGACCTTAGAATAGACCTCACCAGCATCAAAGCCGCAGCTTATGAGGCTGTCCTGCATGGCCAGCATGTCATTGACCGTTCCCGCGCCCTCCTGGTCGCCGCACATCTGGTACACCGCCATCGGATAGTGCTTGCCGGCCTCACGCGTGAACGACCAGACAGTGTCGGAAAACCAATAGGAAGGTGAGAAGAGGCCTGCTTTGCTGAACACCTCCTGGAACTTCAGGGCGCCGTAGTGCGATATCAGGCCGCCCAGGGAGCTGCCCATGATGCCGGTGTGCTCCCTGCCGGGCAGCGTCCTGTAATGGGCATCGATGTAAGGCTTAAGAGTTTCGACAATGAACGCTATGTACTGTCCCCCTTCACCGCCGCCGTATGCCGGGTTGACCCATGGTGAATATTCATCGATGCGCAGGAGGCCGCCATTGTCGATGCCGACGACGATAGGCACCTGGTAACCCTGTTCCGCCAACGTATTGAGCGTCTCATCCACCTGCCACTCCCCGGCGTACGACGTGAAGGCATCAAACAGGTTCTGGCCGTCGTGCATGTATAGCACCGGGTAGCTTTTCATGGTGGAGTCATAATCGGGCGGCAGGTAAAGCCAGATGCGGCGTGTTCGGTTCAGCTGCGGCATATAAAACGAATCGGACATCATCGTCACATTGGCCGCCGCCGTAGTGCCGCCGCCACCGTAATCCCTCCAGTTATAAATGATGATATGCACCGTGTCGTCGTTGCCGAAGGTGAACTGCCGGTTAGGGATCTCTTCACCCATAGGACCCTTCTCAACGGTCTCCCAGCTGCCGCGGGTGAATTTGTATTGGTACGTGGTGCCTTCAGGCTGCGCCGGAAAAGTGATGGTCCATTTATCTTCAATTTGAGGGTTCTTGTGAAGGACATAGACCGGGTCGCCGGGGTTCCAGCCGTTGAAATCACCCGCTATATAAATGGAGTCCTCCGGCGGGGTGTAGGCCGGCAGCGAATCGATGATGCATGTGGCCTGCGAAAAAAGCGATGTAACCATCACCACATTCAAAAGAAAAAATAGAATAAAAGTTTTTTTCATCGTCAATATTTTAATTGGAATCCGGTTGACCTTTTTTTAAACGCACTGGCGCAAAGAATGCGCAATGTCCGCAATGAAAAATAATTGATTCCACCCATCTTAAAGTTACCCACCCATTGGCTCCCCGATTCTGCTTCATATAAAGTACCCAACAATATAACACTATAACAATACAACAATAACCCCCTTAACAATCGAACCATTGAACAATTGAGCATTTGAACCCCCTCACCCCTCCCTGACCTTCTCCAGAAACATTTCCGGCAACCTCGCCACCCTCCTCTTCTCATAGTCATAGGCAATAAGCTTTGTAGTGCCGTTCATCACTTCGGCCCTGTCGTGCAGGTAACGCACCGTGTACTTCAGCGTGAACGACGTGGTGGTGACCTCCTCAACGCTCACATCCACGGTGAGCCGGTCGTGCAGGAACAGCTCTTTTCTGAAATGGACATGGGCCTCGCTCATAATGATGCCCTTGTCTTCCCCGATGTTCTTCTCCGAGAAGCCCAGAAATTCGAGAAAGGCTATCCGTGCATCCTGGAAAAGAAGCAGCGATCTATCATTGCCCATGTGACCGCCATAATTGATGTCCCCAATCCTGACTTCATAGCCCAGGATGTTTTTTACGGATATCCATTTCACCGCATCATGCATTTCACTTTGTCATTAAGTGATACGTCGTGCCAATTTATGATTTTTTCATTATACCACTGAAATTTATTTTAAATTTAACGCTTCAAATCCGGGACGATGTCATGGATCTTTAACACATCATTACCTTCCTTTAAACGCCACCGTTTCATCCCGTTCCTTCTTGCCTGCGCCTGTAGTCTCCTTTCTCCTGCCCTCGCTCATTCCCAGGTGTGTGGTCAGATCGTCCTGGGGCAGGCTCAGAAAGAATATGAGGCGGGGCGTCTGCAGCAGGTCATCGCCCTCATCGAGCCCTGTCTGGCGACAGGCTTCAGCCGTGATGAGCAGATCCAGGCTTACCGTCTGCTGGCGTTGACTTACCTGGCCAACGATGATGCCGACAGCACCAGGATGATGGCCGAGCACATCGTGGAGCTGGATCCCAACTACATGCCCAACACCGTCTTTGATCCGCCGCGTTACGTCGCCATCATCGAAAGCATCAGGAAGCCGCTCACGAGCTTAGTCACGGCCTCGCGCCAGGTGGAGCCCATCGGTGAGGCGCCGGTGCCCGTGACGGTCATCACCGAGGAGATGGTACGCAACAGCGGCGCCAGGAACCTCAAAGAGCTGCTCTGCCTGTATGTCCCGGGCATGACGGCCGTGGAAGACCACAACGAGCTGAACATCGCCATGCGGGGCGTCTATGCCTCGTCGCAACAGAAGATACTCATCATGCTCAACGGCCACCGCCTTAACTCCAGAGCTTATTCCGAGGCCGACCCCGATTTCAGCATCTCCCTCGGCAAGATCAAACAGATCGAGGTGCTGCGGGGACCTGCCTCGTCACTGTACGGCAACGTGGCGCTGACGTCGGTCATCAACATCATCACCAAAAAAGGACAGGATGTCGACGGCGTGAAGGTGTCGGCCGGTGTGGGCAATTTCGGGCAGGCCAAGGCCGATTTCCTGCTGGGCAAGCAGTTCAACCGCAGCAACGACATCTTAGTCTGGGGAAGCTATTACCGTTCCGACGGCGAGGAGCATTACATCCCCCAGGAACAGGATCACTCACCCAACCCGGTGAGCGGTTATGCCATCCTAGGCGGTTTCAGGGACCGTCCGTCGTATGATGCAGGCGTGGTCTACGACCAGGGTCACCTCTCGCTGCTGGGCAATGTCCGCTACTGCAAATACACCGAACCTTTCTCGGCCGGCGGCATTACGGGCGAGGTATATGATTACGGCGAATACAGGACCTTTCAGGGTACCGGGCCGGGGCTGTCATCAGGCTCATCGCATGCCGAGCTTAAATACAGCAACGACCTCGGCCAAGGCTGGGACATCATGGCGGTGGGCAACCTCGACCTCAATGCCGTGTTGGCGTGTCTCGTCGTGAACCCGGTGATAGGCCAGTCGGGCAAGATATTCTGGAACGAGATAAGCTATGGCGGCGTCATACAGCTCAAGAAAAGGTATGACCTCAAAACCTGGGGCAACGGGAATATCCTGGGCGGGGTACAGACCGATGACATGAAGCTCATCGACAGCTTTTACCTCTTAGGCACCAACGGCCAGTTCGACACCGTCATGGACAACAGCAAAAAACCCCTCCTCGACAAAGGAAAGGAGGACATCTATTCGGGATTCCTTCAGATCAAGCACCGCCTGGGTGAGAAGATCATCCTCAACCTGGGCGCACGTTACGACAATAAAAAAAGACACCTGGGTAAGAATGTCGAGGACTTCAGCCCGCGGTTATCGGTTATTTTCACCCCTTCGTCACTGGTCGACATGAAGTTGTCGTACGCCCAGTCGTTTGTCGATGCGCCCTACTGGTACCGTTACAACTCCCTGCCCAGCTACAAAGGCTCCGCGAACCTGTTACCCGAGCATCTGAGATCGGTGCAGTTCACCGCCGATTTCCATTTCCTTGACCAAAAGTGCAACCTGGGGCTGAACGCCTTTTACAACAGGCTCCGCGACTTTATCTACCGTGATCCCAACGCCACCGGTGACATGCCGCGGTATAAAAATGCAGGGCGTCTCGAATCCGCCGGCGTGGAAGGCGAAATGTCTTACCTCGCGGCACGGGTGCATGTCAGGGCCAATACGACGTGGCAGTATGCCATCGACGCCGTGGATTATGGCGTCATCGGCAACCGTATCGACAACATCCCTGAATGGACCGGTAATCTTATCCTCGACCTGAATCCTCTTTTCAGAAAGTATAACGGGCTGTGGATCAACTGCACGCTCCATTATGTCGGTATGGAATCCTCACCTGTCAACACCTTCCTGAACGGCGAGGCCTATCACAACCCCGAGCTCACCGTCGAGCCCGCAGCCATCGTCAATGCCGGGTTCCATCTGCCCGATCTGCGTGGCTTCAGTCTCGACTTTACCGTCTATAACATCTTCAACACCGCCTACCTGCAAGGCGGCAGCACGCCCTTTCCCTACCCCCAGGAAGGCCGCTGGTTCCTGATGACGGCAGGGTACAAATTCTAAATAGGACGTTAGAGGCAGGTTATCAGTGATCAATTTTTTTCTCTCAAATATTTGCTTTTTGCGAATATATGCATTATCTTTAGTTGCCCATTATCGTCACCCCACGGAAGAAAACCCAATCAGGATAAATAGAAACAGATTATCTAAGAGGACAGATTAGTATGTATTTTCAAGATTGATTATTAGCGCTTTATAAAATATTTTTCATTTTGTTGAAAACTTTTTCATTTTTCATCCCGACCTTTTAAGGGTTGTGGTATTAATAAAATGATGAATAGTGGTAATCACGGGTATGTACCCCAGGGCAAGCCCTGGACCCAATTTCCGCCCCCAAGGGGCGGGGTATTATACCCTCCGCCTCCGGCGGGATTGTTCAACTTGCAAATTTTAATTCACTACGTTCTTAAAATTTGAGTTTCACAAATAAATGTAAAACAAGGTTGATTCATGATAGTCTTTAAAAAAGAAATTGCTACAATGATAAATTTAAAAAACCAAAATTCTTCTCATTTAGAAGAAAGATTTAAGGTTAGGTAAAACGGCAAAATGAATACAAAAACTCTTTTAACATCATTACGGCATCGATACTTCAACACTTCCAACTACCTTGCAAGTGTTTATTATATCACAATTAATTACACTGTTAACGGTCAACTTCATTCTTTCACTAATAAAATCATCAGGCTATGAAGAAGTTAACATCTCTGCTGATATTCATATTGTTAGCGACCGGCTATACGCAAGCCCAATGGGAAATGCAACTGGATCTGCAAAATTACACCTATTTGGACCGGATATTTTTTCTGAATGAAAACTTAGGCTGGTCCATAGGCTGTGCCTCAATAGAAGGAATGACCCCCTATTTTTATACGACCGATGGTGGCGGGCACTGGTATATAGATGATCAGTGGATGGATATAATGGGAGACGATATTGTTTTTGTGAATCCTGACACCGGCTTTATCGCTACCCAAAACGGTGTGATCTATAAAACGACCGACGGAGGTCAATCATGGACCGGAATCCAAACTCCGGCTACTCAAAACGTGATCCGGCTGTTTTTTGTGGATGAAAATAATGGATGGGCGACACTAAAAAATCAAAATGATGCTTTTCAGCTTGTTCATACTATGGATGGGGGCGATAATTGGTTTACACAACAAGTTTTCGAAATTAATACCAGTGGTCTTCTATCGATTTATTTTCTGAGTGATCGCATTGGTTTCGGGGGAGGAGGGTATTATGATATTGAAAATAACAATGAATATAGCAGTATTGTAAAAACAATAAACAAAGGAGAAACTTGGGAAAGTATTTATCTTACTCAAAATACATTTTATGCAATCTATGATTTATTCTTTTTTGACACCATAACAGGCTGGGCCGTGGGAGGAAAACCTTCTATGCAATATTTACTTATGCATACGGACAATGGCGGTGAAACCTGGGAAGAACATACAATAGAAAGTACATACGATTTATATTCAATAAATTGTATCTGTTTTGTCAATGATTCAACAGGGTGGATAGGTGGTGCAGTTGAGTTGGGTTATGGGATCATCTATTTTACGAATAATAGTGGCGAAAATTGGCACCTTCAACAGATGTTTTATGAGCCCATATTGGATATTCAAATGTTAAATAGCGATACCGGTTGGGCAGTGGGAGGCGGCTACATATATCACACAACCAACGGTGATTCCATCTACGTTGAGAATGTAAATGAAAACAAACTTATTAAGAACCTCTTCACTTTCTTTCCAAATCCCACCAATGGCATAATTACGATAAAAACCCCGCATTCATTAACAGGAAAATGTCAGTTAATGATATCCGGTTTATACGGTGATCGCATCTTTCACCTCAACAATATAACAATAGAACAATTGAACAATAGAACCTTG
>CAZVNP010000010.1:0-63663 GCA_964628285.1 uncultured Lentimicrobiaceae bacterium
GCCTGTATTTCGACGGGAGGTCCGTTTCACTTTCATACAGAGCGATCAGGCTGTCATAAGAATTTACGATGGTGGTATCAGACAGGAACTTTCGTATGAGCTGATTTTTAGCATTGGTGCGGATTTGTTGCCAGTAGCCCAGCTTTGATTCGAGTATCTCTTTTGCTCCCAAATAGTTTCTCCCCTGCATGATCTCGGCCATCATGTAATCGGGCATGGGATCAAAACGGTTGTCAAGGGACTGAAGCACTCCCTGCGATTTGGCCGATTGAGGATTGGCAGTCAGCACATCCCGTATCATGGCATCTGGCAAAACATCTTCCTTGTAAATGGCTTGTTTCATCACGGTATCTGACAGGTAAGGCGAGTCATCCATTAACTGTTGCCGGATATCCAGGGCATCATCAGGCATACTCGTCAATATATCGAAATTCAGATCTTCGGTGCTGCCTCCATCCACTAACAAATTTAATAAATTCCGGTACTGATTGATATAACCTTGGGCAAAATTCATTTCCTGACGTGGATCATAACCGCTTTTATAGTTATTGTTATCAATAGTAGAAGGACACGCCAAATTTGGTATAAATGGTAAAAAACTTTGATGTTGCAGTAAAATTGTTTCACGAGTATAATTACTATCCCGCGGGTAATCAAGCGGATTTTCCTGTCGTTGATGATGAATGTAAGTAAAAGGTTGAGCATCGTTAAAGTAATTAAAATACAATTTATCACGACCTCCATAATCACGCGCCGTGTCAGGATAATAGTTAAATATATTACCTGCCGGTGCGGTAATAATCGAGTCGTAAGAACCCTGCATTTCTTTAATACCAACATCGGAAGTGCCCTGTTCCCGTTCTGTTTCCCATACAAGGTAATCGTTAAGGCCGGTATTTATACTGTTGCATTTGATGCATAATCCTGTGCCGGAGCCCCTGTTTTTTCCCTCGGCAATAATTCCGGCATGCACATGAGAAAAATAATTCCGGTATATTTCGTTATCTTCTGTTCCTGAATTCTTTACATATATACCTATGGTCCAATAAGTAGAGCCGGAAGGAGTAGGGTTATAATATCCCGTAAAACTATTTCCTTCAACATGATAACCGGAACAATCTTCCATGTAAAGCCCACCAATGAATGTTTCATCCTGAATATTCATCACATGAGCTCCGGTTATTATAAATGTGTCGGCAATAACGGTAGGCTGCTGGTATCCTGAAAGATAGATCCCCTCATTAATATCATTGAAAACGGTTTCATCTACATATATCCTTCGGTTATCACCTCCATTAAATGCTTTTATCCCATAGCGAAGGTTCTCAAATACACTTGGTATCACCGTATAGCATTCATTACACGGATTAGGTATGGGATTGGGGTATTCATATTCGGGTACGACATAAACATCGGCATCATTGGCATATATACCGATCACTGTATCGTTATTAACATTGATGCTTAAGTTACCTGGGAAATAATCATATTTAAAAGTACAACCACGAAATGTAATCCCTTTCACTCCATCCAATGAAACCTGGGTTCCTGGCAATCCGACATCTAAAAATGCCATTTGATCTGTTTCAAAGGTACATTGGGTGAAAAAACTGAAATTATCCAGTTCCGGGTTTTCAGGGGGCATATTCTGATAAGGATGAAATTCGATGCATGTTTTGTTGTTTAAGAACAACGCATCACTTCCCCTGATAATGCCACCTTCATGACCTGGAATGTAATTACCGCCCTCTTTTTTACCTGTTGTTACTGCCGTGATGGCATATTGGACCGAACCGCCGTTACCAATGATCACCCAACCCTGTGCTGCAGGATTGAATTGAGGTTGACCGGGCATGCCCCAGACTTCGATCCCCTGCCAAAATGGAACACAAGCTTTTATAAGCGTACCACCATCAACAATAAGCCTTGCCCCGGGCATCACAATGAGTTTTGCCTGCGGCACAAAACGTATTGTGTCGGTCACAATCAGCGTTGCAGTTGAATCAACGATGATATCACGATTGGTGCTGTTGCTCTCTGCCCAGGTAGTATCATTCATAATATGAAGGGCGTTGGTATCATAAGTCAAATTACATGTGCAATAATAGGTCAAGGGATCATATGGTCCCAAATCGGGATTTGAATCATCACAATCCTCTCCATCCGGGCACTCACATTCAGGTGGTTTATCCCCAATGCCCCAGTTAAAATAACCGTCTTCATCTAGATCTACACATCTTCGAACTTGTGGAGTGTCACAAATGACTGTAATCGGTGATTCAATTGAATTAAAATTTATGAAATTAATATAATCCTTAAAATCTATTCTGGCATTAACAAAACCATGTTCTCCAAATGTTGGTCCCTTACTTTCTTTATATATCCATATGACACTTGAATCGGCTGGATCAATCATATAGCCATTAAGAGCCACAGCATGATCTTTACTTGATTTTGACTCGAAAATTACGGTTTGCGGTCCTTTCATTATTAAACTTTTTATAATTGCTAAATTATCAGATATAGAAAATAAATAACCAAATGAATCGATCATAACAATAGTATCAGGTATATTGCAGTTGGCATTCCATATCTCACAAGAATCTTCATTGTCAAGTGCATGATATGGAAAGCAATATTCTGTTTTCACCCCAGATTCTTTTATATATGTAAAAACATTATCAGGATACCCGCCATTACAGCCATAATTACCTGGTGAATTACATACAACATCCTGTTCCGACAAATCGAAATCGAGATGCTGATTGAAATACAGGTTTATATCCCCTTCGAGTACACCAATTGCAGAAAATGCGTAACAAGCTCCACATGTAGTCTGAAGATTCTGAGATTTTGCTATAGTCATCCATCCAGTACCAGTTGAATCATTATCATAGTATTTAGAACCCAATCGGTTGGCTCCATGCCGGCTTCGCCAATCAAAGGATTTAATAATGTTTCCCGTGCAGTAGTCTCTTTCTTCAGGCCATGGAAAACTGAAGATACCTTTCATGTAATAGTCATATCCCCCAAGATTATACTTTTCGCCATAGATAATTTTTTTGCTATAATAATAGTCTGCCACAGTTGAGTTGTCACCAGCCACATATTCCAGGTTGAATCGGGGTATATTTAAGTTTATCATCTCAATCTTCATGACATCGTTTGCTCTTTTACAAGCATATTGTAACGAATCAAGATTACCTGTGCCATTGGTTATGACCTGCAAGGTATCGATGGTCAGGACGGCATCAGTCATATTAATGATGAGGCCGTAAGGCCCAAAGAAGTTCAGATAGCAGGTTTCATCGCATGATTGCGAAAATGAAAAATCAGTTTCCGGTTCAATCAGCGGATAGGCTTCAAAAACCATGTATTCCAGTCCGCTGCTGTTTGAAAGGATCACCCTCACCAAAGCGGAATCGCTCTTTAATGACACCAATCCGCTCATTTTCAGTCCTGTTATCGAATCGATACCGGTAAAGGGATAAATTTGCGAATCTGTGTAAAATGTACTGTCGATAAGGATGGATTGGGAATAACAGGAAACAGCAACGATTAAAGCTAAAAGTAATGCTCCTGATTTTTTTAAAAGGTAAATAGTTGTCTTCATGGTGATTTATTTAGTTGAATGATTGAATTTATGATCTATCGTATATTTCAGAATAAAGCCAATGTATATAATTAGTTACATGTGTCAATATTAATATTGATATTGATTTTAAAATTTTATTTAACTCAAATTAATCCGGTTAATACAAAAAGGTAATACAATTGTTGATAACTTTTTATCACGAAATATAATAAAAGTCTAATTGTGAGCGGTAACGAACCGTAAAACCCCGAAGTGGTGACATTATTATAGCCGTAATGAACATGGCAGACAGCAAAACCCAAAAAGGTTGACATGAATATAAGCTTCTCCGTTCGGATTTTAACGGAATCTAAGCCGTCCCCTATTGAAATCTAAAATTATCACCAGACCAAATAATTCCATAATTTTATAGCACTGAAATCATTGATTCCTGCTTTATTAAACATCTTCTTTTTCATTTATCTAACGGTATGAATACACTCAGACCCCTTATTTTTTTACAAATTATCTTTTTCCTTGGGATTGTTGAAGTTTCGGCTCAACAGCAGCCGGGGAAGCACTTCCCGAGAGTAAAACCGGGTTGCGAAAACCTCGTCGATACCCGTATCGACAATATGGTTTACTGGATGAACATGCTAAAAAAAGGCTATATAGAGCCCACTCCCACAGTGGAAGTCATGCCTGCCATCTATACATCAAGCAAGATCCATGCGCCGGGCGTCAGGACGGATGATTCGCCGGATGTTCCGGTGACCGGGCTTAATTGCACGCAGAGTGAAAACAGCGTGTTTGTGAATCCGAACGACAATAAAAATATCCTGAACTCGAATAATTCCACACCTAATCCGGTAGGCATTATAATATACGGAGCCACTGATTTTTATTCCTTCGACAGCGGGGAAAACTGGGAGGGTGAACTGGAAGGAGCAGGAGGGGAAAATTTTGGTGATCCTGCCACGGCCATCAGCCTCGACGGTCGTTATTATGTCGGATATATTTCCAGCAATTACGGACAGGGTGTTTCTTATTCAACGGATCAGGGTCAGACCTGGACTCCTGTTCAGGTAGATGTAGGGGGCGACAAAAACCATTTGTGGGTGGATAACAGCCTGTCAAGCCCTTACCAGGGTTATCTTTATGATACCTGGACCAGGATTGCGGCCGGTTCAGATTATATGGAAGTCGCTTTTAAAAGATCAACTGACGGAGGCGCCACCTGGTCTCCAAGAATCATTATCAGCAGCGCAGTCAATGCAGGGAATATGAATCAGGGCGTCAATATACACACGGGTCCTGACGGGCAGGTATATGCTATATGGGCCATTTACGACACCTGGCCTTCAGATGAAACGGCTCTGGGATTCGCCAGGTCGTTCGACGGCGGGGTCACCTTCGAACCGGCTGTCAGGATAATCACCAACATCAAGGGCATCAGAACGAGTGAGACATCCAAATGCATGCGTGTCAACTCTTTCCCTTCCATGACGGTGGACATCAGCAATAGTCCCGACAGAGGCACCATTTACGCCGTATGGCCAAATATCGGGGTGCCGGGAGTGAATGCCGGCTCCGACATTGATGTGTATATGATCAAATCATCCGATCAGGGGAACACCTGGTCGGCTCCTGTCAGGATAAACCAGGATCCCGCAGGATTGGGAAAGGAGCACTTTTTCCCGTGGATCACCTGTGACCCTGTCTATGGTACCCTGAATATTATTTTTTATGATGACAGGAATGTAAGCAGCTTCCAATGCGAGGTTTATTGTGCCACTTCCAATAACGGGGGCGACAGCTGGGAAGACTTTAAAGTCAGCGATGTGGCCTTCACACCGAGCCCGATACCCAACATGGCTGTAAATTATATGGGTGACTACCTGGGCATCACATCCCTTAACCGCATGGTTTATCCCTCGTGGACCGACAACAGGCTTGGCTATTGCATGACCTACGTGTCACCTTACGTGACAGGTCCCCCTCCCAACCAACCATGGGTTATCTTCAATTCCTATACGATCAATGACTCACAGGGCAACGATAACGGCGAAATGGATTACGGTGAATCGATCCTGCTGAATATGACCCTGAAGAATATTGGTGATACGCCCGGTTCACAGATCAATGTTACGATTTCAAGCCAAAGCCCTTATATCACGTTTACCGACAGCACCGAGAACTTCGGTGATTTCGCGGTTGACGAGGCTAAAACGATCGACGATGCCTTTGCCTTTGAGGTCTCACAGTACATCCCGGATGGCGTGCAGGTGGCATTTAAACTGAAGGCCGTTGATATGAATGACAGCGTTTTCACCAGTACCTTCAAAGTCGTGTCGCATGCCCCGGCGCTCGTCGTCAGCTCTATCACCATTTCCGATCCCACAGGCAACAATAACCGCAGGCTCGACCCCGGTGAAACGGCCGATATAAGGATTGGGACATCCAACCCGGGTTCTTTCGATGCTACCGGGGTAATGACTACCCTGGCTACAACCTTTGGATATCTCACTTTGAACAATACATCTTTTGATCTGGCGACGGTCGCAACAGGTGAAACCGGCTACGCGGTGTTCAATGTCACCGTCAACGCTGCCGCCCCCATCGGTACACCTGCCTCGTTTATTTATGTCGCAAATGGTACTGTCACATCCATCGAAAAGGACTTCATCCTCACCATCGGAATCATCGTCGAAGATTTTGAAACCGGTAACTTCGACAATTTTCCATGGCAATTCGGAGGTAATGCAGCATGGATGATCACGGAAGGAAATGTTAATGAAGGATCTTATTGTGCCCGGTCAGGACAAATTGGAGATATTTCGACATCGGAGATGTATCTTACTTACAATGTTGCCGGTGATGACTCCATTTCCTTTTATCGCAAGGTATCATCTGAATATACGTATGATTATCTGGTCTTTTATATCGACTCCCAAATGATGGATGAATGGTCAGGAGAAGTTGAATGGGGCAGGGTTGTCTACCCCGTAACTGCCGGAGAACATGTTTTTAAATGGGTTTATTCCAAGGATTACATCAACTCCGGAGGTGACGACAGAGCCTGGATTGACTACATCGTATTCCCGCCTGAGCCACGGACCTGGACGTATGCCGGCCCTGATGCCACAACCTGTGAAAATATTGGCTATATGCTGCAGGGTGTTGCAGAATTTTATGATTCCCTTGAATGGACCACTTCGGGTACAGGTACTTTCGATAACAATACAATCCTCAATCCTGTCTATACGCCAGGTTCGGAAGATGCGGCCGCCGGCGCGGTAACACTGACACTCACTGTTCATGGGGTTACCGGAGAGGTGAGCGACGACATGGTTCTGACGGTCAATCCGCAACCTGGCGTTTATGCCGGAAGCGATGCAGAGATCTGCGATTACCAGTACTTCTTTTTAGAACAGGCTACTGCGGAGAACACTATGGGAATAGAATGGTCCACCTCAGGGGATGGTACCTTTGATGATCCCACAATCCCCAATCCTGTTTACATCCCCGGACCCGGTGATATCAGTGCCGGGGCTGTGTCGCTCATCATGACAGGCACACAGGAAACATGTCCCGATGCTGCCGATGACATGACCCTGACGATCCACAGCTCAGCTCAGCCGGCTATCTCAGGATCCGTTGCAGCATGTCTCAATAACCAGGAAATCTATATGAACGACAGCATACCAGATTATGGGTATGAATGGATTGTGACCGGAGGTACCATCATGGAGGGACAGGATACCCACCAGATCACCGTTAACTGGGATAATCCCGAAGGAGGACAGGTGGTCCTGCTGTTGACCGATCTGGGCACCGGATGTGAAAAAACCGATACTCTTGACGTGGCCATCCATGCTCTTCCCGAGCCTGACGTGTCAGGAGAGACGGCCGTTTGCCAGGGAAGCGCCGATGTCATCTATACCACTCCTTCTGTGGAAGGCGACAGCTATGAATGGACGGTCACCGGTGGTGAAATAGTGAGCAGCCAGAACAGCAATGAGATAAACGTCACCTGGGGCGATGCCGGAACAGGAACCGTCGGGGTCATGGAAACGACAGAGGCCACGGGATGCCAGGCCGGATCCTCCATGGATGTCACCATCAATCCCCTGCCTGTGATCAACCTGGGCAACGATACCAGCATCTGCCACAACCACATCCTGATCCTAAATGCCGGTAACCCTGATGCCCTGTCATGGATCTGGTCCACAGGCGAGACCACACAAACTATCGTCGTCGATTCCACCGGTGTGGGCATAGGGGGAACCAAAGTGGTCTCCGTCACCGTCACCGATGCTCAGGGCTGCGAAGCCTCCGACGAGATATCCATTTACTTCCAGGATTGCTCGGGCATACCTGAAAATGCTTACGGGCTGGAGGTAAAAATCTTCCCTAATCCAAACAAAGGCACCTTCACACTGGAACTCGATCCTGAACAAAATGACATCATCTCCGTCAGGATTATCAGCGCTTCGGGATCAACGGTGTTTGAAGAAAGAAACATGCACCTCACCGGTAAATTGATGAAGGAGCTTCGTCTGGACAATGCAAGGGATGGCATCTATTACCTGTTTATCGACAGTGACCGGATCCATGCGGTGAAGAAGGTCGTTATCCAAAGATAAGGCCCACTCGATACTGCAGGCATGATAGAACACGGATGACATGGATTATCCGTTTGATCCGCGTCATCCGTATTTCATTGAAAATTATGTATCCTGATACAAACTCTTTTTATACCCACATTATCAGAACCCGGATTATTTTTAAATTATTTTGATTCATTATAAATAACATCCCTCCTTTAACAGAATCAAAATAGGTCACTCAATTCATTTAAATTTGTTATTCCCGAGTGAAATGACGATCGGTACTATTTATTCTGTCCTTTAATTTATTTTTATCTGATCATGAAATATTTACCCTTCCGGCTTCAGTATCTGATAATGAGCCTCACATTTTTTATCTGTTCCACAGGTGCAGCTCAAAAAATAAGCTATGCCGGCAGCTGGGGCAAGGCCGGGTACACAGTAAAAGAAAAAGATGCACAACATGTTACGGTCATCTATTCTATCAATGAATTTACCATAGGCACAAGGGCTGTCGGCAATGACAGCATGCAAACCGTGGAGTTGCCGGGATATTTTCTGCCCAATGATGCGGGAGCGCCCGACCTGCCGGGAGGAGGACGCTACATTGCCATCCCGCAGGGTTCGGAAGCCATACTGCATGTGAAAGCAGTGAGGACAGTGAGTTACAGCCCCGTTGACCTGGCACCGGCGCCGCAGATACCGCTGGAATCCGATGACCGTCCCCTGGTATATCAAAAGAATGATCGGATCTATTCCAGGAATGCCTTTTATCCTGACCATCCCGTTCAGCTCTCACAGCCCACACAACTCAGAGGTGTGGATGCCGTCATACTGGGTATCACACCCTTCCGGTACAACCCGGTGACCAAAGAGCTCATTGTTTTAAGGGATATTGAAGTGGAGATCACCTTCCGGGGCGGCAACGGACATTTCGGTGACGACAGGCTTCGCAGCCTCTGGTTTGATCCCATTCTGAAGGATGCCCTGTTGAATGGCGATGCCCTGCCGGACATTGATTACGGTAAACGTACCGCGGGCTGGACAAGGGATGACACAGGGTATGAATACCTCATCGTTTCACCCGACGGAGATGAATTTCAACAGTGGGCCGACTCCATCCGTGTGTTCCGTACCTTGCAGGGCATACGCTCTGGCGTGGTTACCCTCTCCGACATTGGCGGAAATACGGCCACCCTACTCGAAAATTATTTTGACAATGCCTATCAAACCTGGACCATTCCCCCCGTGGCTGTCTTACTGTTGGGCGATTACGGCACCAATATGAACAACAGCATCTTCAGCCCGCTATATGACAACTACTGTGTCTCCGACAACATCTATGCTGATGTCAACGGTGATAACCTGCCCGATATGGTTTTTGCGCGCATCACCGCCAATAATGCAAGCCAGCTGCAGACCATGGTGACCAAATTCCTGAACTATGAACGGCATCCGCCCACCAACCCGGATTTTTACGATCATCCCATCACGGCCCTGGGCTGGCAGACCGACCGCTGGTTCCAGATCTGTTCCGAAACGATAGGAGGCTATTTTAAACATGTGCAAGGTAAAGACCCGGTGCGAATCAATGAAATCAACGACGGCGATCCCAATGTCGATCCCTGGTCGACGGCGCCTAACACCGGGCAGATCCTTACTTTATTCGGTCCGCCGGGTCTGGGTTACATCCCCGCATCACCCACGGAGCTGGGGGGATGGACCGGTGGCAATGCAACGATGATCAACAATGCCATCAATGCCGGCGCTTTTCTGCTCCAGCACCGCGATCACGGCATGGAGACCGGCTGGGAGGAACCTTCATATCATAATCAGGATATCGACGGGCTCATCAATACCGATCTCACTTTTGTTTTCTCAGTCAATTGCCTGACAGGTAAATTTGACTGGTACGGAGAATGTTTCGCTGAAAAATTTCACCGTTACACTTACAACGGACAAAACTCAGGCGCCCTGGGTCTCATTGGCGCCACAGAAACTTCTTATTCTTTTGTCAATGACACTTATGTATGGGGTATGTACGATAACATGTGGCCTGATTTCATGCCGTTGTACGGCACCACACCCGCATCGCGGGGGGAGTTGCCCGCTTTTGGCAATGTCGCCGGTAAATATTTCCTCCAGCAATCGGCATGGCCTTATAACACCGAGGATAAGGAGGTGACATACCATCTTTTTCATCATCATGGCGATGCTTTTCTGACCCTTTACTCTGAGGTTCCGCAGACTCTCACCGTCGTCCACGATCCGGTTTTATACAGCGGTAATCCCTTCTTCGTTGTCAACGCTCCGGAAGGGGCTTTCATCAGCCTGACCGTCAACGGGGAGATCATCGGCACGGGTGAGGGCACCGGTGAGACGGTCGCCATCCCTATCCAACCCCAAATGCCTTCCAATATCATGCTCGTGACGGTGACCAAACAGAATTGCTACCGCTATGTCCAGTCTGTCAATATCATTCCACCCGAAGGCCCTTATATCATCTTCGACTCTTATGTGATCGATGATGAAACAGGAAACAACAACGGCCTGATGGATTACGGTGAGTCGGTTATGCTGACGGTGACGGCCAAAAATGTCGGCATGGAGGAGGCTCAGAACGTCATGGTCACCATTGTATCCAATGATCCTTACATAACCATTGCCGACGGGGAAGAAAACTTCGGAGACATCACCGCCGGCGGGCAGGCGACCGCTGAAAATGCTTTCACCATTGCAGCGGCGTCCGACATCCCCGACGGTCATCAGGTCACTTTTGAAATGACGGCCACAGATAGTCAGGATTCGACCTGGGTCAGTTATTTTACGATTACGGGACTGGCGCCCTTCCTTCAGATCGGCACCATGGTCGTCTCCGATTCCGTGGGAAACTGCAATGGCCGTCTCGATCCGGGCGAGACAGCCGGTATCGGCATCACCGTTTCGAACAGTGGTCATAGTGACGCATGTGATGTGCAGTCATTGCTCACCACTACCAGTCCCTATCTCATGGTCACCGGCGCCACATACGACCTGGATACCCTGACGGCAGGCGAAGACAAGGAGGCCATGTTCGATGTTGCCGTCAACGAAGGGACACCGCCCGGAACAGCGGTCGACCTCACCTGTGAGGTTCTTACTGATCAAATGACGGTGTTTAAAACGTTCGTGGCAAAGGTCGGACTGATACTGGAGGACTGGGAGAGCGGTACCTTTGACAATTTTCTCTGGACCTTCGGCGGTAACAGCCCCTGGACCATCACCACCGAAAACCCCTTTGAAGGGATGTATTGCGCCAAATCGGGCGACATAGTTAATCTTCAGTCGTCCCAGTTGAACCTCGACTACACTGTAATGGATGACGACAGCCTCTCTTTTTACAGGAAAGTATCATCGGAGACCAGTTACGATTTTCTTGAGTTTTACATCGATAGTGTGCTGGTCGATGAATGGTCGGGTGAAAAAGACTGGCTAAGGGTCACCTATCCTGTCACAGCCGGCCAGCATACCTTTCGTTGGAGCTATGCCAAGGATATTTCGATGACAGGAGGACAGGATGCCGCTTGGGTCGATTATATTTCATTTCCGCAGGCGCCGGTGACCACCGTTTATGCCGGCCCCGACCAGACCATCTGCCAGGGCAGCACGTGCCAAATGAACGCCTCAGCCACTTTTTACGACTCGCTGATGTGGGTCACCTCAGGTACCGGTACCTTTGACAATGACACCATTCTCAATCCCGTTTATACCCCCAGTGAAGGTGACATTGATACCGGGCTGGTGTCGAACAGCTTAGTCGTTTATGGCACCGACGATGATATAAAGAGCGACACCATGGTGATCACCATACGCAAAATGCCGGTGGTATATGCCGGTGACAGTGCGGCCCTTTGTCCCGGTGAATCATTAACGGTGACGCAAGCCGAAGCGGAAAATTACACGCTGTTGTCCTGGACAACGTCGGGTGACGGGACCTTTGATGACCCGGCTATCCTGACACCCGTTTACACTCCGGGTATGTCCGATCTGCTGGCGGGTGAGGTTACCCTGACCCTGTCAGCCACCAATGAACCCTGCGCCACCGTTTCGAATGATCTGACCCTGGTCATCAACCGACTTCCCGCTCCGGTCATCTCAGGTGCATCTGTTGTGTGTGAACATGATGAAGGGGTGATGTACTCCACCATTCAGAACGAAGGACACCTTTATCTCTGGGAAGTCACAGGGGGAACCATACAGCAAAGCAACGACAGCAGCCGGATCGTGGTATCCTGGAAGGATGCCGGACAGGGTCTGGTGACACTCACCGAGACCATCGCAGCCACCGGATGTCACAAAACCGTCACCTTTCCCGTGACCATCAATCCTCTGCCAAACCCGCACATCACAGGAGAGCAGCAAGTTTGCAACCATGATTCGGATATGATCTATTCCACCCAATACCTTTATGGAAATTCTTATGCCTGGTCGGTCACCGGTGGGATTATAACGGCAGGGCATGATACAAGCATAATAAAGGTGACATGGCTTCATCCCGGCGACGGTCTTGTTGCACTGGTCCAGACCAATGACCATACGGGCTGTTATGATTCAACGACCCTTGGCGTTAAAGTGAAACCTTTACCCGTGGTGGACCTGGGTGCCGACACCAGCATTTGCCATAACCATCTGTTAACTCTGAATGCCGGAAATCCCGATGCCCAATCCTGGATATGGTCGACAGGGGAGACGACACAGACCATCACCGTTGACTCTTCAGCGGCAGGCATAGGAGGCACAAGGGTGATATCCGTCGTTGTCACAGGTTCCAACGGCTGTCATGCATCCGATACCATATCCGTCTATTTTGAAGACTGTTCCGGCCTGACCGAAAACAGCCGCAATCACGGCATCACCATTTTTCCAAACCCCAATAATGGTCAATTCACCCTGGAACTTGACCCGGTATATAATGATGTAATCAGCATCATCATTACGAATACTTTGGGATTAAATGTGTTTGAAGAAAGGTATATACCTGTAACAGGCAAGACAGTCAGGTATTTTGATTTAGGTGACTGCGACGATGGCTTATACTATATCTTCATCAAAGGTTCACGGCACGAATCGGTGAAAAAAATCATCATCAACAAATAAAGATATTCGTCCCAGATGGCAGGATTGAACTAATGTTTATATTTATCAGCTCATTTAAATCAACAACAACATGAAAAAATTAACTCCGTTAGCTGTTATTTTATTTACCCTTTTTGGGCAAAGCCTTTATTCCCAGACTTACACGTTTCATTTTGATATGCCCCTGATTACTCCTGCTGCCGATGGCTACTCACTAATAGTCTATCCGGATTGCAGGAATATGGGAAAGGAGGGGACGCCTGAATTACCTTACCGGGGCATTGACCTGCTCCTGCCTTACCACCATGAGATCGTGAGTGCCGGTGTCATCTCGGTCACCTTTTACCCCACCGAACAGGGCATAAAGATAAAACCGGCGAGCAAGCCCGTCCCGATCTCACACTATGACGGAACTTTCAGCACGCCTGTTCCCGACGGGGCCATTTACGGTTCCGCCGATCCTTTCCCCTCGGCCATCATCAGCTCTCCGTCAACAAACTTCCTTTGCGGTCATGGTGTTGCATCATTCACATTGTGCCCCGTTATTTATAAACCGGTCCTGGGAGAGGTTCAATTTATCCGTGATATCACCATTGAGATCAAAACCCACACGTCGGACCGTGCAAGAAAAGCTACTGACTATCTGAAGTCAACGCCGGAGGTGGAGAACAGGATCAACCACATCGTCGACAATCCCGGGATGATCAGTGATTACCCGTCGAATAGCACCCGTGACGGCGATGACTATGACCTGCTGCTCATTTCAAACACAGCTTTGATGCCTGCCTTTGATGATTATGTCAGCTATAAAATCTCGACGGGTTTTGCCGTGAAGCAGGTGACCACCGAGGAGATATATGCACAATACGACGGCCAGGATGACCAGGATAAAATCCGGAACTGCATCATCGATTATTACACCAACCATGGCATCTCCTATGTCATTCTGGGCGGTGACGCCGATCCCAACAATCCTGCCGACAGGATCATCCCCCACCGTGGTCTGGACGCCGTGGATGACAACGACATCGCTTCTGACATGTACTATTCCAACCTCGACGGTAACTGGAATACCGATGGCGATAATTACTGGGGCGAACCCGGTGAAGCCGACCTCTATTCCGAAGTGGCTATCGGCCGGCTTTGCGTCGATAATGTGACCGAGATCGCCAATTTCACTCACAAGCTGTTCATGTACCAGAATGCACCGGTCACCGACGATGTGGAGAAAGCCCTTATCCTGGGTGAAGAACTTGACTCACAGACATATGGCGGCACATACAAGGATGAAATTGTCAACGGCAGTTCCAACAACGGTTACACCACCACCGGTTTCCCTGCCCACTTCAACATCACCAAGCTTTATGAGATGCTGTTCATGTGGGATAAAACCGATGTCTTCAACCAGTTCGACAATGCCGGTGTCAATCTCCTCAACCACCTGGGCCATTCCAATGTGGATTACAATATGAAGATGTACAATTCCGACCTCACCACCACCAATTTCACCAACGACGGTGTGACAAGGGGTTATGTCATTGCCTATTCACAAGGGTGTTACAACGGTTCCTTTGATAACAGAAATGATTACGGATCCTATGAGAGTGACTGTTTTGCCGAAGTTTTCACCGGACTTGAAACGGGTGAGGTGGCTTGTGTGGCCAATTCCAGGTATGGCTGGTACGACCCGGGTGGAACAAACAGCTCGTCACAATATTACGACAGGCAGTTTTTTGATGCCCTCTTCGGTGAGGGTGTCACCACCATCGGCGATATGAATGCCCAGGCAAAGGAAAAGGATGTTTCCTATATCAATAATGATGAATATTGCCGTTGGGTGGCTTATGAGTCGAATCTCTTCGGTGATCCCAGCCTGGATGTCTGGACAGCTGTTCCCACCGACATTGTGGCAACCTATCCCGAAACGGTGGTCATAGCGACCAGTGATATCTCTTTCGAAACCGATGCTCCTTATGCCAGAATAGCGGTCATGAAGGACGGCATCCTCATCGGAAGAGCGATAACCGATGGCGGCGGCTATGCAACGGTAACCTTCCCACCTCTGGTCGATGTAACCCCTCTCGAGATATCGATCATTGCGCATAACAGAAACCGGCTCACAGGATCCATCATGGTCATCGCTCCCAACGGACCGTATGTTGTTTATGACTCTTACAGCATTGATGATAGCCAGGGTAATGGCAACGGGCAGATGGACTACGGGGAGACCGTCATGCTGTCGATGACGGTGAAAAATGTGGGCGTGGAGGATGCCCAGGATGTCTTCGTAACCATCTCGGCCAATGATCCATATGTGACTATTACCGATGACGGGGAAAATTTCGGTTATGTACCGGCCAACGGCCAAACAACCGTTGAGGATGCCTTTACCGTGGAAGTGGCATCCGACATCCCCGACGGGCATCAGGTCACCTTCGAAATGACGGCCACCGACAGCCAGGATTCCAGCTGGATGAGCCATTTCACTGCCACCGCTCTGGCTCCCGTTCTGAAAATCGGCGCCATGACCATCTCCGACCCTGACGGTAACGGCAATAACCGTCTTGATCCCGGTGAAACAGCCGATGTTTTCATCTCCATATCGAACCAAGGCCACAGCGATGCTTATGAAGGGACTTCATCGGTCACCACCACCAGTCCGTTCCTTATCCTTAACACTTCTACCTCCGATCTGGGGACACTGGCCACCGGTGAAAGCAAAGACGCCCAGTTCAATGTCTCAGTCGATCCGGGTACCGCCATCGGTACGGTAGTCGACATGTTATGCCATACCCAGGCAGGACAACAATCGGCCGAAAAGACATTCTATGCCAAGGTCGGGTTGATACTCGAAGACTGGGAAAGCGGTACCTTTGACAGCTTCGCATGGACCTTTGCCGGCAATCAACCCTGGACCATCTGCCAGACCCTTCCATATGAAGGCACTTACTGTGCCCGCTCAGGAGTGATCGGCAACCAGCAGTCATCAAAGATGAAACTGGATTACCAGGTGATGAATGACGACAGCATCTCCTTTTACCTGAAGGTGTCATCGGAAGCCACGTACGATTTTCTTCAGTTTTATATCGACAATGTAAAAATGGCCCAGTGGTCGGGTGAGGTCAGCTGGCAACGTGCCGCCTTTCCTGTCACCGCCGGAGCTCATACGTTTACGTGGAGCTATATAAAAGACCAGTATGTGGCGGGTGGCCAGGATGCGGCATGGATCGACTACATCTCCCTGCCGCCGGAGCTGGTGACCACCGCCTATGCAGGTCCCGATGAAACCATCTGCCAGGATCACATATGCCAGCTTAATGCCACGGCTACCTATTATGACTCGCTCATGTGGACCACCACCGGCACCGGAAGTTTTGATGACGCCACCATCATCAATCCCGTATATACCCCCAGCGATATTGACATCGAAGCGGGCAGCGTCACCAACATCCTGGTGGTATTTGGCTCTCAGGGTGACGTGGTGAGCGACAACATGGTGCTGACCATCCACAAAATGCCTGTGGTCATTGCGGGTGATGATGCCGGAATCTGTGACGGGGACACTTACACCGCCGGTCAGGCCATGGCTGAGAATTACACCACATTGCAATGGACAACGTCAGGTGACGGAACCTTTGATGATCCCGGTATTCTGACACCTGTTTACATACCCGGTATGGCCGACATCATGGCGGGTGAGGTGACCCTCACCCTGGCAGCGACACGGGAACCCTGCGATATCGTTTCTGATGATATGGTACTGACCATCAATGAACTGCCGGCGCCTGAGATTTCGGGTGAGCAGTCTGTGTGCCGGAACAGCGGGGAAACGGCCTATGCTACCCCTGAAATGGAAGGCTACCTGTACCATTGGGACGTCACCGGCGGCACCATAGAGCAAGGTAATAACACCAATCAGATTATGGTGACCTGGGGCGATGCCGGCGAAGGTCTGGTGACCCTCACCGTGACCGTCGAAACGACGGGATGCCAGACGACAGTGACATTTCCCGTCACCATCAATCCTTTACCGGAGCCAATGGCTACAGGACCACAGGAGGTTTGCAGCAGTGACGCGGATGTCATCTATTCCACCCCATACCAGGAAGGTCATTCCTATGCCTGGTCGGCTACCGGTGGTGTGATCACCGAAGGTCAGGACAGCTGCGTGGTCAAAGTCACATGGGATCAACCCGGTGACGGTGTCATTTCGGTGATGGAAACACAGAACGCTACCGGCTGTTATGCTTCTTACAACCTGTCTGTTCAGGTCAACTCTCTGCCGGTTGTTAATCTGGGTGCCGACACCAGCATCTGCCATAACCATGTTCTGACGTTAAATGCAGGCAACCCTGACGCTCAATCCTGGCTGTGGTCAACAGGTCAGACGAGCCAGACCATCACCGTCGACTCGACAGGTGTCGGCATCGGCGGCACCAAAGTGATCGGCGTGACAGTGACTGACGTAAACGGATGCCAGGCTTCGGATGAAATAGCCATCTACTTTGAAGATTGCAGCGGCATTGCGGGAAACTCAGTCGACTGTGAAGTCATTGTTTTCCCCAATCCCAATAAAGGCTCCTTTACAATGGAAGTCAATCCGGCCAAAAACGATATCGTTAGCATCAGAATAACGAATACCCTGGGTCTGACGGTTTCGGAAGAAAAGAATATTCCTTTATCTGGCAAATCGATCAGGCACTTCGATTTGAGTAATAATGAGAACGGATTATATTATATCATTATTAAAGGTGCCCATATTGACTTGGTTAAAAAGGTGATCATTCAGAAATAATTGAATGTCAACAGCTATTGAAAAGGCTTCCCCGTCAGGAAGCCTTTTTTATTCTGAGCTGGGCTCAAATTAAGATGATATTTTTCAGGAAAATTTGTAAATTATAACTAAATTTGTTAGGTCAATAAAATCCAATATATCATGAAAAAATTTACTTTATTTACCATCATTCTGTTCATTGCGTTCACCCCTATCCTCTATTCCCAAACTTACTCTTTTCACTTTGATAAACCCGTCATCAGCCAAACCACGGATGGCTTTTCACAAATCATTTATCCGAATTGTATGAATCAGGGAAAAGAGGGGACACCCGAATTACCTTACCGTGGCATAGACTTGCTCCTGCCTTATAATTACGAGCTTCTCAGTGCCACTGTCGTCTCCGTTACCTTTTATCCCACCGAGTACGGGATAAAGATCAAACCGGCGAGCAAGCCTGTACCCATTTCGCACTTTAATGGAATCATAACCCCCCCGTTTCCCGACAAGACCATCTACGATTCAGGTGATCCTTATCCGGCGGGCATCCTGGGGCCACCCGCCACCAATTACCTTTGCGGACACGGCATCGCATCCTTTACCCTGTGCCCTGTGATATACATCCCTGCCAACGAGGAAGCCCGGTTTATACAGGATATCACCATTAAGATCAAAACTCATGCTTCCGCCCGTGCGTCGGAAGCCACCAGATTCCTGAGAACATCACCGGAGGTCGAAAACAGGATCAGACACATCGTCGACAATCCCGATGTACTCGGTGATTACCCTGATGACCCGGTCAGAGATAATGATGACTATGACCTGTTGCTGATTTCGAACAGTGCCCTGATGCCTTCCTTCGATGATTACGTCAGCTACAAAACCTCCGTCGGGTTCCTGGTCAAACAGGTGACCACGGAGGAAATCTATGCCCAATACAGCGGTGACGATGATCAGGAAAAAATAAGAAATTGCATCATCGATTATTACACCAATCATGGCATCCGGTATGTCATCCTGGGTGGCGATGCCGATCCTGCCAATCCTAACGACAGGATCATCCCCCACCGTGGTCTGACCGCCGTTGATGATGATGATATCGCTTCCGACATGTACTATTCCAACCTTGACGGCAACTGGAATAATGATGGTGATAACCAATGGGGCGAACCGGGCGAGGCAGACCTCTATTCCGAGGTGTCCATCGGGCGGCTTTGCGTTGATAATACCACTGAGATCGCCAATTTCACCCATAAGCTGTATATGTATCAGGATGCTCCCGTCACCGCTGATGTTGAGAAAGCACTCATCCTCGGGGAACAGCTCGACTCACAGACATGGGGGGGAACGTACAAAGATGAAATTGTCAACGGCAGCTCAAACAACGGTTACACCACCACCGGCTTCCCCGACAACTTCACTATCACCAAGCTTTATGATATGTCAGGCGGATGGGATAAAACGGATATTTTTCACCAGTTTGACGACATCGGAGTGAACCTGATGAATCACCTGGGCCATTCCAATGTGGATTACAATATGAAGATGTACAATTCCGACCTCACCACCACTAATTTCACCAACGACGGTGTCACCAGGGGTTATGTCATCGGTTACTCACAGGGCTGTTACAACGGTTCCTTTGATAACAGGAATGACTACGGATACTATGGTGATGACTGTTTTGCCGAGGTCTTCACCGGTCTTGAGACAGGTGAGGTGGCCGCCATAGCCAACTCGAGGTATGGGTGGTATGATCCGGGTGGAACCAACAGCTCATCACAATACTATGACAGACAGTTCTTCAGTGCCATTTTCGGTGACAATATAACCGCCATTGGGAGAACAAATGCCGCCTCGAAAGAAGTGGATGTCTCCTATATCAACAATGACGAGTATTGCCGTTGGGTAGCTTATGAAACAAACCTCTTCGGCGATCCCAGTCTGGATATCTGGACGGCCGTGCCGACCGACATCATAGCCTCCTATCCTGTCAGCATCACTATCGGCAGCAGCGAGTTACCTTTTGAAACCGATGCGCCCTATGCACGGATAGCGGTCATGCAAAGCGGTGTCCTGATAGGCAGAGCCGTCGCCGACGATGACGGCAATGCCACCGTCACCTTCGCCACCCTCACCGATCCTGCTCCTCTCGATGTATCCATTATTGCACATAATAAAAACAGACACACCGGCTCCGTCCTCGTTGTCTCCAACCAGCCGTACATCATTTATCAGTACTATTCCATTGATGATGAACAAGGCAATGGCAACGGCGTGCCCGACTACGGTGAATCCATCTTACTCTCCCTGGCGCTCAGGAATGTCGGAGACCAGCCCGCCGCCAATGCCAATGTGACCCTCTCAACAACAGATCCTTACATAACCATTACCGATAATTCACAGTTCTACGGCACCATTGAGGCGGGTGAAATCGTAGAAGAAAATGATGCCTTTGGATTCGATATCTCTACCGACGTCCCCGACCAGCATGTTGTGACTTTCGATATTGAAATAGTCGCTCAGGATACCTGGACCGCTTCTTTTTCAATGGTCATCAATGCCCCGATGCTGACCATCGGTCATTTTATCATTAACGACACCACGGGTGGCAACAGCAACGGAAACATCGACCCCGGCGAGACTGTGCAGATCATCGTCAAATCATCGAACCTTGGTCACAGCGACTGTTCGGATGCCTTTGCCCAGCTCACCTCAACCAGTGAGTGGCTCACTGTTCCGGAAACAACCGATACGATCGGTGACCTGCCTGCCGGCGCCGAGGCCGATGCCACCTTCACCGTCGGAGTGGATGATTATGCACCCATAGGCGCTTATGTCGATTTTAATTACCAGTTGATTTCAGGCGATTATTCCGTTGAGAACGACTACTCCAAAACCATCGGTCTCGTCTTTGAAAACTGGGAATCGGGTGATTTCAGCAAATTTGCCTGGACCTCCACCAGCACCTGGCCTTGGTATATCTCTCATGACGGACCCTATGAAGGCATATTCTGTTGCCACTCAGGTGACATCGGCAACAGCCAGGCATCGAACATGAGCCTGATATATAATTGCGTGTCAAACGACAGCGTATCCTTTTTCAAACGCATCTCCTCTGAACCCGAACATGACTACCTGAATTTTTATATTGATGATGTCATGGTCGGTCAATGGTCAGGATTCACTGACTGGGAGCGTGTCTGCTTCCCGGTCACACCGGGTGTTCATACCTTTAAATGGGAATATGCCAAGGATTATGAAGAAAAAGCAGGTCTGGACTGTGCCTGGGTCGACTATATCGTCTTCCCGCCGACACTTGTCACCACCTGTATCCCCGGCAATGACACAGCCATATGCGAAAACGAGACGTATCAATGCAACGCCACGGCCTCCAATTACACCTCTCTGTTGTGGACCACTTCAGGAACTGGCACCTTCGATATACCCGACATCCTGACACCCGTATATTCTCCCAGCCAGCAGGATTACGATTCCGGATCGGTCACTTTATCCCTGACCGCTTTCAGCAATTTACCCTGCGGCGATATTACCAGAAGTTTCGTGCTGACATTTAATCCGTTACCGGCAGTTCCCGAAACCCCTGACGGTCCCACATACGTTGACCTCTACTACACCTCCTCCTCTGAATACACCATACCGCCTGCTTCCGACGCCGTATCCTATCTCTGGAGCCTGGAACCTGCCGAAGCGGGCGACATCACCGGAGACCAGACAACAGGCACGGTTGAGTGGAATGCCGCCTTCCTCGGAACGGCATCGGTCAGCGCCAAAAGCATTAACGATTGCGGTGAGAGCTCCTTCTCGGAAGCCCTCGAAGTGGAAGTGGTGAATACAGTGGGCCTGGACGAATTGAATCAACCCGGGTTCATGTCAATTTATCCTAATCCCAATAACGGTAAATTCGTGCTGACATTCAATGCATCCACAAACGAAACGGCTTCACTGGATATCCTTAACTCATTCGGACGAATTATTTATTCAACCAAAAATATCCAGATTGATCAGAAGGCTTCCGTTGAGCTTGACCTTAAGAACCCGGTCAACGGGGTATACTATCTGGTGCTCACGACAAATGAAAGAAAAGAAGTCAGAAGATTTGTGATCATTAAATAGACATCTGAAGAGATGGATTTTAATGTCTTTCTGATGATGGGGAAATAAGAATTTCGCCCGTAAAGTGTAGATTTTTTCAGGTCATATTGTCGCTTTTAGTACTTTAGCATCCTAAAAGCAAAGATGAGCTATGAAAAAATTTATTCCCTTTATTTTCATTATTTTATTATTTGTTTCCCAGGCGCAGTCACAGACTGACAATGTTAATCCTGACCCTAACGGTGAGCCATGGATAGCAGGTGGCTTAAGACCTCTGACTGCGGGCGACTGGGCGTTTCTGAACAGCTTGCCCCGGCTGCAATTGCCTCCGGCATACCGCAACAGGGAACTTCCTTCCTCGGTCGATAATTCCCAGCAACCATATTTCCGTCCCATTTTCAATCAGGATGGAGGCAGTTGTGGACAGGCAAGCGGCATTGGGTACAACTTCACCTATGAAATCGATTTTACCCGTGATGTGGCGGCCAATACGATGGTCAACCAGTATCCCACCCACTTCACCTGGAATTTTCTCAACGGTGGTGTCGGCGGAGGGTCATGGTACTGGGACGGATGGCTCATCATACGTGCCGACGGCTGCCCTAATGTGGCCGATTATGGCGGTAGCATGTGGTATGGCGGGCAGACACGCTGGATTAACGGTTATGACAATTATTATAACGGCATGCATAACCGTGTCCTCGACATGTTCGCGGTGAATGTCTCAACATATGAAGGTCTTGAAATCCTTAAGAACTGGCTTTATGATCACATGAACGGCTCACCAGCCGGGGGCCTGGCCAACTTCGCCGCCGGTGTCTCGGGATCCTTTTATATGACCAGCCTGCCTTACGGTACTCCGGAAGCCGGAGAGCCCGTCGTGGTCCACTGGGATCCCGGTGTAAACCATGCCATGACATTTATTGGTTATAATGACTCGATAAGGTATGATTTTAACGGCGACGGGCAATACACCAATAACCTGGATATCAACAACGATGGCGCGGTTGACCTGCGCGACTGCGAAATCGGTGGGCTGCTCTTTGCCAACAGCTGGGGTCTGGGTTTCGGCGATAACGGTAAAGCCTATATGATGTATAAACTGCTTGCCGATGCCACGGAAAACGGAGGCATATGGAGCAATACGGTTCACATGGTGACGACACGCGAGGAGTTTGAACCTTACATCACCATTAAGGCCACCGTAAAACATACCTCCCGCGATAAACTTAAATTCATGGCGGGGGTCTCGACCGATACCACGGATACCGAACCCGCTCACCTGCTGTCATTCCCGTTGTTTGCATACCAGGGTGGTCCTCTTTACATGCAGGGAGGCACAACCGAAGCGGACAAAACACTGGAATTCGGGCTGGATATCACGCCTATCCTCGGTCAGATCATATCCGGTGAACCGGCCAAATTCTTCTTCAGGGTCATCGAAGATGATCCCTATAATGAAGGTACGGGGGAAATCGTCTCATACGCCATTATCGATTATACCAATGGTGTGGAAGAGGTGGACTGTGACCAGCAAAACGTACCCATAAACGATAACGGTGTGACCACCCTCTCCGTCATCAAGACGGTCAATTTCAACGCACCCGTCATCACCACCGAAGAGCTGCCGGGAGCCACCGTCAACGAACTTTACATGTATCAGCTTGAGGCCACCGGAGGCGTACCGCCCTATAAATGGGATCTGGTCATAGACTACCAGGAAGACACCCTGGCCTATGACTTCCCGGCTATCACCGAAGAGCAACTGATACCCACTCAGAACGACGACGGATTTGCCACCAAAGACCTGGATTTCTCCTTTCCTTTTTATGGGGAATATTATAATCATGTAGCCTTACTCACCGACGGATCCATCGTTTTTGAAGACCAGTTCCAGTACATACGCAGTGAAGAAAACATCATTTCAGCCAGGTGCATCACACCTTACGGAGCCGATCTGATGATCTATCCCGAGCAGGGCGACGGCATGTTTTACAGCGGGGATGAGAACAGCGCCACCTTCCGGTGGAAGACCTCCATGTATGATATGCCCGATGTAGATGTGGATGTCGCTGTGACTCTTTACCCCGACGGACGCATTGAATTTTATTACGGCAATGACATCACCGACGGCACCGGATGGGGCGCCGGGATATCCAAAGGCGACGGCAGCAGTTATCTCATTGCCGACATATCGAATAGCTATGCCATTCCCGATGATTATGCCACCAAGTTCACCGGACCCGATTATCCGCTCGGCATGACCTTGTCATCCTCAGGTATGTTCTCAGGCACTCCCACAGTGAATAACCATACCTGGGAGATAACATTCAAGGCAACCGATGATTATTCGATATTCACAACCAAAACTCTTGAGTTTTCCACCCTGAATACCGGATTGGAACCCCAGGATGGCAATCAGGTCATTGACCAAGTCGAAATTATGCCCAATCCTTTCAACGATATGACCAACATCCGGTTCTCCCTCAACAGGGAAAGTGTCGTTAACCTGAACATTATGAACACCGGTGGTCAGATGATCAAAACGCTGGCAGAAAACCGGACACTTCTTCCGGGGAACCACAACTTCATTTGGGACGGAAAAGATGATCATGGCAGGGAGGTCCCCGGCGGCCTTTACTTTTATAAACTCACCACAGGATCTTCAACCAATACAGGAAAGCTGATCGTTATCAAATAAGGATGCATTTATAAATCTTTCATCCCATCGTTTATTTAAAGCCGTTTTCATCATCACATGAACAAAACAGGTTACACTCTCATAGCATTGTTTCATGTTGTGCTTTGCCTGCATGCCCAGGAGAGGTTGTATCCTGATGATTCGCTGGAACGCTTGGTTAAATGTGGTTTATATAAGGCCATGACATCTGCCGACTCGGCTGCTCTGATGAATTTACCTGTGCTGGCTCTGCCTGAACAATATAAGGGGCCTTCCGCTCCCCTGCTGCCTGCTACTCTTGACAATTCAAAAAAACCCTTTATGAGACCTGTTTTCCAGCAAACCGGATTGTGCTGTGGTCAGGCCGCATTGGTGGGATATAATTTCACCTATGAGATGAACTGGAAAAGGGATGTTCCGGGCTATTTAGCTGAGAACCAGTACCCCACGCATTATGTATACAACTGGGCCAGTGAGGGCAACAATTACGGAGGCGTAAGCTATTATCATTCCATGGAAGTACTCCGTTCGACAGGTACGCCGAACGTGGCAGAGTATGGCGGAATGGCGGCGGGTGGCGGAACACGCTGGATGTCGGGTTATGAGGACTACTATAATGCCATGCACAACCGCCTCGAGAACGGTTACAACATACGTACTGATACCTATGAGGGATTTATGACACTGAAATACTGGCTTTATGATCATCTGACGGGCTCACCGGCAGGGGGCGTAGCCAATTTTTATGCCAATCAGCCGCCTATCTATTATTTGCCTCCGGGCACCCCGGAAGCAGGCAAATGCGTCTGCATCGGATGGGCTTCCTATTCCAGCCACGCCCTGACCATCGTCGGATGGAACGACTCCATACGCTGGGATTATAACAATGACGGACAATATACCAACAACATCGATATCAATGGCGACGGTAACGTGGATATGAAGGACTGGGAAATAGGCGGCTTCAAATTCGTTAACAGTTACGGGGGTGTGCCGGCATGGGGCGACAGTGGTTATTGCTATATGATGTACAAAACCGTCGCCGACAAATTCGGTGAGGGAGGCATATGGAATAATACCGTCAATGTATTAAAAGTCAAAGAGGATGACCAGCCACAGCTCACCATGAAGGTGAAGATTCAATACACCTGCCGTGAACAGTTGAAGATATATGCCGGCGTTGCGGAGAACACATCCGCCTCACGTCCCACCCATATCCTCAATCTGCCTGTTTTTGACTACCAGGGCGGATGCCTCTATATGCAGGGCGGTACAACGGAAGAAGATAAGACCATGGAATTTGGAATTGATATTACACCGCTTCTTAATTATATATCCTCAGGCCAGTCCGGCAAATATTTCCTGGTGGTCGTCGAAAATGATCCCAACAACACGGCCTCAGGCTATATAAAGAATTTTTCACTGATGGATTATACCGACGGCATCACTGAAATCCCTTATGGCTCAAGTAACATACCGATCAACGAGAACGATACCACGTTCCTTTCCATCACCACCTCCGTCAATTACGATGATGTGACCGTCACCACCTCCTCGTTACCCCAGGCAGTTATTTATGAACCTTACAGCTGCCAACTGGCGGCTTCGGGAGGCACTTCACCCTATCTCTGGAGTATCGATATGGGTTACACCGAAACAAGCCAGAATGGGACCTTTCCGGATATCACCGATGAGACCCTGACACCTAACAGCAACACCGACGGTTACGCCATAAAAGCCCTTCCATTTGAATTTCCCTTTTACGGAAAGCTTTACGATACGGTATACATGTATGTGGACGGATTCCTGAAATTCGATAACTGGCTGGTCACCTGGCCTTATTTTCAGGAAATCTATTACCGGTTCACAAAAAACAGAAATATAGCGCCATTTTTTGATGTCAATCTGACCCTTTATCCCGGCGGTGGCGACGGGCTGTGGTATGAAGGTGATGAGACCGGCGCCACATTCCGCTGGAGGGTCTCGCAGAACGGTTACAGTTCCCAATCCGATCTCAACCTGGCTGTTAAACTGTATCCTTCCGGTAAAATCGAATTTTATTATGGTGATGTCATCCTGGCCACCGGTACCAGGTGGTTCGGTGGCACCTCCAACGGTGACGGCAAGAATTATCAGTTATCGGCCGTCTCCAATGCCACCAGCATCCCTGACAATCTTGTCGTTGAATTTACACCCAAATCCTATCCCATCGAAATGGCACTGTCGGCGGATGGCCTTTTCAGTGGCACGCCGGTGCATGAATATAACGCCACAAACATATCATTTGTGGCCACCGACCAGAATATGATCACCTCGTCCGCCATGCTTCCATTCACAACGACAGGCATCATGAGCGATTTTACCGTCCATGCCGGCGACGATGCCATCATTGACCAGGGTGATACGGTCCGCCTGGATGCAGCCGTTAAAAATATAACCGGCTGGATCATCCACAACGCTGTGATGACCGTTACGACAGAAGATGATTATGTGCACATGAGTGACAGCACCCTGTCAATCGGTGCCATTAATCCGGGTCAGAGCCTCAATTTTCCCAATGCTTTTCAATTTGAAATTTCGGATACCGTTCCCAACAATCATGTCATCCCTTTAAGCAGCCTGATCACTGCTACAGAGGGTTCATACACTCATGACATCGAACTGGTCGCCTATGCGCCTCTGGTGCATCTTGGAACGGTGACCTTCTCCGACGGCAACGATGATATTCTCGAACCGGGAGAGACAGGCGAACTTCAGGTGATGACCCAAAACCTGGGCAAAGGAAAAGCCACCGGCATCCATTCCGTTCTGTCTTCCCTTGACCCCCAGATAGTCATCAATGACGGTGAGGATTCCATCGCGGTGATAGAAGGGCTGAGCTCGGAAACACTCACTTTCAACATCACCGCCGCCTCCTCGACCATGGAAGGTCATGTGGCTTATTTTGACATCGTTCTGACCGGCGATAACGGCATCACAATAAGCGACAGCCTTTATCTGACCGTCGGGATGATACTTGAGGACTTTGAGACAGGGGATTTTTCGAAATTCCCATGGACCTTCAGCGGGTCACAGCCGTGGTGCATTGATTTCACCAATCCCTATGAAGGTTCTTACTGTGCCAGGTCAGGACTGATCACCGACCAGCAGATGTCCATCATGAAAATGTCAGACAATGTTTTAAGCAATTCAACGATCAGTTTTTACCGACGGGCCTCTTCCGAACCTAATTATGATTTTCTCTTATTCTATATTGACGGTCCGGAAAAGGGACGCTGGTCGGGAGTGGTTCCCTGGGGTTCTGTATTTTATCCGGTCACACGAGGTTATCATACCTTTAAATGGGAATATAGCAAGGACGTCTCCGTCTCTTCCAACGAAGACCGTGTGATGGTTGATTATATTGCCTTTCCGCCCCTGGAGTCATGGCTGCTCACCGTTTATGCCGGACCCGATGACACCATTTGTGAGAATGATGTTTACAGCCTCAACGGCAGCGCCTCACATGAAGTCTCCATACTCTGGGAGACCACCGGCAGCGGTGTGTTCAGCAACGACACCATCTTAAATCCTGATTACACACCGGGCTTGTCCGATATCATCACCGGTGCCGTGGTGCTTAAGCTGACAGCCTACCACAGCCGGGGATTTTCATTGACCGACTGCATCACCCTCTTTATCCACCGCTTGCCCGTGGCTGATGCCGGTCAGGAAATGACAACCTGTGAATATGAGCCCGTCACCCTCAACGGCAGCCTGACCAATGCCGATTCCTCACTCTGGATAACTGCCGGTGACGGCATTTTCAGTGACCCCACCCAGCCCGTGACAACCTATTATCCTGGCACCAATGATGTTGAGGCGGAAATAATCAGCCTTTACCTGATGGCTTATCCTCAGGCGCCATGCAGCACCGGTGACAGTGATACGATGCATCTGTTCATTGTCAAACAGCCTTCTGTTGACGCCGGTCCTGACGGAATGGTATGTGAAGGGCAGTCCTATCCGTTGTCAGGGGAAGCGAATTACGCCAGTACCGTTCTGTGGAGTTCCGGCGGCGACGGCACCTTCAGTGATCCTTCCTCCCTGACGGCTGTTTACACGCCGGGCCCCGGCGATATCTCTTCCGGTGCCGTGGTACTCACCCTCACAGCCGATGCCATCTGTCCTTGTACTGAACAGGATCAGGATGACATGACCTTGTCCATACAACCACCCCCGGAGGCTGATGCCGGCGAGAACCAGACCATACCCTACATGACCTCCACCACCCTTTATGGCTCCGCGACAGGAGGCTCCGGCACCTATGCTTTTCACTGGGCCCCTGAAAACCGGCTTGTGGATCCGGATCTGCAAAATCCAACCACCGTCCCGTTGAACAGCACCACGACCTTTACCCTCACGGTGACAGATGACGCCACGGGCTGCATATCCACTGATCATACCACCGTTTATATTGAAGGCAGTCCCTTTGAGATCACCGTAACCGCCGATCCTGACAATATCTGCCTGGGTGAATCCTCTCAGCTTAATGTCACCGTCACCGGTGACACGGAACCTTACGTTTTCGCGTGGACGTCCGATCCGCCCGGATTTACATCCGATCTCCCCAACCCGATGGTCACACCGTTGATGACCACCACCTATTTCGTCCTGGTGACCGATGTCAACAACAATCCCGTGGAAGGCTCGGTTATGGTGACCGTCACACCGCCTCCCGTTGCCGGTGCCGGTGATGACACCATCACCTGTGGAAATGTATCATTTACCTGTTCGGGCACGGCTTCCTCTTTCATCTCTATCGCATGGATCACACAGGGTGACGGAGATTTCGATGACAATACGATCCTTGATGCCACTTACACACCCGGTGTTCAGGATGTTCTCAACGGCTATGTCACCCTCTCTCTCACAGCCTATGCGATAGCACCCTGTGACGAACCCTTTTCCGATATCATGCTGTTATCTTTTTTCCCTGTGACAGTGGTGACGTTCGATTCCCTTCCCGAATTTTGCCTGACCGATCCGCCCTATCTACTCACCGAAGGTAACCCACCCGGCGGCACTTATTCAGGTGACGGCGTGGTCGACGGTTATTTTTACCCTGCCCTGGCCGGAACAGGCCTGCATACCATCACCTATACATTCACCGATGATAATGCCTGTACCTATTCCGAAAGCCGGACCGCATTGGTCGATCCCTGCACCGGCTGGCAGGAGCAAAAAGAAGATTTGTCGGTCATTATCTTACCCAACCCGAATAACGGCTCTTTCATCCTCCTGATCAAGGCGGGAGCGTCAGGACCCTGTCAAATAACCATTCATGTCTTACCAGGAATGACCATCTACAGAGAAACATTTGAATTGAAAAACGGCGAGAACAGGATACCCCTGTCACTCGGGAGTAAATTTTCAGGACTGTACCTGATGATCATTGAAACGAATAAAACGGCAATACTTAAAAAGATCATCATTCAACACTGACCTTTCTGTCTCATAGCACTTTCCGCCATGCGATTTTTCAGATGACTGAGATCATTTTGTGGTAATACCTTTATCGATCCTACCGTTAACTGACTCCTGCTTGATTCTTATCAGTAATTGATTTATTTTTGGGAAACAGATCAGTGAGACACCCATTGGAATTGACAAATGAAATTTTTCTTACCCGGGCTTGCGGTCTTTATCATGTTCTTTTATCCTGGTTTAATTAATGGACAGGTCTATGATTCCGTATTCAGTTGTCGTACCGTTGACCGGATAGTAAGCGGGAACAGCCCTCTGGCACCGGAGGATTCGGTTTTTTTAGTGCATCTTCCGAAACTTGAGGTTCCGGAAAGTTACCTTAACAAAGACCTCCCATATAAAATCGATAATTCCGTTTACCCCTGGCTTCGTCCTGTTTTCTTGCAGGACGGGGCCTGCTGTGGTCAGGCGGCTTCCATAGGATACAATTTCACCTATGAAATGGACCGTGCCCGTGACCTGCCGGCCGATCAGCCCGAAAACCAATACCCGCCATATTTCCCGTGGAATTTCATGAATGTTGAGAATGGTCTGGTCGGTGTAGGTGTGAGTTTTTTTCACAGTTACGAGATCCTTCGCACCCTTGGTTGTCCTAATGTGGTTGACTTTGGCAGTTTTAACATGATACGTGGTGACTCCCTGCGCTGGATGACAGGGTACGAAAAATATTACCACGCCATGCACAATCGCATCGCAGGATTGTATCGGATTGATGCAGGGAATCCTGAGGGATTACTGCTTTTAAAACACTGGCTCGTTGATCATCTCGATGGCTCACCGACAGGAGGTACGGCCAATTTTTACACAGGAATAAATATATCCTATCTTTTACCACAAGGAACGCCTGAAGGTGGGAAAAACGTTATGATCTTCTGGAATCCTGTGGCCACGCATGCCTTGACAATCGTGGGCTACAACGACTCCATCCGGTGGGATTACAACCATGACGGACAGTATACAAACAACCTCGACATTAATGATGACGGTGTCGTAAATATGAAAGACTGGGAGATCGGAGGGCTGAAGTTCGTCAACAGCTATGGAGGGGACTGGGCCGACAGCGGTTATTGTTACATGATGTATAAAACATTAGCCGATAATTACGGCTCCGAAGGAATATGGAATAATGCCGTCTACGTCGTGAAAGTGAATCCCGGTTATGAACCTTTGCTGATTTTTAAGATCACGCTGAAACACACGTCGCGCAATAAAATCAAGGTGACCGCCGGCGTTTCTTCCGATACCTCAATGACCTTCCCTGACCATGAACTGTCATTTCCCGTATTTAATTATCAGGGAGGGGACTTCTACATGCAGGGAGGCCAAGAGGAGGAAGACAAGTTCATCGAATTCGGGCTGGATGCCACTCCCCTGTTGAGCTACGTTAAACCGAATGAAATAGCCAGGTTTTTCCTTAATATCTATGAGAATGATCCTTCTAACACAGGAACAGGAGAAGTTGTCAGGTGGTCGGTCATTGATTGTACCCATGGTATTAATGAAACGGTTTGCCAGGCGACGAATGTGCCGATGGTTGAAAATAGTGTGACGCGCCTGTCATTGATCAAATCCACCGGCATTGATAAGGTCAGTATCAACAATGACACCCTCTCACCCTTCACGCCGGGAGTAACTTATTGTCATCAGTTTTATAGCAGCGGTGGATCTCCTCCTTATACATGGACACTGAAAACAGAATACGCGTCCGGCCCTGTTGAAACCTCTTTTCCGTCTATCGATGAAGAGCATCTCGTCCCGACTAACAATGAGACCGGTATGGTGACAAAAAAACTTGATTTTATCTTTCCCTTTTATAACGGGTTGTATGATTCCGTCACCCTTCATACAGGGGGTTATCTGATGTTCGATGAGCAAACCTTTCCTGTTCCCTATTTGCAGGATCCCGAGCTGCAGTTGCAGTCGACACGAAACATCTCACCCCTCATGACCGGAGCGTTGGTCATTATTCCCACTAACGGTGACGGAATATGGTATGAAGGGGATGAACATCATGCCATCTTCAGATGGAAGCTCACCGATGCCGACCATCCTGTCAACACAACTTTCAATTTCGCAGTGGAACTTTTTCCCGAAGGATCCATCATCTTTTTTTATGGCGATGTGATCTTTGATCATCCTGTCGACTGGGTGACAGGTCTGTCTGACGGTGATATGTCCAATTATCTGGTGACAGCATCCTCCATGGATGACGATATTCGAGCCATCCACAATGTCCGGTTTGTTTTGCCCGATGTACCCCTTGGAATGACATTATCCCCTGTCGGCCTCCTAACCGGGATACCCTATGATGCCGATAACATAAGCGATGTACAGGTCACCGTGACCGACCAGAACAACGTTTCCGACACCAGGTCATTTCAGCTGTCATCAGGATTGATCTTCGATTATGTGATCCATGCAGGTAACGACAGTATCATTAACCGCAATGAAGAAGTGACCGTTGGGTTAACTATCACCTGTTATTCCGACGACACCCTGTACAATGTTATTGCTTCGGCATCCATCGATGATCCATCCATTATCCTTGCCGACAGTGTGAAAAACATAGGGGTAATAATACCACATCAAATCCTGACACTTCCTGATGTTTTCAGGTTCTCAACGGGTAGTAACATCACCGATCAGTATGCCATTCCATTGAGAACCATGTTTATGTCAGATCTTAAAAAATGGGAAAAGACATTGATGCTCAGGGCTTTTACAACAAGCTTATCGTTGGGAGGATTAAACGTGGATGATGGTAACAACCACCGGCTTGACGCCGGAGAATCTGCCGGTCTTGAATTCAGGATTGACAATCAGGGTCATGCCGCTGCCCAGGGGGTCCATGGTGAGATCACATGCTCCGATCCCTATCTTTCCGTCAATGGGAACGCACGATTACTTTACGATGATATACCGGGAAAAAACAGCCGGTACAACCGTATCAACGTTACTGTCAATCCCAATACACCACAAGGTCATATAGTAAAGTTAAATATTGGTATTTACGACACCACAGGTCACAGAGTATCCGATTCCGTTAGATTATCTGTCGGCGATTCACCGGCATTGATCATCGATCTCGATAAAAATTTAAATTCAGGCCCAGCTATCCTGGAAGCTATTCGTGATAATCATCTCCAGGCCGATTATTATAATTTCGTACCCTGGTGGGATCTTTACAGGTATGATGCTGTCTTTCTCTGCCTGGGCATTTTCCCCAGGAACACCATTCTGGATTCGACGATGGCGGATTATCTGGCGACCTATCTCAACAATACCGGTAATCTATTCCTTGAGGGCGGCAGCACGTGGCTGGATGATGACCCTACCGTTCTTCAGCCGATGTTCAACATTGTAGGGGGGCATGCCGCCTGGCCTCATCCACCCGACACACTCATGGGAGTGGTTTCGACATGTACACACGATATTACCATGCATTACACCGGCGAAACAACAAAAATAGAAAACCTCAGCCCAACCGGTACCGCTTACGGTATATTTGAGGATAAGCACACCGATTGGATTTTTGGTATAGCCAATGAAATCCGGAATTATAAGACCCTCGGCACCTCCTTTGAATTCGGAGGCTTGTCGGATTCGGTTTTTCCATCCACCAAAGCTGAGCTTATGGCGAGGTATCTGGATTTCTTCGGCATTAAACTTAATGCGCTGGCGGCCAACTTCATTGCCGATACGCTGACAGTGCAAGCCGGTACGGCAATTCAATTCCATGACCTGTCAACACAAGATGTCATCGCGTGGAACTGGACGTTCAATGGCGGGACGCCCTCTTCATCATCCTACAGCGACCCTGTCATCCGATATGACTCTGCCGGCATTTTTGACGTCACCCTCACCGTCTCCGATGGAGCCCATTATAATTCACTGACCAAAAAGGACTATATCACTGTTCTTTCTGATCATGGTGTTACGGATATGAACCGGGATATGGATATCTCTATTTATCCCAATCCATCTGACGGAAGATTCATCCTGACCATTTCACCGGGCCATTCCAGGCATTTATCCCTCCGTATCGTAAATAATACCGGTCAGGTGATCCTGAAGAAAGAACCGCTGCTTTTATCTTCTCCGGGTATCGTGTCCTTCGACTTAGGCAATCATCCATCCGGGATTTATTTTATCATTGTCCATGACGGCGACAGACAAAGTGTGAAGAAAGTGGTGCTTCTGAGATAGTAATAAACGGTAAAGCAGGACTTTATCGCAGATAATCGTTTTTAGATACGGACATTCCCTTCGGGTTGATTTTACTTTTCAATGTAAATTACAATACCTTTGCAATAAAGGCTCAGACCAGGAATGAATGTAATAAAGAAGATACTTTTTTCTTTGCTCATGTGCATTCTTATTTTACCTGCCCTGCAAAAGCTTTATCCCTTCTTCAGAATTAAACCTCTCAACGGGGCTTTTCATTATTTACAGAAACCGGCGTTCACCTGGACAGGATGGCTGTCAGGGTCATACCAGGGAGATTATACGGATTACATCGAACAGCACATCGGATTCAGGAACAGCTTGGTACGGTTGAATAACCAGATCGATTTCAGCCTCTTCCGTAAAACCCATGCCGAAGGTATTGTCGTCGGTAAAAACGATGGCCTTTACGAGTATGACTATATCCGTGCTTACATGGGCTGGGATTTTATCGGGGAGAGAACCTGGGATAAAAAAATGAACCGGTTTAAATTTCTCCAGGAGTACCTTAAGTCCACACGGAATATCGACCTCATCCTTGTCCTGGAGCCCAGCAAGGCCAGAATAGAACCGGAATACCTTCCGGAACAATACCGTTATTCAAAGCGCACCCTCACCAATTATGACTATATCCTCCATAAGGCAAATGAACTGGGTATCCGGTACCTGGACCTCAATCATTTTTTCTCAATGATAAAAGACACCTGCCGTTTTCCGTTATATCCCGCCTACGGTGTGCACTGGAGCACTTACGGCATGAGCCTGGCAGTGGATACCCTTGAAAAATATATGGAACGGTTACGCTCCATGGATATGCCCGACATTTACACCCTGAAACTGGAGCTGTCGGATTCGTTAAAATATACCGATTATGATGCTGCGAAACCGCTTAACCTGATCCTGGAGTTGCCTCACGGGCCCATGGCATACCCTGTATTGGGCTTCGAAAAAAACCCCCACAAGACCAAACCCAGGGTGCTGATAGTGGGCGACAGCTATTACTGGAACATCGATATCACCGGATTGCCAGAGGCTTTGTTCACAAATTATAATTTCTGGTATTTTAATGCCCTCGTCTATCCCACAACAACAGGGGATACAACCTACGCGCGAAATCTTGATATCAAAGCAGAAATTGAAAAACGTGATGTCATTCTTCTCATGGTGACCGACCGTTTTCTCTATAAATATGACTGGGGATTCATCGACCGGGCCTTTGAAGCCTTTACACCTGAGCTCGAACCCGACCGGCTCTACAATTACGAAAACGGCGTCAGATTGAACATCGGCTTCTTTGACAGCCTGGCATATGAAGCCAATGCTCGTCACCAATCCCTTGAAGACCTTGTCAGAAAGGAAGCCGATTACCAGTTCATGACTTCTGAAACGGATAACTATCTTGAAATACATGGTCCGGAATACTTTGAACGAATCATCAGGCAGGATACCGGATGGATGAATGCCGTCAAAAGAAAGGCGGAGCTTAAAAATATCCCTGTGGATTCAATGGTTTACAGCGATGCTGATTATATGTTCCATAAAGATAAACCGGATATCCGCGATAAATTCATGGCTGTGAAGCAATATGAACATATGATCCGTTCCGATAGCATGGCTATGGCGGAGGTCAGGCAAAAAGCCGCGAGCTATTATCTCACCACGGATGAGATGGTGAGACAGGAGGCTTTGAAACGGTATAATGAAGAAATAACACATGAAGGAATGGTAAAGGATCTGAAGTATTATGAAACGATCATACGGAATGATGAAACCTGGCTGAAGTCGGTCAAAGAAAAAGCGCTGAAACAGGGTCTCAGCCTTGACGAGATGATCCGCCGAGATGCGTTGTGGATGTATGAACAGGAAAAAAAGAAAAACAAATAACGGCTTTCATTCATCACCTTTATATCTTTTTATTTATGAAAAAAATTTTTCTCATTGTTCTGATCTTTCTTCTCGGTCCCTGCGTGCTTCACGCCCAGATTTGGCATAACCGGCAACACCTTGGCGTCACTTATGTGGAAAGCTCCGGTGGTCTTGTCCCGCCGGCCATGGAGGGCGGCAATACGGAGCTCGAGTTTGCCGATATCAATGCCGACGGCAACGTTGACATCCTGTCCATCGGCGATCACGGATCGCCCTATGTCAATACCGACGAACATGGCATCATGGTGTGGTTTGGCGACGGTAACGGTAACTGGTCCGTTTATCAGAACGGTGACTTCGGTTATGGCGGCATCGCCGTGGGTGATGTCAACAACGACGGATTTCCGGATGTGGGTTATGCCATGCACCATAATTATTCGGGCAATGATTTCGGTGATCAGCTCATCGAAGTGGCCCTCGGCGACGGCACCGGCATGAACTGGACACCCTGGGATGACGGCCTGGCCAACAACGGCGAGACCTGGGGCATGTTCGGCACCGACTTCGCCGACTTCGACTGCAACGGTTATCTTGACATCGGAAGCATCTCCTTTGGCGCTGATGCCGGTGTTCATGTCTATCATAACAATGGTGACGGCACCTGGCAGCAGGTCTTCGGCTTCATCGGCGGTAACTCGGATAATCTGTTTGCCTTTGGCGACATCAGCAACGACGGCTGTGCCGATTTCGCCGTTTCACATGAGTTGGGAACCGTTTATTTCTATACCTTAGGAGGAGGGACCTTCACCTTAATGGATAACAATCTTCCAGGATCGGGCAGCTCATTCCGTACCGGCACTTCACTGGGCGATGTGGACAACGACGGTGGAAAGGACCTTGCCTTCATCAACAGCGCCGGCGGTGTGGAAGTCTGGGTGTGGAATGATACCGAAAATCTCTGGGACGACTTTTCCGGCACCCTCCCCTCCGCGGGTAATTATGAAGCCACCCAGCTTTATGACATGAACGTCGATGGATATGTCGACATCTGTGCCTTCGGGCAGGGGCTGGTGTCTGTCTGGCTCGGCGACGGAACAGGCAACTGGACCCTCGAAACACAGATCAACGTTTCATCGACAGGATACTTCCAGGCTTTCAGGGTAGGTGGCGACATTGATCATAACGGCTATCCCGACATGGTCCTCGTCGACGAGGAGGGCAGCTGGCCCAGCTATCAGAACCACCTGCGCTGCTATAAAGAAGCTTCGGTACCTGAAGACCTTACCGTCGTTCCAATCTTCCCGCGGGGTCATGAGGTGCTCGAGGACGGCTCCGTTCAATTCATCGATTGGGTTTCTGCTGTCCCGGACAATGTCCCGTCGTGGGTCAAACTTGAATATGCGATCTTTGACACCACCGGCCCCTGGATCCCAATTGCCGACAGCCTGCCCAACAACGGACGATACCAATGGCACCTTGAAGTGAATGGCGGGCTTCTTATTGATTGTTGCTATATCAGATATACGGTTTACACCTCTGCTGATTCCGTAACGGTAATCACCCCGGTGGCCTTTTCCATTATGGGGACCTATGCCGTAAAAGAACCTTACACTCACGATATTAATAAACTTACAGCCTACCCCAATCCATTTCATGAGGAAATAATTCTCAGTCTGGAGCTGAAGGAAAAAGAATATCTGACGATTGGCGTTTATGATTTGACAGGTAATGAGATAAAAAATCTGTACAGCGGAGATTGTTCAGAAGGCCATCATATCTTCAGATGGGACGGGTGTGACCGCGATAATGAAGAGGTGGCCGGCGGAATCTATTTTATATATTTTAGGAACGCCAAAAGTTTGACTTCACAAAAGATATTAAAGATTAAATAGATTTACAGGGATGAACAACAAGGTTAGTCACTAGCAACAAGAATAAAAAAGCAAGGCATGCGATTTCTCCTGCTAATTCTGTTTATCCCGATTCTGATTGGTGTCTGTTTCTCACAAACATCTTACGTCCCGGGTGAGATCATGATCCAGGTCGTCCCTCAGGATTCACGGTCAGAGCAGGCAGCTCTTGCAGCCATAACACAGGCCTGTCATGATGTCGATCTCCGGTCCGGCATCTTACTCTCCCGCCGCATGCACATATGGCTTTTCTATTTCACACCCGGCGTGAAGCCCGATCTCTTCGTCCTCAGGGAGGTCAAAGCCTGTCCTTTTGTTCGTGAGGCCCAGTTCAATCATTATATCAAGATGCGTGAGCTGATCCCCGACGACACCTATTTCGATGAGCAATGGGCTATGAAGAACATGGGCCAGATGGGTGGCACCCCCGACGCCGATATCGATGCCACCGACGCATGGGATTTCACCACCGGCGGATTAACGGCCGCAGGCGATACCATTGTCATTGGTATCGTCGATAACGGCTTTGACATCCTCCATGAGGATCTCGATTTCTGGAAAAACTATGAAGAGATACCCGGTAATGGCATCGACGATGACCAGAACGGCTATTTGGATGACTTCGACGGATGGAATGCCGTTTTTCATAATGGTCAGATCTATTCCAACCAGCATGGCACTCATGTGGCAGGCATTGCAGGCGCTATCGGCAACAATGGCATCGGCGTCACCGGTGTCTGCTGGCATGTCAAACTCATGCCGGTCATCAGCCCCGCCAGCATCGAGTCAGGTGTCGTGGAAGCCTATGGATATATCCTTGAAATGAGAGCCCGCTATAATGAAAGCAACGGCCTGCACGGCGCCTTCGTCGTCGCCACCAATGCCTCTTTCGGTGTGGACCAGGGTAATCCCGATGACTACCCCCTGTGGGGGGCCATGTATGACTCTCTGGGACACTATGGTGTGCTTAGCACAGGCGCTACCGCTAATGCCGACTGGGACATCGACGTCGTCGGCGACGTGCCCTCGGGATTCCCCAGTGATTTCCTGATCACCGTCACCAACACGACCAACGACGACGTGAAATTCAGCCCGGCAGCATGGGGATTGACGACTATTGACCTGGGCGCACCCGGTTATGTCATCAAATCGACCGTTCCCAATAATGATTATTTTTATTACACAGGCACCTCCATGTCCACACCGCATGTGACCGGCGCCATTGCCCTGATATTTGCCGCTGCCGATGCCCAGTTCATCGAAGACTATAAAAATAACCTGCAGGAGAAAGCCCTGGAGATAAAAAACTTAATTCTTCAAACCGCCGATGTCATCCCTTCTCTTGACGGCCTGACGGTCAGCGGCGGCCGCCTCAACGTCTATAAGGCCATCCTGGCACTGAAAGGATATCCGGTGCTGAAAGCCTATCCCCTGTCCCTGATGATAACCCTTGGCCAGGATACTTCCGGCAACCTTACCTCAACACTGACAAATGTCGGGGGAAGTCCCGGCATCTATAACATTGTCATGAGCCCCCAGGCACCCTGGCTGGAGATCGACCCGGTGAACGGCAGCGTGAATCCCGGAGCTGCGGAGGAGGTGACACTGACCTTTTCCACCACAGGCCTCCAAAATGGGTACTATTATACCACCATGACCATCATTGAAGCACCCTATTACACAATCAATGTACCTGTCACCCTTCATGTCACACCATTTGTGGGAATTGGCGAAAACCGCAAGAATGATGACATGCTCCTGTCGTGTTACCCGAATCCTTTTGCCGATGTTACTTCTATAAGGTTCACAATGGCCACAGCCGGCATGGTCAGTATAAAGCTATTCGATATTCATGGAAAGGAAATCAGAAACCTCATCGAACGCACGTTTCAGAAAGGTGATCATACCCTGGAATGGAATGGATGTGATGGCGAAAGACACAGGGTTAAACCCGGCATTTACCTGTGCCAAATTAGAATTGACAACCATATCTCCTTTCTGAAAATCATTTCAATTGATGATCTGAAAACACAGGTAAGGTGAAAGGGAAAGCGAAATTCTTGTCACATCCCGTTTTAAACATCAATGAAGAAAAAGCAGCTTTTCTTCTGACAGGTTTATCCATTGTTGTTTTCTGCCTTATCTCCTTTCTCAAAAACGGTACAGGAGATTCGGGCGATAGTATCTCCCATTTCCTCATCGCGAAATATTCATTCAAACACCCGGCGTTATTCTTAAATCATTGGGGTAAACCCTTGTTCACCCTGCTGAGCTCACCATTCGCTCAATTCGGCTTCACCGGTATAAAAGTGTTCAACAGCCTGATAGCCTCACTCACAGGTTACGTGACCTATAAAACAGCCCGGAAACTTGGAATGAAAAACAGTCTTCTGGTTTTTGTTCTTTTATTCTTTGCACCACAATATTTTGTTCTCATTTTTTCAGGACTCACCGAATATCTTTTTGCCTTTGCCCTCATCTTGTCCGTTTACCTTATAATAGATAAAAAAGTGATGGCATCCGTTATCCTGGTTTCTTTCTTACCCTTTATACGCAGCGAAGGACTGATCATTATCGGTGTTTTTTTAATATACATGGTGATAAAAGGTTATTTTAAAATATTGCCTCTCATTTTGACCGGTCATGTTATTTACGGTGTTGCAGGGCTTCACCATTATGGTCATTTTCTATGGGTATTTAATGCTATCCCTTATATGGGTACCCCCGACAATTACGGCTCCGGACATATATTTGATTTCTTCTCCAAGCTTTATTATGTGATTGGGTTTCCATTGTATGTTTTACTTGTTATTGGTCTGATAACCATCATTTTTACCCTGTTTAAAAGGAACAGAATATTGAACCGGAAAGATTTTTCTGCCGAACTTATCCTAATTGTCGGCTCCTTTTTAGCTTTCTTTATGGCGCACAGCATTTTCTGGGCATTCGGGCTTTTTCACTCCTTCGGATTAAAACGTGTGCTGATCTGCACCATCCCTCTGATATCTTTGATGGCATTGAGAGGATTAAACATTATAGCACTTGTCAGAATCAAAAAGGTCAATCTGATACTGCCCATATTTTTCACCGCTTATGTCATGATCTTTCCCTTCACAGGGAACCCTGCTGCCATTAAATGGAACAGGGAGCTTGATCTGAGCCCCGATCAGAAACTTATTGATCAGTTATCGTCATATATCCGACAAACATTTCCTGGTTACACACTTTATTATACTCATCCTTATATAAGCCTCAAGCTGGGGATTGACCCCTATGATAAGAAAGAAGATGGCTTGATACGTAATGTCCTTGAAACAAAAAAAGCACCGGCGCATTCACTAATTATTTGGGATTCTTGGTTCTCAGTAATTGAAGAAAAAATAACTTTGGACTATCTATTACAAAATCCGAACGTTTCTGTTTTAAAGACTTACGATGATGCCGGGCCTCCGGCAGTGCGGTTGGTGGTATTACAAATTCATCCACAAACTAAAGATGAGAAAGAAATACTTTAACAACATAGCATCATCCTGCCCGAGATTCCACCGGGTCAACCTATGGATGCTGGTCGTGGTCATGTTGTTAATCCCATTGTGCGCGCCGGCATTGCCTGTCTTCAATTCTATTACTGTTGACACATCTGTTGTGGGACAAAACGAAAAATTCGAGATCACTGTCGATCTCACGGCCAACTTCATCAATCCTTTCGATTATGAGCAGGTGTGGCTGAGGGCCTATTTCACGTCGCCTTCAGGTGACGTAACCATTGTCGACGGTTTTTATTACCAGAACTATGACTTCAATCCCCCATCAGGACCACTGATCCCCGATGGTGAACCGGTCTGGAAAATAAGGTTCAGCCCAATTGAAACCGGAACCTGGGGCTATGAAATTCGTTGCAGTGACAATACGGGCACCACCTTTTCCCCCACATATAGTTTTAACTGTACCTCTTCCGCTGACCCTGGTTTTGTCAGACCCACTTCAACGGCCTTTCTGAAATTCGATGACGGAAGCTCCTTTTTCCCAATCGGAGAGTGTATCCCATGGAACTGGGATGCCGAGGGATTCTATGTTTATGAAACCTGGATTGACAGCCTTGTGGTCAATGATGCCAATTTCATTAAATTAATCATGACACCGTGGTCTTTTGGAATAGAATGGAACAACACTGGATTGGGCAATTACACAAACAGGTTGAGTACTGCTTTTTGGCTTGACTGGATATTCGATAAAGCCACCTCTCTGGGTATGTACATTCAACTCTGTCCGCTAATACATGATGAGGTCAGCACACTCGCCGGTAATCAGTGGCAATACAGTCCCTATAATGCGGCTAACGGAGGACCATGCCAGAATACATGGGATTTTTACACCAACACATCGGCGAAAGAATATTATAAACGGAAATTACGCTATATCAATTCCAGATGGGGTTATTCGTCCCACATGATGTCGTGGGAGTTATTCACCGAGACGGATAACACCGGTGATTTTAATGACCATCACAACGACATCAACAACTGGCTTATTGAAACCGGCCAATACCTTAATTCCATTGATATCAATGATCATTTGATAACACTCAGCTACGCATTTTATGAACATGATCATGATATGTGGAACAATGCATTAATCGATTTTACACTTATACATATTTATAACACCTCCAATGATCTGGAGCTTAAATTGTACGCCGGCATAAAGGATTATCTCGCTCAATATGACAAACCCACTACTGTCGGTGAATTTGCGCTTTCGACTGAACCGGATGTATGTATTTTGCTTGACCCTGATGGTATTGCCTTTCATAATTCGCTTTGGGCAACTTCCTTGTCAGGAGCCTTTGGAGCTGCCACTACTTGGCATTGGGGAAGTTATATCGATCCCCAAAACCTTTATTATCATTTCAAGCCGGTGACCACCTTTATGCATTCTATCGACCTTCAACAGGAGGATTATGCTCCTGTCACCGTCATGTGTACGGCTGATGAATACCTCGATGTGGTCATCGAGCCCGGATTCCAAACCCTCTTTCAGCCTGCCCCTGAAGATTATTTCACCGTAGAGAGGACCGGTAACATCATCCCCAGGGCAAATAACCTGAGCATCATGTTATATGGCTATATGTTTAACTCGTCACGCAATCCCCCTCATTTTGCGGTGGATTATGCCGAGGCAGGGCAGTTCTCCGTGGTCACCGGCGGCAATGCTTTTCTTTCCAGGATCAAGATATGGATCGACGGCGTTAATGTGCTGAATATGGTTGGACACACCCACACGACCTACACCACGGATGTCGAGGCCGGAACACATATCATCTTCGTTGAAAATACCGGGAATGGCTATATAGAGATCGATAAGTACATCTTTAAAAATTATGCCCCTCTTTTGCGCAGCTTTGCCCTGAAAAGCCAGAATCATGTGGTGGGATGGCTGCAGAACAGGAATTACAACTGGGAATATGTCAACGACTATGGTGATCCGGCTCCCCTGTCGGGCGGCATCATGAACTTCAGCGGTCTCAGCGAAGGGTATTATCAGACGGAATGGTGGGATTGTTCCGGTGGCGAAACCGATTCTATCTCCTTATATGCCGCTCCCGGCGGTGACCTTGCCGTGGCTGCCCCCGCGGTGGTGTGGGATGCCGCCTATAAGATGGATTATGTCAGCCCGGTCATGACACCCGCTTTTACCGCCATCCCCACCCACACCTGTACCGGCGATACCGTTGTTTACACTGACAATTCAACCGGCATTATCAAAAGCCGCTTATGGTCTTTCCCGGGTGGCACGCCGTCAAGCTCAACGCTGGAAAATCCGCAGGTTGTCTACACTAACTCCGGTGTTTACAATGCCACGCTGACCCTGTACAACGATTTCGACACGGCCGTTCTGACCAAATCCAATTATATCACCATTGATACGTTACCCGGTGCTCCAGGTTTTATATCTGGGCCCACGTCTGTCTGCATATACACCACCAATGTCGTTTATGCCATCGCTCCTATCCCCCATGCCACTTCATATGTCTGGACGCTGCCTCCGGGGGCGTCGGGTTACAGCACCACGCGAACCATACATGTCTCCTTCGGCACGGCGGCACAATCCGGGAACATCTCGGTGAAAGGCGTCAACTTTTGCGGTTACGGACCCGTCGCCTCAAAATATATCACGGTTATACCGCTTGTCGGTTCTGCCGGACCCATTGCAGGTGATACTGTGGTGTGTAACGGTCAGGCCGGTGTGGTTTATTCCGTTGATCCCATCGCTAACGCTACCTCATATACCTGGACGTTACCTCCGGGAGCCACCGGGTCAAGTACCGGCACCAGCATCAGCGTGACATTTTCATTGACCGCCAGTTCCGGCAACATCAGCGTTAAAGGAGCCAATTCATGCGGTACGGGCACCCCCTCCTTTAAATTCATTCATGTGAATCCCTATCCCTCTGCCGCAGGTCCCATTTATGGTGACACACTGGTGTGCCAGAATGAGGAAGACCGGTATTATCATATCGACGAGGTATCCCATGCGACCTCTTACGAATGGATATTACCTCCCGGTGTTGAGGGCCAAAGCAGCACAAATGAGATTTACCTGACGTTTACCGTACCATCCGTCTGCAACCTGATCGAAGTAAAAGGTGTGAACGACTGCGGCGAAGGCGATCCTGCGTTCCTCGGTGTGTGTACCGTACCACTGCCCACAATCGGAGAACAACCTCATGATACCATGGTTTATATCGAAGATGATGCCGTTTTTGAAATAACCTACACCATGCATCTGACCTATCATTGGCAGAAAAGTCAGGATAACGGCGCGACCTGGACCGATCTTTCAGATGACGGCATGTATGACGGATCAGATACGTCGGTGCTTCAGATTACCGGAGTGGTACCTGCCATGAACGGTTACAGGTACCGCTGTGTCGTCAGCGGCTCATGCGGGCAACCCGCTACATCCGATCCCGCCGTATTGAACGTGGTGCCTCAGGGTTGGCTCTATTCACCTACCGACGCCTATCACAAATTCAAGATACCCCTGCCGGCCCATCCCGTCATTAACGGGGATCCGATCGATGTTGATGATTATGTCGGTGTATTCTTTGAGAATGACAGCAGCGAATGGCTATGCGGTGGCCTGGAGCAATGGAACGGCGTCACAACCATCACCGTCTTTGCCTATGGCGATGATCCCCAGACACCTGAAAAAGACGGTTTCTCGGCCGGCGAATCCATACATTGGGAAATTTACTCCCATGAACATCATAAAAACTATGATGCCACACCAACCTATCTGTTCGGGCCTTCCACTTTTACCGTCAATGCCACCACTACGCTCCAGAAACTCGAAGCCTTCGATGTCATACAACAAACCGTCGCCCTTCCTGAAGGATGGAGCGGCTTATCAAGCTATATCATACCTGCCGACGATTCCGTGAAAGCCATTTTCGATGCCATCACCGATGATCTGGTTATCCTGATGAATGCCTCACAGGTTTATTGGCCTGACCAGAATATCAACACCATCGTTACCTGGAATACTTACAGCGGATATAAAATAAAGGTGACTGATGCCACTCATGTGGTCTTCTTGGGCACCCTGGCAACCCAAAAGACCCTCCTTCTTAAAAAGGGATGGAACCTGATGCCTGTCATCAGTGAGAATGATGTGTCAACACTCCAGACGGGTATTTTCAGCGATCTGGGTGATACCCTTGTCATCGTGAAAGAGATAGCAGGATCCGGCATCTATTGGCCCGGTCAAGAGATTTTCACCCTTGAATGGCTGATTCCCGGTAAAGCTTACATGATCAACGTATCCAAAGAGTGCCACATACACTTCCCACCTGCCGAACGAATGGTTAAACCTGTCATCCCGGATGACAGATCTGATTTGACAACGCCCTGGAATCCGGTGACGGCCACCTCCAACTCCCACGTCATCGCCATCAATAAAGCAGCACTAACCTGGGTGTCACCCGGCGATATCTTAGGCGCATTCACTCCCGGGGGATGGTGTTCCGGCATGGTCAGAATAGATGGTGACCGTGTCAATGTTCCTCTGATAGTTTATGGTGATGACCCGACCACCCCATATGTGACAGACGGCTTTGCCGCCGGTGAACCCATGTCATTTAAGATCTTCCGTCCGGACAAAGACACAACTTATTGTGTTATGGCAGCTTTCAACATACGGCTGCCCGATTCGGGTCTGTTTGTTGTCAATGGCCTCTCCGAAATAAATTTATTTCAGTTGTTACTGAATCAGCCTGAGCTGACACTTACAAAGGAGATCATCCGGATCTATCCTAATCCTGTAACACATGAAATGGACATGGATATCGCAGTATCAGCCGACGGATCTTTATTCTATCTCTTTAACTGCGAAGGGCAGCTTATTAGCTGCATGACCGTACACTCAGGTCATTCGGTCATCGATATGACCTCTCTTGCCAATGGCACTTATATCCTCAAAATGATCACAAAACAACAGGTCTGGTACAAAAAAATCATTAAAAAATAAATCGTCGGGATTTTAATCTTACTTTCGTGGCCTCAGTCAGCCCTATTTATATATATTTTCGAACGATATACAAATATGAAGAAACAATTACCCATCTTCCGGATTATTGAATCTCTCTGTCAATCATTCAGCATTCCCGTAAGCTGTGGATTAATCATCATCCTGTTATTGGCCTTCAATTCGGCCTCTGCACAGGAACATCCCTCGCCACCCAAGTGGATGCTGATGCATTACCTCAGTGAAGAGGAGATGTATCACGGGGGACGCAGCAGCCGTGATTTTACCCCCACCGATCCTCCCCAGGGCCCCATTTACAATGTGGCTGAATTTGACCAGCAGGAAGGTGTTCTCATCGCCTATCCGTTTGGCATCCCCCTGACCCTTATAGCCGAGATGTCGCAGGATGTTACCGTCACCACCATTGTTCTGAATGCCGGCCAGGAAAATACGGTGACTAACATTTATGAATCCAATGGCGTTCGTCTGGATCATTGTAATTTTCTGTATGCTCCTCATGACTCCTATTGGACCCGTGATTATGGTCCCTGGTTCATCCTTGACGGGAACCACCAATTCGGCATTGTCGATTTCCCATATAACCGTCCGCGGCCCAATGACGATAACATCCCGGTGGTGATGGCCGGTTTTCTTGGCGTCAACCTTTATGGCATGGATCTGACAAGCACCGGTGGCAATTACATGACCGACGGTTACGGTGTCTCCGCTTCTTCCACGTTAATCTGGGAAGAGAATGCGGGTTTATCGCATGATTCGATCGCGCAGATCATGAACGACTACCTGGGCATCGAAACCTATGATGTCCTGCCCGATCCCCTGGGCGAGTATATCGAACACATTGACTGCTGGGGCAAATTCCTGGATGTGGATAAAGTGCTCATCGGGCAAGTGCCGTCCATTGATCCGAGGTATGCTGACTATGAGTATGTCGCCGACTTTTTCAGCACCCATACCTGTGGATGGAATAAACCCTATGAAGTGTACCGTGTTTACACGCCGGGGGATTATCCTTACACACCCTATACTAATTCCCTGATCCTGAATAACAAGGTCTTTGTGCCGCTGACCGGCAGCCAGTGGGATGATGAGGCCATTTCAACTTATCAGGCCGCTATGCCGGGTTACGAAGTCATCGGCGTATATGCAGATGGAGGAAATGGCTGGCAGAATACCGATGCATTACATTGCAGGGTCATGGGCATTGCCGACAGGGGCATGTTGCTGGTGCACCACATGCCGTACTGGGGCGATGTCGCCGTCCTCAGCGGTTATCCCGTGCAGGCCGATATCATCCCGATGGACGGCCAACCCTTAATACCTGACTCGGTGGTGGTTTATTATAAAGTTAACGGAGGCAATTACAATGCCCTGATCATGTCGAGTGACAACGACACCACTTACACCGCTGCCATTCCCGGCGGCAATCCGGGTGATGAGATAGCCTATTATATCCATGCCGTCGATCAGGCGGGTAAAAGCGCCAATCACCCTTATATCGGCGCCCCTGACCCTCACATGTTCCATATCACCGGATCATTGCCCGATGTAACGGTGATTCCCGACTCACTCCTTTTTGTTAACTATCAGCAAATGATAGAAGGACAGATGGTAACGGTTCATAACTATAACTCCACCGGCGTCACCATCAATTATATTAATAATGAGGGGATAAACGGTTTCCCCTGGTATATCGATCCTTGGAACATCAACCTGCCGCAGGTTCTTGCCCCCGGCGATTCAATTGAATTGAATGTAAAAGTAAGCATCCCCGTTGACTTACCAGGCCCCTGGATAACCGATACCCTCTTTGCCGAGACCGATGCCAGTACACACAAGGTGATACTGCGGATCGACAGCGATCTCCTGTCATCAATCAATGATTATCGGAGTATAAAAATGGTTTCCGCTTTCCCGAATCCGTTCTCCGACCTGGCCACAATAAGCTTCAGCCTGAGTCAATCCGGACAGGCAGAACTGGTCGTCTATGATATGACAGGCAAAGAGATCAGAACACTGGTGCATTCATTTCTCCGGAAAGGATCTTACACATGCCGCTGGGACGGAACCGCCGAAGACGGAACGCAGGTACCGCAAGGTGTTTATATCTGCCGGCTGACTGCCGGCGAAAGGACTGGGAGCATTAAGATGGTGCTGGATAAGTGATGGTGGTTATATTAAAATTCGTATCACATCCCGGCATGATAAAAAGTAATGATCCATTTGTTAAATTTTGTTAACAGTATCTTTTTCAGTTAAAAAACATCAGTTTTTATAAAAAGTCAGGATAATTTGCATATTTTTGCCACGTCAACCATTAACTTCTTAAACATTAAATAAAATGAAAATAAGATTAACATTCAGTTTGATTATTTTGTCGGCCCTGTTTTTTATGGTCAGTTGCAGCCAGACGCCTGATCCCGACAAGATCACATTAAAAGACAAGAACGATTCGATTAGCTATGTCATCGGATTGGATTATGGAGCAGGATTGCAAAAACAAAATATTGATTACAGGCCTGCAGCCATGTTTAAAGGTCTCGAAAACTCCCTCAAGGGCCAGAGCATTTTTCCCGACTCGGTCAAACGGGCGCTCATCACCGAAATCAACAGTCAGATTGAACAAAGAAGGCAGGAAGTTTTTAATGCCCAGCTGGCGCAAAATAAAGAATCCGGCGCCAAATTCATGAAAGAAAACAAAGATAAACCAGCAGTGGTGGAACTGCCGTCAGGTCTTCAATACAAGGTGATTAACCAGGGTGTCGGGAAAAACAAACCGTCAGCGACCGACAGTGTCGTGGTGCATTACCGCGCCATGTTCACCGACGGTTCACTGATTGATGAAACCTACGGGCGTTTACCCACCAGTTTCAGGCTCAACAGGATCATGAAAGGCTTATCGCAGGGTATTCAGTTGATGAATCCAGGCTCGATCTATGAATTTTATATACCTTCCAGCCTCGCCTTTGCCGATAAGAACTTCACCGATCAAAATGGGAATGTCGTCATTCCTGCCGGCTCAACATTGGTTTACCGGGTCGAACTTCTGAATGTTATCAGGTAACCCAAAATATATACACATCTGTCCAAGGCTGTCGGGTCTCCGACAGCCTTTTTTTTCTTTCATATCCCCTCTCCGGAATCATAAAAAATTGTAAATTTAGTCGGTGCCGGACAACCCCGGCTGAAAATTCCCGTCTATTATAACTTAACGGTGTTTTAATGATCACCGAACGAAAAATAATAGAGGACTGCCTTGAAGGGAACCGGAGAGCCCATCATTTACTGTACAGAAAGTACGCAGGAGTGATGATGGGTATTTGCATGAGGTATGCCAGGAACAGGGCTGAAGCCGAAGACATGTTGCAGGAAGGTTTTATTAAGGTTTTCTCAAAAATAAATTCGTTCCGCTTTGAAGGATCCCTGGAAGGTTGGATAAAAAGGATCATGATCAACACGTCGGTGAATCATTACCGTGAAAACCTGAAACATGATATTCACTCCTCCATAGATGATATTGATGAACGCTACATGGCGCAGGGAGCCACCGATGAGGATCAGGAACCGGATGACACCCCCTCGCAGGAGGAGCTCCTGAAAATGATCAATGAATTGCCTGATGGTTACAGGATCGTGTTTAACCTGTATGCCATCGAAGGCTTTAACCATAAAGAAATAGCGCAAATACTCCATGTCACGGAAAACACTTCCAAGACGCAGCTCTTCAAAGCACGGCGTATACTGAGAAATAAAATTTACTCACGGTCAGTGAGAACTTAAAAATCATCAGCAAGATGAAAAAAGATATGGATAACATAGATAAACTTTTCAGGGACAACCTGGAGAACATTAAAATCAATCCTTCCAGGGCCGTATGGAAGGGTATCAGGGACAATTACTTCAAAAGGCCGCAGGGTAAATTTAATCTGACGGAATTGCGCAATATCTTCCTGGCACTCATCATAACCGGCACCTGTGTTTCATTCGTCTCCATCCTGTTATGGTTTGTTGTGACAGGGAAAAATACCCCACCCTATGAACCGGCAATGATCACTTCAGCTTCCGCTGACCTCTCCCTTCAACCTGTTGCCTTTCATACTTTGAAAACGGCTGAACCGGTTATGCCGGATGGAGAACGTATGAAAAAGGACGACCCCTCAACACCGGTTCCATCAACCCTGTCGGCCAATGAAACGAACAGACCTGAAGGCAACCGGGCAAACAACAGTGAAAACATTACCCCTCAGACCAAAACAGATAAACATCAACCTGATCCTGTGTTTGAAACATCCCAACAGGCTCATCAGGAAACAACCATCCCTTCACCGTCCTCCCGCATCACCCATGCTCAGGAAAATGATCATCATCCGGATAATAACAAACCGGGGGACCTTTCCCTATCAGAAAAGGTTCCTTTATCCTTCCTGGCACCTTTGCCCTCTCCCGGTCAGGCAGGTGATGAACGGTTCATGGTCATAAAAACCGCTGCTTACCCTGCATTCCTGCAAGGGAAAGATGGGAAAAAACGGCTGACCTCTTTCGAACTGGCTCTTCAGTATGCAAATGAATGGACCGATTACAGGCAGAATGCCGGTGATTTTAAGTATGGCTATGACATCAGTGTGAACGGTATCTGGCGCTTCAGGGAGCTGTTCATCCGGGGAGGTCTCGGCGTTTGTTTTTCTAATGACAATGGTGACTATGATATTTCCTATGAACGTTACGATAGCATTGGTTACTATTATAAAGTGAATCACTTCACCGTGTCTTCCGTTTTCCCCGATTCGGTGGTCTTTAACACAGTCATACAGACTGTCTATGACTCAATACAATATTCCGACCGGCTTAAGCCCCCGAACAGGTACACTTACCTGCAATTGCCCCTGGCCTTTGGTTTCGACTTTTACACCCACCGCCGTTTAAGTCTCTCGCTCCTGGCCGGACCGGTGCTGTCTATCCTCGTGCATGAAAACGCAACATCCGTATCGTTAAATGACCCGCGGGCAAAATTAATTGATGTCACCGACCATACACCCGACAGGATAAAAACCAACGTTCAACTGGCCGGAGCCCTTGGCATCCGCTATCAGCTCAGCAATAAAATAGCACTGGGACTGGAACCGACCTGCCACTACTTTATCCGGCCGGCTTATCATGCCCTGAATGCCAATCCCAAAAAGCCCTATTCCTTTGGCATCAGAGCCGGTTTGTTCATTAAATTTTAAATGCAATGACCATGAAAAGCAAGTGCATCATATTTCTGACAGTCATCGCCGGTCTGTGGCTGATCAACTCCAATGACGGACCACTGACAGGTCAGAATCCCGGAAACATGGCAATGTTTACATCAGACTCTTCCTTGTGTATAGCTAATTTTATTGCCATTGCCGATTCTAATCCTTCTTCTTCATTTATCTTTTCATTTTTCGATCAATCAGCGGGAAATCCCAACCAGTGGTTCTGGACCTTCGGCGATCAGACCACTTCAACGGAGCAGAATCCCGTGCATCAGTACAATGCTTCCGGTGAGTACCAGGTATGCCTGACCATCACACGCGATGATACCGGTTATTATTGCACCGATGACACCTGCATGACGGTGACGGTGCCACGGTTTTATGACCTGGGTGGATTTGCTTTTGCCGGAAATTACCCCATCAATAACCCTGATCCTGAAGGCGACACGGCTATTGCATATTTGTACAAGCTCGACAGCAACTTCATCACACCGGTGAGCTCCAGGATATTCAGTGATCTGGGATATTACTGGTTCTCCAATCTGGCTGAAGGCAGATACCTCGTCAAGATACAGCTTCTGCCACACACCACACACTATGATGCATACATCCCGGCGTATTATCAGGATGCCCTTTTCTGGAGCTCAGCAACACCCATCAACCTTATGGGCGAATCAATCTATGATGCCGATGTGCACCTGTCCCAGGCACAGGATAGATTCGGACCAGGAATGATCTCCGGCACGATAAGCCTCGACACCGCTGTTTTCGATGGTATGGTCTTTTCTCCGGCCAATGCCGAGGTGTTGCTGTTCGACAGTGCCGGCATTCCCCTGCAATCAAGATTCACCAACGACGATGGCAACTTTGTGTTCTCAGGACTCGCTTTCGATGAGTACAAACTGATGGCTGAAATGACCGGATTTATACCTGTCTTCTCATCGGTTGTGCTCACCCCTGATAATGCCCTGGTCGATAATGTCGTTCTGACTGTGTATGAACAGGGTACATTTGGCATTGAAGAATATCATAATAAAAGCGTATTTAATCTGGAGAATCTGTATCCCAACCCGGTTACGGATCAGTTATATGTGGAGGTATCCTCGGAAACAGAATCCCGGATTAATGTTATTTTATATAATACAATGACACAACAGGTACAACGGTTTCCGTATACATTACAAAAAGGAAGACAAACATTACATGTCAGCACGGGTACCCTGACAAAAGGATTGTATCTGCTCATGATCTGCACTCAGGACGGGTTAATTTTACAGATAAAAAAATTTATTAAATAACTTTAGGCAACGATAGCAGGCATTTGCCGTCTAAATAATTGTCGCCGTCGATACGGCAAAAAACCGTTCATTACTTATTATTTGATTGTCAACCTAATACATGTAACGATGAAAAAAAAATTGACCCTTACAGCCGTTATGATGATCATCATGTTGGGATTTTTCCGTGGTGCCGATGCCATCCCATGTGACATGCCCGGATTGCCGCCTGCGGATTCCACTTTTTGCCAGGCTTATTTCGATGCCTATACCGACAGTACAGATTTTATGACCTGGTATTTTATCGACCTGAGTTTTACCGAGCCCGGGACAATCCCTGCGCAATGGCTTTGGGATTTTGGTGACGGCACTTCATCCGGGGAACAAAACCCTGTTCATACTTACACAGAAACAGGTACTTATACGGTCTGCCTGACAATAACGGATAATTCCGGTACATGCCAGGACACCTTTTGCAAGGACCTCGATGTGACGGGGTATCCTCCCGTTAACTGTGAGAATTACTTTATGTATATCACCAACGATAACCTGACTTTTACCTTTACAGGATTTGTCAATTCACCGGATGAATGCGTTTATTTATGGAATTTTGGTGATAACACGACAGGCTCGGGTCAGAATGTGACCCACACTTTTCAGCAGACCGGTGTCAGTTACTATAACGTTTGCCTCCAGACGATCACCATGAACAATAACGGTGACACTTGCGCCTACACGTCATGCCAGCAGGTGTTTGTCGGGAATCTCCCGGGCTGCCAGGCCATGTTCTTTTATTATCCGCTTGATTCATTGAACGAAAATTTGGAATATCAATTTCAGGATGTTTCCTTTGGAAATCCCACCCTCTGGTATTGGGATTTTGGGGACGGGACGACCTCCGATTTGCAGAATCCCGTTCATACCTTTGCCGAACCAGGGACCTATCTGGTCTGTCTGACCATCTCCGATGATTCGATTTGCCAGGATATGAGTTGTCAGAATGTCATTGTCGGGATGCCTATACCAGGCGATTGCTCCAATTTCTTCACCTATACGGTACAAGAGCCCTGTACCGTCACATTCACCGGAGAGGCATACTATAACGGCATGCCCGTTGAAGCCGATAGCTATGTGTGGGAATTCGGTGACGGCACCACCGGAACAGGACAGACCGTCACCCACACATATAACCCGGTGGGGAGTCTGGTATTCAATGTATGTCTCATGACGGAAATCACCGAGCCTTCAGGGGCAACCTGTTCCGCATTGAGTTGCCAGGATGTATGGATAACAAATAACACAGAATGCCTGGCCCAGTTCCAATATTATCCCTATGACTCGCTGAATTTAACCCATACCTACCAGTTCCTTGACATATCATGGGGCAATCCCGACACCTGGCTGTGGGACTTTGGTGACGGCACCACCTCCGGGGAGCAAAACCCGGTACACACATTCCCCGATTACGGCCTTTACAACGTGTGCCTGACCATCTCAAATACAGAGGATTCATGTTTCAACACCCACTGTGAAACCGTTTTCGCCGACACCATACCGGATAATTGCGAAAGTTATTTCACATACCAGGTTCAGGATCTGACGGTCAGTTTCGAAGGTCATTCATTAAGTTTCTTCCCTCTGACATGGGAATGGCAGTTCGGTGACGGCACCGGCGGAGAAGGTCCTGCCGTCACACATACTTATATTGAGGAAGGATCCTATACGGTCACCCTGGTCACCACCGATGAATCAGGGTGTACCTGGTCGTCAACACAGACCGTTACCGTGGGTTCGTCACCATCATACACCCTGTTTGGCCAGGTCATTATGGGTAACACCATTGCCGATATCGGCAGTGCCATTCTTTACCGTATGGATGATCCGGCAGGGGGTATCTGTATCGTGGATGTCCAATACCTTGATTCGGCCGGCATGTATCACTTCACCGATGTCGAACCCGGTGCTTATCTTATTCTGGCTGAGCTGGCCCCCGGATCTGCAGGTTACGGTGAATACCTGCCGACCTATTACGGTGATGTCGTTTTCTGGGGCGATGCCACGGTCATCACTCTGGGTGAACCACAGAATCCTTATGACATTCATCTTGTGGCAGCCGCGTCATATTCCTCCGGCCCCGGCACCGTCACCGGCATGATCACGCAGGATCTGGAATTCTCGGGCCGTGGCACTCCGGCCCAAAATATTGAGATATTGCTGATAAATCACACCGGCCAGGTTATCGCCCTGAACTATTCGGCTGCCGACGGCACCTTCACATTCCCCGACCTGGCCCTGGGCATATATGACATCTATGCCGAAGTGCCCGGTAAAAACACCATACCGGCAACCGTTACACTGGATGACCTCAACGCCACCGTTAACGTTGAAATCGTGATCACCGGTGATCAGGTCAATCAGTTATACGGTATCAATGATCCTGAAAAAATACTCTCCATGCATGTGGGAGAGGTGTATCCCGATCCTGTGAATGACGAGGCATTTATTCCCATTGAGTGTTCCGGAAGTGTCACGGCCGAGATCACCCTCTTCAACCAGATGGGGCAGAGAACGGTTCAGTACATGGTCATCCTTCATCAGGGAGATAACATTGTTCCTATCAAAACAAAGAACCTTCCGGAAGGAATCTATCTTCTTAAGTTAACAGATAGTAGAAATAATCTGATAACCAGAAAGTTCATCAAATGAGGGAGCGGTAAGGTCATGGGTTGTCACCGGCAAACCACTCCGCATAGGAGGTCAATGTCTCACGGAGTTTGAGACTGTGAAGGACGACATTTTCCGGCAGCCGTCCTTTTATCCTTTCGGCAAAATCAAAGAGCAGATTCTCGCTGGTCGGCTGGTAATCGACCAGGATCAGTTTACCGTAAAGCTCATTAACCTCTTTGATATTTTGAGGGGCAAAATCTCTGTGCAGCACGAGGGCATGATCAAAGTCATTGATGATGCATTCCCTCACCATTTGTTTAAGGTCCTTGAAATCCATGAGCATGCCGTACTTGGCTGAGTCCGGATCATCCACAGGTGTGCCGGCAATGGTGACAAAAAGCTCGTAGGAATGGCCATGGATATGGCGGCAGGGGCCATCATACCCATGCAGGGCATGGGCCATCTCAAAATTAAACGCTTTGGTTAACCTGATACTTTTCAAAATCATTCTCCTTTTTTTATGATTGTACCGTAAGCCGAATTCAGACAGGAAGAACCCAGGCAGATCAAATTTTACAGGGTGATACCACTGAACTCAAGCAAATATTTTATCCCGATGAGAGTGAGTAAAACACCACCGGTCGCTTTGGCAAATTTACCGCGAAAACGGCATCCGTACTTTCTCCCTATTAATGCTCCGGTTAACATGATGACAAAGGTCATAACGGTCACTGCCACCACGGCTATAACTACTCTGATGCCGCTTAGATTCATACCTGCCCCCGCCATAAGGGCGGTGAAACCTGCTGCCGTAGCCACAGCCAGTAAAGTATTGGAGCGGGCCAGATCAAATGTCCTTAACCGGGGATCCATCCTGAACGCTTCCCATAGCATCTTTACTCCCAGGATCGCAAAAATAAAAAACGCCAGCATCAGCCTCACGTGCTCCAGGGCATAATAGGTCGCCTGGCCGATAAACCAGCCTACCGCCATAAAAACAGCCTGGAACAGAGTGATAATCCATAACATCCTGAACATTAAAACAGAGGAATAATGTTCCTGTTCCATCGCATTGTTCAGTGCCAGGACAAAAAGGTTGGTCGATAACCCAAATGTGATCAGAATGACTTCGGTCAGATGCATTTTTTGTTAAACATTCATTATGAGATCGGCCATTTTCTCCGGCCACTCTTTGTCGATTTCATCAGATGTTTTCACACCCTGTCAAGCTCAACGGTAAAGTGCCGCAATATGGGTGCTTCCCGCACAATCCTCAATCCTTTCCTGATGGTGTCGCGACGGTCGTAAATATTTTTAAGGGCTGCGGCCACCACATCCATGTGATTGTTGGTATAGACACGCCGTGGAATGGTCAGGCGCATCATCTCCAGGGCCGGGTAGCGGTTTTCACGTGTCACCGGATCACGGTCGGCCAGCAAGGTACCTATCTCCACCCCCCTGACACCGGATTCGAGATACAACTCAACGACCAGAGTCTGTGCGATGAATTGTTCCTGTGGAACATGTGGCAGGAACCGCCTGGCATCCACAAACACGGCATGACCTCCGATGGGTTGCTGCACCGGAATGCCGTAGTCTGACACTTTCCTGCCAAGGTATTCCACCTGCCTGATCCTGGTCTCAAGATAATCCGGATCGATGCCTTCATATAAACCCTGCGCCAGGGCGTTCATATCACGTCCTGCCAAACCGCCATAGGTGATATAACCCTCGAACATGATGTTAAACAGGCTGGCACGCCTGAAAAGGTCTTCCTGTCTCATGGCAATAAAGCCCCCGATGTTCACCAAGGCATCCTTTTTACTGCTCATGGTCATGGCATCGGCATAACGGAACATCTCGGCAATGATCTCACGCAACGTCTTTTGCTCATATCCTTTTTCACGTTGCCTGATGAAATAGGCATTTTCGGCAAAGCGCGCCGCATCAAAGATGACCATCACACCAAAACGTTGTGCCAGGGCATGCACCTGTTTCATGTTCTCAAGCGATACGGGTTGCCCGCCTGACGAATTGCATGTCAGGGTGATGATGACAAAAGGTATTTTCTCACGCGGATTATTTTTAAGAACCTGTTCGAGCTTACCGAGGTCGACGTTGCCCTTGAAAGGATGATAAACAGTGGTGTCGAAGGCCTGGTCAATGGTACAGTCTACTGCCGTGGCTTTCCTGAATTCGATATGGCCTTTGGTGGTATCGAAGTGGGAGTTGCCGGGGACCAGATCGCCTTCCTTCACCAGCACGGAAAAAAGAACATTTTCGGCTGCCCTTCCCTGGTGCGTGGGAAGGAAATAGTCAAAGCCAAAGATGTCCTTGATAGCCGCCTTCATTTTGTAATAGGATGAGGCTCCGGCATAGCTCTCATCACCCAGCATCAGCTCCGACCATTGTTTGTCGCTCATGGCACCGGTGCCCGAGTCGGTCAGCAGGTCGATAAAAACCTGATCACTGCGCAGGTTAAAAACGTTATACTTCGCATCCTTTATCCACCGCTCCCGCTCTTCACGGGTGCTCCTGCGGATGCTCTCGACCATTTTTATCTTGTAGGATTCAGCAAAAGGTAGTTCCATGGAACCGTTCGTATTTTAAGTTTTGGGCTAATAAAATTAATTGAAAATCAAATAAATTCACAGAAGAACGATGAAAGTCAGAAAGGATAGATGTCTCTTTTCTTGATGTTTAGATATCTTTTCTCAGCAAGAGCCGATTTGAGACGGAACAGGTTCATGTTTTAATATAATAGATCAAAGATAATAATAATTTTCCTTTTAATTGAAACAAACTGAAAAACTTCTTTATCGAAAAGAAAAAAATTAAAAACCCACCCCCAGAAGGGGTTGATGCGATGACATGTCTTACCGTCTAGTAACTCTTAATGGAGTGACGAGAAGTAATAGTGTAGATTTATCTTATCAGCACAACCTTTTTAACAGCAATAAAACAATCTTCTTCACTTATAAAATGTAAGAGGTAAACGCCATTTTCGAGTGATGAGACATCGTTTAATCAGATCTGCAAAATGTTTCTGATGTCGCTCATTATCGTCAAAATCATCTGCTTAAAGGACATGCTATGGATAAATTGGTTACTTTCGGCTGGAATTTCATCCTTCTTGCAACCCTCAGCAAAAAACTTTGTCATTAGCAGTGTATCCGGTCAATGAATATCAGGACAGCACACAATTGGACTTGCACCGCGAAATCATCGAGAGCAGCAAGCAGGGTAACCGTAAAGCCCAATACAGGCTTTACAAGCTATACTCTAAAGCCATGTTCAATGTTTGTTACCGGATGTTACGAAACCGTGAGGAGGCTGAAGACATGCTGCAGGAATCCTTCACCGATGCCTTCAGGAAACTCAACTCATTCAGGTACGATTCCTCCTTCGGGGCATGGTTGAAACAGATCACGGTGAATAAATGCATCAACGAGATGAAACGTAAAAAGATTGAACTGGCTTTCTTTGACGACCTGGATCCTTATGTTATGGAGATGGAAGAACCTGACATGAATGAATCGGAACTCACCGTCGACAAGGTTAAAAAGGCAATGGAGCATTTGCCTCCGGGAAGCCGGATGATCTTTTCCCTTTATCTTCTTGAAGGTTATGACCATACGGAGATAGCACAGATACTGGGCATCAACGAATCGACATCCAAGTCGCAATACATGAGAGCCCGGTTGAGAGTGAAAGAAATTTTAAACACAATGGCTGATGGGAACCGATAAACTTGAAAAATTCATCCTCGCACACAAAGAGGAATTCGATGACCTGAGCCCGCGTCGTCATGTCTGGGCCGGGATCAGAAAAAAATTCCCGGCTGCGGTGGTTCGCACCTGGCGCTGGCAGGCTGTGGCATGGCGCGCCGCCGCCGTGATCGCCATATTCATCGCCTCCTATTTCGTTCATGACTTTATCGGACGCGATCACTATTATAAACGAATGGCTAAGGAACCCGCCGCCGGTAACGGGCAAACCAAAGAGATAGCGGGAACGCTGATGGAAGCCGAAGCTTATTACACATCGCAGATCAATGCCAAAAGAGCCGAAGTTTTCAGGTTTGCCGGCCACGACAGGGAGATATCACAGGAGATCACCATTGAATTCTCTCAGCTCGACAGCATCTATGCCGACCTGAAAAGAGATCTTAAGGACAATGCCGACAATGAGCAGGTCATCGAAGCTATGATACAGAACTACCGGATCAAGCTCGATATCCTGGAAGATATCCTAAGCCAGCTACAGAAATCAAAATCAATTGGTAATAACAATATACATGAAATCTAAACGCTTTATCATACGGCCATCCCTCCTTATTCCACTGCTGCTGTTCGCCTCACAGACACTCCCGGCCCAGACCTTCGAGAAAGGGACGCAGGTGACCAGGTCGTTTTACGCCTCGCATGAAACGGAGATACAGATTTCCAACAAATACGGAAATATTCACCTGGTGCCCTGGGAAAAGGATTCCGTCATGTTCAGGATCGATTTGACGGTGCGGGCAGGAAAAGAAGCCCGGGTGGATAAACTGTTCGATAACATTGATTTTGAATTTACAGGCACCCAATATTACGTCATAGCACGCACCCTTTTCAGGCAATCGAATCTGTTCACCGATATTTCAGATATGGCCGGTTCGCTTTTCAATACGGGCAACAACGTACAGATCGACTACCTCGTCTATTTCCCCGGTAAAAACCCGGTAAGAATTGAAAATAAATTCGGTAACATTTATTCCACAGACCATCACGGTGACCTCTTTATCCAGCTGTCGAACGGTGACCTCAAGCTGAACAGCACTTACGGGAAAACCAGGATCGACATCGAATTCGGCAATGCCTTTATTAAATCGGTGGAGCAAGGAGATTTCACCGTCAATTACGGCGAGCTGGAATTGGAAGAGGCGACGGTCCTGACCCTGAATTCAAAATCATCGCGGCTGACCATTACGCACGCCGGAGATTTATTTGTCACATCGCACCGCGACAAGTATTTCATCACCACAGCTTCCACCATCAAAGGTGACCTGTTCTTCTCCTATTTTAATGTAAAAGAAATGACCGGCGAATCAGACCTCAAATCATCCTATGGCTCCATTAACCTGCAGGCCATCCCGCCGGGCTTCAGATATATCGGATTGAACAGCGAGTATTCCGATATTCAGTTATCGTTTGACAGCGGTGTCTCTTACAGCCTGGAGATCGTTCATACCGGAAAAACCAATCTGTCTTTGATGCCCGGTATCATCACCACCCAGAAAGAGTTAACCGACAAGGACGAGGATCGGTACAGGACCTGGGGATATGCGGGAAAAAATGAAGAAAATGCCCCGGTGGTCAGAATAAACCTGAAAGCCGGTTCAGTCAGTATCATTCATCAGTAAAATATTTTAAATTTATTGCCATGAAATATTCATTACGATCAATTCAAGTCTTAAGCCTGTTCATTCCGGTGACCGCCTTTATGTTGTTCGCTTCAGGTTGCCGGTACCTTCACTGCATTGAAGGAAATGAAATGGTCGTCACCGAAAACAGACCTGCAGGCAATTTCAGCGGTATCGTGTCGGAAGGGTCCTTCAAGGTTTACATTATTCAGGATTCTGTCAACGAGATCACCGTTGAAGCCGAATCCAATCTTTTACCCTATATCGACACCTGGATTAAAGGCTCCACGCTTATCCTGAAAGAACAGGATAACCGTTGTCTTAACAATCATTACCCGATGGTGATCACGGTCAGGACGATGGCCATCGGTTTCGTGAAATTAAGTGGTTCGGGAGATATTTACGGTAATAATACCTTTGCCACCGACTATCTCAGGGTGGAGCTGAGCGGTTCAGGACTAATTGATGTGGCGGCGGAGGCATCCAATGTTGAAACCTATCTGTCCGGCTCGGGGCTTATCCGGCTCGGTATCCGGGGTGATCACCTGATCTCTGAAATCACCGGTTCAGGTGAAATGGACCTCTCTGGAGACGTCCATAAGGGCGATCTCACCATCACCGGTTCGGGTAACATCAACGCATACGGTTTGTCACAGGATATCTGCTTCGCCACGATCACCGGTTCGGGCAACATGTTTGTCACCGTGATGGATATCCTCGACGTCAAGATTACCGGCAGCGGTTCGGTGCATTATAAGGGCAATCCCGATGTCAATCTGAACATCACGGGATCGGGCACAGTGATTCATGAATAATCGCTGATAACCGGCTTTAATATGATGAGCCTGAAAAATTTGTACAGCACTATGAAAACTTTACTCACTCTGACAGGATTGTTACTGGTCATGAACGTCTGGTCCCAGGATTTCAGGAACACGGTTGGCCTGCGGCTGGGATATACAGGCGGTATAACATACCAGTTTTTTCCGAATGATTACAGGGCTATCGAAGTCATGGCGGGGTTCCGTGACAGGGGCCTGCAGGTCTATGGACTCTATCAGCATTATGTGCCCGCTTTTGCACAGTATAGCGATCATTTCTACTGGTATTACGGATTAGGAGGTCATGTGGGATTTGTTACCTGGATGACAGACAATCCCGACAAACCATACCGCTACATCCGTCACATGGCCGCTCCTGTGGTGGGATTCGACGGCAACGGGGGACTGGAATACTGGTTTTACAGAATTCCATTGACCGTAGGGCTCGATTACAAACCTTACCTTGAATTGTTCGGACCGGCATGGTTCGATATTGTCCTGTGGGATTTTGCCTTTACCGTTAAATATACATTCTGATTCTTATCCACTTTTATTATCAATTAATACTCACTGCAATGAAAAATATATTCATCATCAGTTTGATCCTGTTGTTCACCTCAGCCGCTTTTACCCAAAATGAAAGCAGCCAGGGCAGTGACCGGAATGAGATACAGACTCTTTTTGGAAATAATGTCGAGCATGGGGGTTACGGAGCCATCATGGTGAACTATTCCCTCATCGATGGAAAAGATGCCTGGTTGGCGGGTATGCGTGGCGGATGGCTCATCGATCACCGGTTCATGATCGGACTGGGAGGTTATGGCTTCGCCAACAACCTGTATTTCGACAACGTCCTCAGCGACCGGGAAAATTTTCTTACCGGAGGTTATGGCGGACTTGTCGTCGAGCCCATTCTGCTACCCCGTTTTCCCGTCCACCTGTCATTTCCTGTCCTCATCGGTGCCGGCGGAATAGCCCATGTCGACGGATATTACTGGAATCATAACGACTATCAATGGAATACCATCGATGCTTCGGCATTTTTTGTCATAGAACCGGGTGTTGAACTTGAGCTCAACATGGTGCGGCATTTCCGTGTGGCCTTCGCGGTAACGTACCGTTATACCGGGGATATTAAACTGATCGATATGCCGAAAGATGTCATGAACGGTTTTAATTACGGTTTGGCTTTCAAATTCGGTAAATTCTGACCTAATAGTTTCCTCCGAAATCACGCCATTTGTTCAGGTCGACATACACCGTGTCGGCGAATCCGAAATTCAACACACGGTTTGGCACTTCATTGCCTTCCATGCCC
>CAZVNP010000010.1:63763-75492 GCA_964628285.1 uncultured Lentimicrobiaceae bacterium
GTCGGCGAATCCGAAATTCAACACACGGTTTGGCACTTCATTGCCTTCCATGCCCACTTCCACTGTCTTCCAGCTGCCCCTGGTGATTTTATATTCCATGCCCCCACCGCAATGTTGATTAGTAAGGTAATACTGACCCTTGTCATTTTTACGGAAGCGGTAAGCAGCCATCTCCGATCGAGTCAAAATTACCCTCAAAGCCACGCCTGGGAAACAGAAAAGCTGTGAAGTGAAATTTCATGGAGGTGAAGTGCAGAATGAACGGAGTGTAATGACTGACCAATTGTAAATTTTCCATATCTTCGCATTTACTGACTAAAATTTATCACCATGCGTTATTTCCTTTTTATCCTGTTGACAGGAGCATCTCTGGTTGCCTATAGCCAGTTCGATAAATATTTCGAAAATAAAAGCCTGCGCTTCGATTACTACCATGCAGGCGACTCACAATCGGATGAATATTATTATGATGAGACCAGGATGGAACCTTTTTGGGGTGGATCAAAGGTCAATCTCATCGATACATTCAACTACGGCAAATATTATGTCAGGGTCTTTGATGCGGCCACCGACAGCCTGATATACTCGCGCGGGTACTGCACTCTGTTTGATGAATGGCAGACTATACCCGAGGCCAAGGAAACATGTAAAAGTTTCTCCGAGACAGTGCTGATGCCATACCCGAAAAACGACGTGCACATTGATTTCTATACACGCCAGCGTGACGGGCAGTTCGAAAAAAAATTCGAATACCTGTTTAAACCCTCCAGCTATTTCGTCAGCCCTGAGAGAAAGATGGTTTATCCGGTTTTCGATGCTTATATCAGCGGTGACCCGGCCAATAAAGTCGATATTGTGCTCATCCCCGACGGTTATACCGAACAGGAGATGGGTAAATTCATTCGTGACTGCCAGAAGTTCGTCAGGGAGATGTTCGACTTTGCACCTTATGACCAGAACAAAGATAAATTCAACATCCGGGGTGTCATGGCACCCTCACTGGAATCGGGCAGTGACATCCCTGGTGACTCCATCTGGCGTAATACCATCGTGGGCACCTCTTTTTACACCTTCGACAGCGAGCGTTACTGCATGACGCGCGACAACAAGACCCTGAGGGATGTCGCCTCCAACGCCCCCTATGATCAGATATACATCCTGGTGAACACCAATAAATATGGCGGGGGAGGCATCTATAATCAATACTGTGTGACGGCCAGCGGCAACCTGGCTTCAGGCAAGATCTTCATCCATGAGTTCGGCCATGGCTTTGCCGGCCTGGGTGATGAGTATGTGGGGGATGTCACTTACAGCGATTTTTATCCGCTCGACGTGGAGCCATGGGAGCCCAACCTCACCACCCTGGTCGACTTCGGCAGAAAATGGCAACACCTGATGAGCAAGAAAACCCCTGTCCCGACACCCGACATTGAAAAATATTATGATGTCATCGGGGTGTTTGAGGGTGGCGGGTATGCCAGCAAAGGCATCTATCGTCCCATGCACGACTGCCTTATGAACACCTTCAGAGGAAATGAGTTTTGCGGCGCCTGCCAGGAAGCGATACAGAAAATGATTGATTTTTATTCAAGATAGGACTTCATCCCCCGGCCCCTTCTCCTTAAAAGGAGAAGGGGTTTGGGGTTGAGGTCATAACAATATAACTATGATCAAGAAACTTGATGAACTGATAAGCCTTTCCAAAAGCAAGGGCAAACGCAGGATCGCGGTGGCGGCAGCCGAGGATTACGAGGTGCTGGATGCCATACGCAATGCCATGGCACAAAACATCGTGGAGCCTGTTCTTATCGGCGACAGGCCCCGGATAGAAGCCCTTCTGGAACAGTTAAACATGGAGCAGCAGGATATTGAGATCATCCACATCCCCGATCCCATAGAAGCTTCTTTCGAGGCCACCAAGCTGGTGCGGGAAGGCCGGGCCCACATCCTCATGAAAGGGCTCGTCAGCACACAACACCTGCTGCGTGCCGTACTGAACAGGGAATTCGGCCTGCGCAAAGGAGATATCCTGAGCCATGTGGCCTTTTTCGAATCACCCTATTACCATAAGATCCTGGGGCTGACGGATGCAGCTATGAATGTGGCACCCACCTTTGAAGATAAAGTGATGCTCATCAACAACGCGGTGGAGGCGTTTCACCAGTTAGGCGTGGCGATGCCCAAAGTGGCTGTCATCGGCTCGGTGGAGACCATCAACCCGCGCATGGAAGCCACCATGCATGCCGCCACCCTCTCGATGATGAACCGCCGCGGCCAGATCAAGGGATGCATCGTCGACGGCCCCCTGGCAGTGGACAATGCGGTGTCGCAAAAGTCGGCCCTGAACAAAAATATCGACAGCCCCGTGGCCGGCGACGCCGATCTGATCGTCGCTCCCGAGATCAACGGTGCCAACTTCCTGTATAAAGCCCTCAATTTCATCGGCGGCGCCACCGCCGCAGCCGTGATCATGGGCGCCAAGGTGCCCATCGTCCTCACCTCACGCTCCGATTCGGAGCGAAGCAAATTCCTGTCGATCGTCCTCGCCTCGGCCATGGAATGATCTTGGTTGGATGCCATTGATGACTTATGGTTTCCTTGCCACCATCTCATTTGCAGGTAATTATTATCTTTGACATCAAATTCCGGTGTCATGGAGCCTGACAGAATATTGGTCATCAATCCCGGATCAACGTCCACCAAGATAGCCGTCTTCGAGGATAACCAGCCCGTGTTTGCCAAAACCATCCGGCATGACAGGAAAGCACTGGCTCAGTTTAAAAACGTGGCCGGTCAGTTTCCGTATCGTAAAAAAATCATTCTGGATCAATTAAGGGAAACGAATATTGACTTGTCGACCATTCACATGGTTGTCGGCCGTGGCGGCTTGCTTAAGCCTATCGAATCGGGTGTCTATGAGGTGAATGACACCATGTGCCGTGATCTGCGCAGTGCCACCTATGGTGAGCATGCGAGCAACCTGGGGGCTCTTCTTGCCGACGATCTGGCCCGGTCGCTGCCGCATGCCAAAGCTTACATTGCCAATCCTGTGGTTGTGGATGAGATGGAAGAGATCGCCCGCATTGCAGGCCATCCCCTTTTTCAACGCCGGTCCGTCTTCCACGCCCTGAACCAGAAAGCGGTGGCCGAAACCCATGCCCGCTCCGTAATGAAACGCTATGAGGATCTGAACCTCATTGTCGTGCACCTCGGCGGCGGCATCACCATCGGAGCCCATAAAAAAGGTAGGGTGATCGATGTGAACCAGGGCCTCGACGGCGAGGGGCCTTTTACACCCGAACGCAGCGGCACACTGCCCTGCGGCGACCTCGTCGATCTCAGTTACAGCGGCCGTTATGACCTGCGTGAGGTCAGAAGGATGCTGACAGGCGAAGGAGGCCTTGTGGCCTACCTCGGCACCAACGACACTTTTGATGCGGAACAGAAAGCCCTGGATGGCGACGAAAAAGCGGCCCTCATCCTGCAGGCCATGGCTTATCAGGTGGCCAAAGACATCGGCGCCATGGCTACCGTCCTCAAAGGCGACGTCGACGCCATCCTCATCACAGGCGGCATAGCTCACAGCAAATGGTTCGTGAACATGATCATTGAACGGGTATATAAGCTGGGTCCCGTCCATGTTTACCCGGGTGAAGATGAGATGAGGGCACTGGCCGAAAATGGCCTCAGGGTGTTGCACGGTGAAATTGAAGCCAAGATTTACAGGTAAACAATATTCTTCCCATGACCCGAACAATCCATGTTTTATATTGTTGATCTTACATATAAGAACATTAGCAATGAAATTACATGCAATTCATACGGGCAATCTGAAACTTGACGGCGGCACCATGTTCGGCATTGTCCCCAAAGTACTTTGGTCAAAGGTTTATCCCGCTGATGAGAATAACTTTTGTACCTGGTCCATGCGGTGCCTGCTGATTGAGGAGGGTGACCGCAGGATTCTGATCGACAATGGCATCGGCACCTATCACGATGAGAAGTTTATACGCAATTACGGTCTCAGCAGCGATGAATTGCTGGTGAAAGCTCTGGCCGGCATCGGAATAACGACGGACGACATCACCGACATGTTCCTCACCCACCTCCATTTCGACCATTGCGGCGGGAGCATCCGGTATAATGAAGACCATACCAAGCTTGTGCCCACATTTAAAAACGCTACTTACTGGGTGGGTAAATCACACTGGGAATGGGCCATTAAACCTAACAACAAGGAAAAAGGATCCTTTTTAAAAGAGGATATCCTGCCCATCATGGAAAGCGGCCAGCTGCAATTTATCACCCATGAAGGCGGGCTGTTCCCGAATGTGGACGTAAGGTTCATCAATGGTCATACTGAGGGACAGGTCATTCCTTTCATCCGTTATAAGGATAAAACGGTGGTCTTCGTAGCCGATCTCTTTCCCTCTGTGGCACACCTACCGGTGCCATGGGTGATGGCCTATGACGTCCGACCTTTGGTGACAGTGCGTGAGAAAGAAGAGTTTCTGAAGGAAGCCCTCGAAAAGGATTATATTCTCTTCTTCGAGCATGATCTCTACCATGAATGCTGCACACTGCAGATGACTGAGAAAGGGATAAGAGAGAAGGAGACGTTCACGCTGGAAGAAGGAATGAAAATGGATACGGTGGTTCAGGATATTCGATGACTTGAGTGAATAGTCACTGGCGTCTTTCCCAAAATTAAGCAGTTATGAGAAGAACCGTAAACTTAGTATATATCAATTAGTTAGAGTGATAATCTGTTGCAGATCGAGTCATACTTCAAAAATCGAACGTCGAACAGGGCACAATTATTTTAGCGCTACTCCTTCACAAATTTCCCGCTCACCGCCTCTCCTTCTATCACCACCCGCACCACATACAAACCAGTTGGCAAATTCTCAACGGATATATCCGTTTCTTTCACACGATCCGGAATAACCTCTGAATGCCATTTCTGACCGTAAACATCATAGATTTCAAGCGGTATATCCCCTTTGTAATTGTACTTCCAAGTCGTGACATTGAAACCAGAAGTATTTGAATGAGTTGTAACTACTCCAGGCAATTTTACTTGAATACGATCAAACGCCGGGTTGGGACTTATGGATAGTTGTGGTGAATCTACTTCTTCTGTCTCTCTCAACCCGACGATATCACAGTCCAAGGGAATGGTATCCAAAACAATGGGATGTTCACATAAACTGTCATAAACAAACGGTTGGGTGTAAATGGTGTCATATTCCAAATCCTGATTGAATTTGTAAGCATAGATATCCCAATTGTTGCCAAAATAAAAGCCGCCCATAATTAAAAGTTTGTTGTCAAATGTTTTTATACTTCCCCGAAATGTGTTATCAGCTTCTATCACATCCTTCACCAATTGGATATTACCTGAGGTATCTATTTTAGCGATTCCTTCGATTATCTCTCCTTCCGAGAATCGCCATCCGGCACCCACGGCTAAGGTTGAATCGCCTAACCAACTGATAGTTGTTGCTAATCCCAATTCAGTACTATCATATACATTACTATAAAATTGTTCTTCACCATCCTTGCTTGTTTTTAATAGTACCGGCGAATCACCATAATTTGGCTGATTACGAATATGCCTGCCTGCAGTGTATATATTATCCTTTTTATCTTCCACTGACATTACTCCATGGCCACTAAAATATTGCGTATATCCCCAGGGAAGGGTCCATCTTTCATTTCCGTCAAAATCAGTTTTGATCAACAAGGGACGTTGTCTGTAAAGTGTCGTATCAGGATCAGGATAAGCTCCTTCACCTGTAATAAGGATACTGCTGTCGGAGGTCACAAGAAGATCGTACCCCTCTTCATTGACGATATCGGGTTCTGTTTGGGCATATACCTTCTTCCAAAGTGTATCACCCGCTTCATTAAAACACATCAGCCAGATACGTTCAGAGGGATTATAGCTGAAATCAGCCAGCAGGGCAACATAATTACCATTGGGAAGCTGTACGATGCGCGCACCAAAATCCATATTGTTTGGCAAACTCAATATCTTGCACCATTCTTTCTCACCACAGGAATTTAGTTTCATCACAAATGGATCATAATAGGGATCGAACTTTTGGGTACTTCCAATTAATATATATCCTCCATTAAACGTCTGTTTAGCGTCAAGCAATCCTGTTTTATCCCCATATTGACCAATCTTTTTATCCCAAAGCATTTCCCCGTTGATATCTGTCTTAAATATCCATCCAAACTTAGGAATATTATACTGATTTATTTTACCAGCATAAAGATATCCTTTATCATATGATTCACTCAGGGAATAAGCATAACAGTCAATATTATCACCATATATCCTTATCCATTCCTGAGAAGTAACAATTAATGGTAAAATTAAGAATGCAAAACACATTAAGCGTTTCATTGTCTTATTGTTATAGTGTCATATTGTTTTATTGCATCGATACTTCACTTGAGTATAGTGATTTTTTTAGTATCGACCGGTCTATTGTTAATATACATGGATACCATATAGATCCCGTTATTTAAAGCACCGATCGGTATTACCAATTGATCCTGATCACCGGTTAGCTGATAACTTCCAACGACTTTACCTTTCATATCATGTATTATTATAATAGCTTGTTCGTAAGATTGATCAATTTCATATTCTACTATGAAATAATTATTTGCCGGGTTGGGGAAAACGTCCAGGGATGATTCCTTTGGGTAAGCGATTTCAGTGAACGGCCACTTCCCGCCAAATCCTGAATTCAACAATACAGGGAAATAAACCGGTTCTGCATAGTTTAGTAGTCCAAGGCGGATCAATAAATTACGTGCATACACCGAAGGAAGATTATTACTACTTCCGGTAATTTCAAAAAGGGTGGCTATCTGGGAACTGTCCGGATAATGACCGTTAACGGAATCATTTTGTAATTGATGCAGTATGCCGATATAGGTCAGATAATTCTGGTGTGTTTGCAGCTCCTCGTCCGAGAGATTAAATACTGCCGGTATATTATTTAATTCATTATTCATAAGGGTTGTATCCCCATTTTTAAAATAGTCAAAAGCAAGGCTGTATTTTGCTCCTAATTTATTTTCATTCTGTAACAGTGCTACCAGGCTGTCATGAGCACCTACGTTTACCGTATCTTTCATATAATTACTAAATAACTCATTGAATGCGAGATCTCTGAGGTGTCTGTATCCTTTTACCTGGGCTTCCATGATTTCCTTGCTACCCAGCGAATCTTGGCCTGCCATAATCTGATCTATCATGTAATCAGGTACCGGATCCCAACGGTCGTTGAGGGCATTTAACACTTCTTCCGATTTGGCAGATTGCGGGTTCGCAACCAGGATATCACGGATCATCGCATTGGGCAGTACATCTTCTTTGTAAATCGCTGATTTCATCACGGTGTCAGAAAGATAAGGCGATTCATCCAGCAATTGCTGATTCACCTCAAGAGCTTCATTTGGTACGCTCATCATGACATCCGTATTTAATTCCTCAGTATTTCCTCCATCAACCAAAGCATTAAGAAGATTTTGCGTGCTGTCGGCCTTTTGTTCATTAAGTGCCATTATCGACTTTGGTGGTTGTGAACTGCCTCCACTAAGTCGTGATGGACAGGCTGCTGTTTTTATATATTCAGCAAATCGATTTGGTTGGAGATGAATATCACCCTCGCAATAATTCTCATCGGGTATAATTTTATAATTAGTGTTATTGATTCCATGATATATATATTCAATATGATCACATTCATTATTAATGTCAAACAGGTAATGAGCTGAATAGGAAAAGGTGTTACCTGCAGGTTTGGTCGGATCGGTTTCATCTGATGGGATACCTTGAAGATAGGCAATCCCATCATCAGGAACAATATGGTTAATATAAATATCGCTTATATTTCCATCAAAATCATTGCATTTCAAACACAGACCATCTACTGTAGAATTTTTATTGATTCCCTGACATTCTATTCCAACCTCAAGATCATTAAAACCATTGTTATATATTTCATTGGCTTCGATTCCTGACTCGCTTACATTACAACCGACAGTTCTGTCAGGTAATTGCGGATCACTATTAAAAGTATTTGCTTCAACATGATACGCATTACAATGATCAAGATAGAGTCCATAAATCGTATCAACGGTGGCGGCAAGACCATCATCCATGTTAAATGTATTTAATATTACTTCAGGTGTCTGATACCCACTAAGGAAGATCCCGCTTTTGTTATTCTGGAAAGTGGCTTTCTCGATATGAACTGGTATTACTGGGCTATCGGTCTCTGCATAAACACCGTAAGATAATCCTTCAAAAAGAGATTCATCCCAAAGATTGCATCCATTTACTCCACTCGGTATAAGACAAATAGGCATTACACTGAACGAAGAGTTATATGCATAAAGACCTGTCCCTCTTGAATTAGTAGGACAATTAACGGTTGAAAAATCATCAATGAAGTCACATCCTTCAAAAATTATATCATCACAATCTGTTAAAGATACGAAATATTTTGAAATTGAACCCACATGAGTGACAGAATTCTCAATTTGAAATTGGCAATTATGAAAGCGTATTCCATCCACACCCTGCAGTTGAATCTTGTGTTCATAATTATTCATATAGTAAGGATGGTCTTCATCAGTAATAAAGGAACAGTCAAGGAAACTGCAAAAATTACGAAACTCCAATCCTGTATAAGGATGGTGATTGGTATAAGGTAAAATCTGTAAGTCAACTAAATTATTATTAAATATTGCATTTGTTGCCATTATAATTCCACCAGTTTTTGTCATATCATATTGACCCGGGTAATCTAATTTCGCAGTGAAAATGCCCATGATGGAATTTTCAATTGTCGCATTATTTTTCAGCTCAATATACCCCTGATTACTCCGGGTAAATTGATTAAGATTCGAGTTTCCCTGAAGTTCGATACCACCCCAGTATCCGTCACATGCTTTTGTTAAAATTCCTCCGTCTATAATCAACTCCGCTCCACTTTCAACTGTTACTTTAGCATTTTCTTTTAAATAAACGGTGGTTGTACTGTTAATTGTCAATTTCCCACCGGAATGGATCCGTAAATATTTGTCAATGTATTTATCTTGATCCCAAATCACATTTGACCCCGAAATATCATAATTAACAAAATCAGCAGTCATGCAACCTGAGGATTCATCGATGACATTTACATTACTGTAAGCGCTATACGTATATATTTGTTATCTAAATCATTTAAAATTATATCAACTAAAGTATACAAAAGAAAAGGAGGCCTTAAAGACTCATTTTGGCTAAAATAGACCTTATTAAATAAATAGTTATCTTCATTGAAGATAAGCATTTCCATATGAAATTTATTAGTCGGATTAAAAGGGCTAAGAATGTAAATATTATGTGTTACCGGATTATATTTTAACGAGGAAAGCATTCCGCATTCATTTATTGACGAGTTTAAAAATTCCTGTTGAGTACAATCAAATATCTTAACTGTACCACTCTGTAACGAAGCATAAACCTTATTTGTATAAGGAGAAAATTCAAAATCGTATATAAATTCGTTTGGCAGTTCATATGAATATAAGCTAATATTGTTTATATCATTTATATCTAATCTTGAAAAGAAATTCGGCCTTTGAATAAAATAAATGTTTTTATTTGAAGGATCGAATTTTAATCCACTTGGTTTTAGAACAGATTCATCAAATAGCAAGGTACTATTATTATTTAAGCAAAAAACTGTTCCATATAGCTCGTTTTCTGCAGAGGGTGTCACCCTAAAAAAAAATTGCCCCTCCTTGATATGCTACTCTTTATACACATTTTTTTAAGCTTTGAATGAACACCGGTATGTTAATAATATGATGAAAGTTGATTCCGAATAATTATCAAAAAATCTGATACTTGCAAAAAAACAAGTGTCATGGAATACATTAGGATAACAAATCTACCAGATCAACGTCTGGAAAAAAGGGGCTAAAAATGCTAACTTTGATGCAAGAGAATCCAACAAGCGTAATCAATCAATCTCATTCTACGCATAAGGATAAAATTGCAGGATACAGGTTTATTAACAATAATAGGATACCACCCCAAATGTTAACCGAATCATTACAGGAGCAATGTTTAAGAAATAGTAAAGGATTGGAACTTGTATGTTTACAAGACACGACAGAATATAATTATCAGCATCATTTGGAGCGATTACAGGAGGATACTTTGGGTATAGTGGGCAATAATGTGGATCGAGGTTTTTTTGCTCATACCATGGTAAGTTTTGATGCGGAAAGCTGTTTGCCATTAAGGATACCCTATGTGAGATTGTGGAGCCGTGATCCTAATAAAAAGAACAAGAAAGAAAGGCGGTACAAAGCATTACCCATTGAAGAAAAAGAATCGTACCGATGGATAGAGGCAGCAGAAAAGACTAAGGCATTATTACAAAGTGCAAAGCATATTACATTTATATCTGACAGAGAGAGCGATATATATCAAATATAGGACAGGATACCAGATGATAAGACAGATTTAATCATACGATCCAGAACAGACAGAGCTTTATACGATAAACCCACAACCGTATACAAGCTGCTTGAAGAGCAGGAAATAAAGGGGAGCTATATAATAGAAATCAAACAGGATAAACGAAAAAATCGGAGTAGTCGTAAAGTAAAGTTAAATGTAAAATATTCAGAAATAAAGGTAAGGAAGCCGGAATCGGTAATAGATGCTAACGACTCAGAAAAGGGATATGTGAGTATGTATGTTGTTGAGGCAAAAGAAGATTTAAGTACAATAAAAAATGGAGAGTCGCCTGTTCATTGGATATTATTTACAACTTATAATATTGGTGACTTTACCCAGGCCAGACAGATAATCAAATGGTATAGTTTCAGATGGCAGATAGAGCAATTTTTCAGGATAACAAAAAAGCAAGGAATCGATCTTGAGAGTAGTCAGTTGGAGACAGGAGAAGGACTAAAGAAGCTGGCATTGTTAGGATTTGCGACAGCATTGAAAATTCTTCAATTATCACTGGCAAAGGATGGGAAACAAAATGACAAAGTCACAAAGTATTTTAGCAAAGACCAGATCATAGTTTTAGGACTGCTCAATGAGCAACTTCAGGGTAATACTCAAAAACAACAAAATCCGTTTTACAAAAACTCACTTTCCTGGGCATCATGGATCATTGCCCGATTAGGTGGGTACTGTGGTTATAAATCTCAATCACCTCCGGGACCAATTACATTTAAAAGAGGATTAGATAAGTTCTATTATTTGACTACAGGTTTTTATCTCGCAAAACGAGATGTGTATAAAGAGTAGATGTTGGGGGAAGGGCCTGGGATAGGGGCTGATTATTGTATGTTCGCCAATGAGTGTTGAAAATTGGGAAAGAGGCGTTTTATTTAACCACTGAGGAGCACGGAGGAAAATGGAGGTTCACGGAGGTGAAGGATTAGATTTCCTTCCTCTGTGGCGCCGTGGCGACCCTCTGTTCTACATCCGTGTCCCTCTGTGGTTAAGCAAAACATATCAACCCGGATAGCATCTCCTGTTCCGGCACGCGTTACAAACGCGCGCAAGCAAAGGTGTTGAGGTTCTTTAAGCTCCTCTCCTCTCAGGAGAGGGGTTGGGGTGAGGTTTTTACCGGCACGCGTTGCAAACGCGCGCAAGCAAGGGTAAGGGTTGCAAGTTACTTGAT
>CAZVNP010000011.1:0-24681 GCA_964628285.1 uncultured Lentimicrobiaceae bacterium
AAAAAACTACTACAGGACATCCGGTCTGATAACAGGTATGTTTTATGGTCTTTTAATGCATTATGTAAAGCTTTACATAAAAGAATCAAGGAATCCAAATATTTGCTTGGGTTGGGCAAGTGCCAGTCCAATGACTTTGATGCTCAGATTGCCGATACCACCATTACTATGCTTCAGTACATTTTGCTGACAATGAGATACTGTATCGAAAACTATGAATCCATGCAGGGATTATTCTCGGAATTAACGGAAGAAGTGATTCAAGAACGTTTAGACCGTCGTTTATGGGGCTTGTTTATTGAAATACTGAATATCATAGAATCATTGCTTGATGGGATTGACGAGGACGAATTGATGAAAAAATTGTTCCACAATGACAAGGCATGAAGAAGAATAGCCCTTCTTCTAAAGGAACCGGAAATAATTAATAGTGCTGCTTAAGAAAAATGGAAAATATAACACATTGATTGGTAGAAATATAAAAACACACAAAATCCCTAACAATCTGATTGAGAGAAATTAACCCAACTTGAGCTTTTCACCCCGAAAAGAGACCTAAAAAGAGCAAAATATAGCTAAATTTTCGACTTCAATAAATATATCATATTGATTATGAGATATATAATTTTTAATAATTGATTGGTAGTCCCAGAAAATGATTAAATAATTTGAAAATCAGAAATCGCTATTGTATATTTGCCGCATGTTTTTAAAAGCAGCAGATAAGAAAGATAAAACGACGGGTAAAATATATCGGTATTACAAACTGTGTGAAAGTTACCGCATAGGTGACAAGATACGTCATCAAACGTACCTATCCCTTGGAAAGCTTGAGGAATTGCAGACCAATGAGCAAAGGAAACTGTTAGCCGACCGTATCGAGCAACTGCTGAAGGGTGGGCAAACCTTATTCAGCTCAATGTTACCTGCTTATATTGAGAAACTTGCCCGTCATTATTATGAGCAGATAAAACGTAAGGGGCTGGAAAGTCATCCTATTCAGGAAGCAGAATCCGACAGGAGAAAGCAACAAGAAAGGGAATATCATCAGGTAGATATTTCAGGTGTTACCATGGAAGATGCCCGTGAAATAGGATGTGAGTGGTTATGCAAGCAAACCATAGAAGAATTGGGGATCGGAACATATTTAAAGGATTGTGGATGGGATGATTCACAAATAAAGACCGCCTTGTTACATATAATAAGTAAGGCGACCTATCCGGCCTCCGAACATAAAACGGCACAATGGATACAGGATAATTCGGCAGTGGCTGAATTATTTGATCTGGATCCTGTCAAGATCAGCAGGTTTCATTTATACCGTGCCGGCAGTATGTTATATAAGGTAAAAGAAGGTCTTGAAGAATATCTGTCTCTCAGAACAAGTGAGTTATTTGATCTGGAAGATAAGATTATATTGAGTGATTTGACCAACACCTATTTTGAAGGCAGGAAGGATGGGAGCAAACTGGCAAAATTTTACAAGAGTGAAGAAAAGAGGAATGATTCAAAATTAGTTGCATTGGCGTTGGTGGTGAATGTTGAAGGTTTTATAAAATACAGTAAAATTTTTCGAGGCAATATAGCCGATTGTAAAACACTGTCAGACATAGTAGATCAATTGTCGGCAAGAACATCGTCAACAGGCAGAAAGCCGGTTATAGTCATTGATGTCGGGATAGCAACGGATGAGAACCTGGCGATGTTAAAATTGAAGCAGTATCAGTATGTTTGTGTGAGCCGTTCCAGGCTCAAAGATTACGAAATTGTAGGGGAAAAGGTTATAACACTGCATGACAAACGGGAACATCCAATTGAAGTTCGCCGGGTATCAAAAGCCGGGAAAGATGACCGTTATCTATATGTACGAAGTGATCGAAAGACTATAAAAGAAGCCTCGATGAATGAACATTTTAGCGAGCATTATGAAGAAGAGTTGGAGAACATAGCCCGGGCAATTCATAAAAAAGGAGGGACAAAAAAATATGAAAAAGTTGTAGAGCGCATTGGCAGAATAAAAGAACGTTACTCTACGGCAAACAAGCACTACCGGATTACTGTTCAGGAAAAAGATGGTATTGCAGTGAAGGTTACCTGGAAGCGAAAACCTCTTACAACCGGATCACAGGATGGTATCTATTTTCTTCGTACCAATCTTGAGCAGACAGATGAAAAGATGATATGGAATATCTATAATACCATCAGAGAAGTAAAAGCAACCTTTCGGATATTGAAAACAGACTTAAGTTTAAGGCCGGTTTTTCATCAAAAAGATGAGTTTACCGAAGCTCACCTGTATCTTGGTATTATAGCTTATATGATTGTAAATACCATCAGGTACAGATTGAAACATCACCAAATTCATCATGATTGGCAAAATATTGTCAGAATAATGAATACTCAAAAAGAAGCCACAATAACAATGAATAATCAAAAAGACCAACAGATTAACAGAAGAATCTGTAGTATACCTTCCGCCGGGGCGCAACAGATATACACTGCACTGGGATATAAATCCATGCCCTTTTATCAGAAAAAATTTGTATTACCCGAATTATGAAATCTATTAGGTTATTGAGTTGACTATGAGTATAATACGTCACATAAAAGTTCAAGTTGGGTTAAAAAATGATTTGACGATTTTCGGTGTTCCATTTTCCATGTTCGATGTTACAACTTCGAACATCCCATCTCGCCAAATCATCCCGTCCCTGACGGAGCCTGCTGCCGACTGAAAGCCCTCCATAACCTGGACAGCTTTTAGGGCTGTCTCATGTTAAATATGCGGTAAAAAAGAAGGTTGTATCGAAATTGACATTTTTAATTAACCACAGAGGTCGCAGAGGAAGCGCAAAGAACGCAGAGAACTGAAAAGCAATTATTTATCTCTCTGTGTTCTCCGTTTTCCTCCGATTCCTTTGTGGTTAAAAAAGTATTGATACACCCCCGTTAGGGTGAGGTCTTATTTCTGTATCACCAGCTTCTGCGCCTGTATCGTTTTTCCGTCATCGGCGAGGATGAAGTAAACGCCTTTTTTCAGGTTGCCGAGTGTGAGCTTCATGGCGAGCGATGGTGCCACCTGTATGCCGTTCTGCCGGTACACGGTGTTTCCGAGGGCGTCCACGATTCTCAGGTTCATGACGGCATTGGCCTTTGATGTCAGTCCGATGATGAACTCGCCGCTGTTCGGGTTGGGCATGATTCGTATGGCGATCTCCTTGTCCTGCACCTCGGCGATGCCGGTTGAATTATCGACGATGATCATCCAGGCATCGGAGTAATCGCTTTCGCCGCAGGCATTAACCGCCTTGACGGTAATATAGGCTGTTCCTACCAGACCGGTCCAGTCTGCGGTGGCGGTGGTGGTACTACCGGTGATGGTGCCCAGTGAATCAGGTTGAAGGTTCCACACATAGGAGTCGGCATGTTCGGCACCGGCCGTTGTAAAGTCAGATGTCTGATTATAATAATAATCCACCGAATCAGGTCCTTCAGGTGTGGCGGGTATTCCCGGCATCGGGTTGACGGTCAGCACCATGTCGTCGCTCACCTGGTTTGATCCTGCGAAGGCCGTGAGGGTCAGGGTGACGGTGCCGCCGGCAATATCACCTGCACCGGGGGTGTAGACGGGATTGAGAAGGGTGATGTTATCAAAGAAGCCGTCGCCCGAAGTGCTCCATAGAAGAGCTGTGTAGTTGGTGGCGGTGGCGGAGGCCAGGGTGTAAGTCTCGCCTTCGCAGATGGCGGCGTCAGGGCCGGCATTGGCGGTCAGCACACCACCTCCAGGTATAGGTGTGACAAAATCAGCCTGTGTGTAAGTGAAGTTTTTGACATACTTAAAAGTTACCGGTTGTGTCGGATCGGCCGGATCCATATCCATGTAAGTGAAGGGGACCTCATAAGTATCACCTTCCGAAAATACATTGTAGGGGGAAGCGAAGAGGTAAGCCTGCAGCCAGGCCTCGGAATATTCCGTGACATTGACGGGAGCTTCTGTGATCAGGTAATTGGCAATGTCAATACCGCGGCAGAAAATGTCGGGTTGTGTATTATCCGTCACACCTTCGAAGTGGGTATCCAGCCAGGAGAAAAAGATATGTGATCCGTCGGCGCTGATGGAGGCTCCCACACGGTTATAATCGTCGATATCGCCAAAGATTCCTTCCAATGTAGTGAGGCTGCCACACATATAAGCCGTCCAGGTTTGTCCGCCATCGGGTGAGGTGACGTCAAAAACGGCGATGTAATCCGCCGGGTAATAGATATTCCATGCACCGCCACCGATGCCTATAACTACTCCAATATGCGGATTGCCGTACATATCGACGACCAAGTCACAGTCCCAGTCGGTTGTATAGAGGACCTCGTCGCGTGCGGGGACAGGTTCTCCGAAGAAATCAAGCAGTTGCTGGTCGGTGAGCCAGTCATAGACGATGGCGTCGATGCCATCGGGACCACCGATTTCCACACCGACGGGATCTTCCCAGGTCTCCCCGGCATCGGTGGTCTTGAACACGATGGGGAAATAAGCTCCACTTGAGAAAGGAATCGATCCGTCATCACCCAGGCTGACGATATAGCCTGTCGTACCATTGGAGGCAAAAGCAACCCTCGGGGTGGCTGGCCGGCCGATATCGGGAACCACTGTAAAATCGATGAGGAACCTGTCATAGACGAAATCATGTTCGGTTTCATCCCAAACGCCCCGGCTGACCAGAATGGAGTTCATATATACCAGTGCTCCTGACGACCAGTCCTGGTTGAGGTCTGTGGCGATGGCCGTACCCTGGTGGGTGACAGTAAAACCATCGGGGACATACTGGTAAAAGTCATTGGCAGGGTCGGAGGAACGCAGATGCTTGGTAGTATCTGTGAAGTCTACAAGGTTGGCCACACCGTAGCTGTAACCGCCCCAGCTGTCGGCCGAATTGGTGCCGTCGAGGTTGGGAGCGAAAAAGGCATAATAGGCATCGGCCAGGTTGGTGTTACCTTCAGGATTGTAGATGCCACCCTGGGGGTAGCGGGCAGCGTCCAAATTATAGGTGCCGCCGCTGATGGTCGAGGTGTAGATCCTGACATTGTTGGTGAAATTCTCTCCCCTGTCGGTGGTGATGTCAATGTTCAGGTTACCGGAGTAATTCGGTGTCCCCCCTATTTCTCTGTGCAGATTAATAAAGGTGTTGAGATCATTATCAATCCATAATATTGTTTTCTGTCCTCCGATAACATTGGAAGCGTAAGTATAGGCATTGGCCGCCTGCCCGAGGGTGACAATTGTAATGTCTCTGTTAAGGGGATGATCGGGCCGAACAAACTTAGAGCTTACAATCGGTGTATGTTTCGCAGGTTCCAGACCGATAGTGTTTTGGATGTTCAGTAATTTTAACATCGTCTGGTATTTAGGATTCACCTGGTAATTTTTCTGGGCAAAGACATAAAATGTGAAGCCCAGTGCAAGACTGAGGAGTAGCAATTTTTTCATGGTTGTCGGTTTTGGTTAATAAAATGGTTTATTTGAATGATGAGGATATGGTTTATGTACTATAACTATCAGAATATCAGAAATTTTATGTTATATATAGAAGACCGGTATAACTGATTGTACAAATTTAATAAAAAGTCTGATTAAAATGCCAAATTGCCATGATAATAAAAAAGAGGTTGTATCAATCTCCTTTTTTGATTAACCGCAGAGGACGCAAAGGAAGCGCAAAGATCGCAGAGTATTAAAATTCAATTCTTTATATTCCCTGTTCTCTGTTAGCCTCCGATATCTCCGTAGTTAAAAGGTTTTGATACAACCTCTTGTACCGGAAAATAAACCGCTTTCAGCGGTATGCCGTTATTTCTGGATCACCAGCTTTTTAGCCTGTGTGGTCTTTCCGTCATTGACGAGTATGAAATAAACGCCCTTCTTCAGGTTGTCGAGTGACAATTTCATATCGACTTTCTGATTCACCTGTATGCCGTTTTGGCTGTACACGATGTTTCCGAGGGCATCCATGATCCTGAGGTTCATGGTGCTGTTTTCTTTGGATGCGAGCTCCATGATGAATTCGCCGTTATTCGGGTTGGGAATGATGCGCATAGTGACATCCTTGTTTTGCACCTCACCGATTCCGGTGGTGTTTCTGACGACGACGGTCCAGGCGTCCGAGAAAGCGCTTTCGCCGCAGGCGTTAACGGCTTTCACGGTGATGGATGCTATTCCGATGGATCCGGACCAGTCGACGGTAGCCGTAGTCGTTGTACCGGTGATGGTTCCCAGGGTGGAAGGCTGAAGATCCCACACATACGAGTCGGCATTTGTCGCACCGGCGGTGGTGAATTCGCTGGACTGCACTTCATAGTAATCCACCGAGTCGGGACCTGCGGGTGTGGCGGGGATGCCGGGCAGCGGGTCGATGGTCAGCACCATGTCATCGCTGGCCTGGTTCGTTCCTGAATAGGCGGTGAGGGTGAGTGTGACGGAGCCGCTGGCGATATCACCTTCTCCCGGGGTATAGACAGGGGTGAGGATGTTGGGGTCGTCGAAGGTGCCGTCGCCGGAGGTGGTCCATTCAACGGAGGTGTAATTGGTGGCGGTGCCTGACAGCGTATAGGTCTCACCCTCGCAGATGGTGGCGTCGGGACCCGCATTGGAGGTGACCGTTTCGGGATGCGGTATCGAGGTGACGAAATCATCCTGTACGACGTTGTAGCCATTGATGAACATGAAGGTCACGGGCTGTGTCGGGTCGGCAGGGTCCATGTCTTCATAGACAAAAGGAATGGTATAGGTGCCGCCGTCTTCAAAGACATAATAAGGAGCCACGAAGAAGTAAGCCTGCAACCATGCCTCGGTGTATTCGGTGACGTTCACCACATCGGCGGTCATCAGGAAGTTTGAATAATCAATGCCGCGGATGAAGATATCGGGCTGAATATTGTCGGTGACACCTTCGAAGTGGGTGTCAAGCCAGGAGATGAACACTTTGGTGCCGCCTTCGTCAATGGAGGCGTTCACACGGTTGTCTTCGGTGAGGTCACCGAAGGTGCCACGGAAGGTGGTCAGTGTTCCGCAATTATAAGCCGTCCAGGTCTGGCCGCCATCGTAAGAGGTGACATCCCAAACGGCGATGTAATCGGCAGGTGTATAAATGGCGTAAGCTCCGTCACCTATGCCGATGACCACGGCAATATGGGGATTGTTGAAGGCATCCACGACGATATCGCAGTCAAAGGCAGTGGTATACAGTATCTCATCGCGTGCGGGAACAGGCTCGCCGAAGAAATCGAGCAACTGCTGGTCGGTGAGCCAGTCATAAACGATGGCGTCGATGCCGTCGGGGCCGCCAAGTGCGACACCAACGGGATCTTCCCATGTTTCACCGGCGTCGGTGGATTTGTAAACGATAGGATAATAAGCACCTTGTGAGAAAGGCACTGAGCCGTCATCGCCGAGGGTGACGACATAAGCCGTCTGTCCGTCGGGTCCGTAAGCACAGCGTGTGCCGGCAGGACGCCCTGCATCGGGCAGGGTAACACAGTCGATCAGGAACCTGTCGAAATCAAAATCATTGGTGGTGGTGTTCCACAGGCCACGGCTCAGCAATAACTGGTTGAGCCACACGAGCGAACCGCTGGTCCAGTCCTGGTTGAGATCGGATATAAGCGCCACACCCTGGTGGGTGACATGGAATCCGTCGGGGATGTATTGATAAAAGCCGTTGGCGGGATCGCTGGAGCGCAGGTGCTTGGTGGTGTCGGTCAGGTCGCCCAGGTTGACCCTGCCGTAGCTGTAACCTCCCCAGCTGTCGGCGCCGTTGGTGCCGTCGAGGTTGGCTCCCTCATATTCATAATAAGCATTGGCCGGATCGGTATTGCCTTCGGGGTTGTAAATGCCTCCCTGGGGATAACGGGCCGCGTCGAGGTTATAGGTGCCGCCGGAAATGGTTGAGGTATATATCCTCACGTCACTGGTGAAGGTGCCGCCCCTGTCGTAAGAGATGTCTATATCCAGGTTACCTGAATAGTTGGGTGCACCGCCCACTTCCCTGTGCAGGTTGATGAACGTGTTTATCTCGTTATCGGCCCACAGGATCGCTTTCTGCCCGCCGGCGTAACCATAGCCGTAAGCATTGGCCGAATGGCCTATGGCCGTGATGGTCACGTCCCTGTTGACGGTATGCGGCGGCTGCACGAACCTGGAACTGGTAATGGGATAGGACTTGACAGGCTCGATGCCCACCTTGTTAGCGGTTTGCATGGTGGCTCTCTGCGTCCTGAATTCCGGTTTTACAACGTAATTTCTCTGGGCAAAGACGAAAACGGTAAAACTCAATGCCAGACTTAAAAGTAAAACTTTTTTCATGATCATTTCGATTTAAGATTAAACAATTAGGTTAGTTTGCTATTTAAAAATTTAACTATTCAAGAAGTGATTTGTTCCAAAATTAATACGAAATAATAATTGGCACACAAAAGTAACAATTTTTTTAATCATTTTCCGATCGTAATCACAAAAGAAGCAACTTACCCGTAATTACTTTCCCTTTGAGAATGATCCTGTAAAAGTAGATACCCCCGTTCAGGCTGTGTCTTACGTCATCAGTTCCGTCCCAGGTTATTGTGTGCATTCCTGGTGTGAGGACACCATTGAATAGAGTCACCACTTTGATCCCGTTGATGTCGAATATCTCAATGTTGACGAAACCGTTCTCTTGCATCAGCAGTTCACAAACGGCAGAGGAGGTGAAGGGATTAGGATTCCAGTGAACGGTGGCAGTTTGTGCCGGCGGTTCGTCAATGCATGTCACCGGCAGCAGGGCGAAGTCGAGCTGCGTGGTGTCATCATCGAGGATGACGGCATTCAGGCAAAGGGTGTCATAGGAAGGATGGAAAGCGCACAGATCATAGTTTCCCTGCGACAGTGACAGCACATAATGGCCCTGTTCGTTGGTCATGGTGACGCCTCCCACGGAGGCGGCTGCGATGGGAAGCCCCGTGGTGGAATCGGTAACGGTACCTGTCACCACACCCATGTTCACGGGATTCACCGGCGGCATCGTGATCAGGTCGACCCATCCGCAGTCATATCCGGAGCTCATCGAAATATCTTTGTCATAGATCCATTTGAAGGTATGAGTGCCTGTGGTGACGGGATAGCTGTACAGGGCCCAGTCCTGTTCTCCCGACCACTGGCCCATCTGGGAATCATCAATATAAAACTGCAGAAAATCGTACCCTGTCTCAGAAGATACCTTGCCATAAAAGGATATGCTTCCGTTGGCGACGACATCAAGGGTCAGGTCGAGCATGGAGGTCTGCAGGTCATCAATACCGCCTGATCTGACACAGTAGTCGCCTTCATACACATTCTGCCCGGTGATGAACCATGGGGCGTTCCCGCCCTGTTGCCAGTCGAAGAGGCTGAAATCGCCCGTCTCCCAGTTTTCGACGATCTGCCCCACGGTGAAGGGCATCTCATATGAATTGGAGTAGCTTCCTTCGTTGGCGGTGACGGTCAGCAGGAAAGAAAAATTATACCCCTGGGGTGTGAGAGCATTGGCCGTCAGCGAGAATACGGCCATGGCTGTCTGTCCCTGGGCCAGATCGCCGAAGGAGGCATCGGCCTGGGTCACGGTGATGAACGGCGCGGTGGTGGTGAGTGCCCCCGTGGTGTTGAAGGCCGTGGTGTTGCCATTGTTTCTGAGGGTCACCGTCAGGCCGACCGTCTCGCCGGGGTCAATGCGGCCATTGCCGTTACCCGTTTCGTCGTCGACGGCATATCCATACAGGGCGATATAGACCCCCTGAGCCGGGCCGGCGGCTTCGATGGCGTCGAGGTCGAAGCCGGCGTCGGGTGCGGTGGCCTGTCCGTCGCCGTCGTCCACGATCCTGAAGAACTGCACTTCGACGATGCCGGCATTCATCAGGTCGAAACCTGTCGTACCCATACCGGCTCCCAACAGGATCCAGGGCCCGTCCATGCTCTGGCCGGCATAACAGGTGTATCCCTCAGGGGAGGTGTCACCCTCGTAAACGGTGATGTCCTCGCCGGGGCCGTCGGCGACGGGTGTCTGCATGTCGACGATAAGCCACCCGTTCTTACCGATAGAATAATTCACATTGTCGTGAAGTCCCAGGATGGCCGTCGTGTTGCCTTCGTCAGAGAAGTTGTTGCCCGGTATCTGACAGGCTACCAGTTTATAGACCGTATGGCTTTCTTCCGGTTCGAGCTGGAAATCGGTGACCGTCGTGCCGCCGGCCGTCACGGTCACGCCGCTGACCGTCTGCGGGGCATAACCGTTGGCGGTCACCCTGACGGTGTAAGTTCCGGGGAGGACATATTTATGATAATCGCCGGCCGTGGGATCGGTATAGGCCGGGTAATAATCATCGACAAAGACGATGGCGGTTACCGGGGCGCCGCTGGCAGCGTCGGTGACGGTTCCTGCGAGACCGTAACCGGCCTCTTCGATCATCGCCAGCATAGCCGGTTTGTTATAGTTGTAATACAGGGCTATCTGTGAGGCAGGGGGTTGTTTCATGTTGGAGATCTCTATGGTCCAGCTCACGGCGCCCATGACACCGTAGGCGGCATCCTTGGAGCTGCCGTTGATGGGGTACATGCCCGTATAACCCTGTTCATAGGGCAGGCCGGCATATCCTGACGTGGTGGAGTAAATCTGCGCCAGGTGATGGAGGTGGGCCTCGTCGGGGCAGGCATTGGGGCGGTAGCTCCAGGGATAGGCCAGAAATTCGGTGCCGCTGTGGTAGCTGGTATAGACCACGGGCTGCAGGGTATACAGGCATTCCCTTAGGCCCCGGCTCTCGGGCTCCGTGAAGGGGGCATTGCAGCCGTCCCAGGCATCCCACATATAACCCCAGTTGCGGTTGAGGTCGATGCCGGCGGCGTTCTCGCGCGTCATGTTGGCACGGCCGTCGGGGTTGACCATGAGATACAGCCAGATCTCCCGGTGGTCGATGAGGTCGGTGATGTAAGGATCCACGCCATAGGCCAGGCAGAGATCACGTGCAAAACGGATGAGGTTTTCGGAGCCGCCTATCTCATCGCCATGGATGCCGCCGTCGAACAGCACTTCGGGTTCATCCCCATCGTCCGTCACGTTGTCGCTGATCTTCAGCGCCGCCAATTGACGTCCCTGAATAGAGGTGCCGAACAGATATTTGTGGCAAATCAGCGGGAAGTTCTCCGACAGGCTGTCGGCCAGGTCAATGATCTGCTGATAGGTATGATAGGCGTCACGGTTCACCCAGAAATCCTTAAAATGGGCGTTCATATCCTCATGGACGATCTCGTAATGCAGTCCGAGGCGGTCGATTTTTTCCAGTTCCGGCGGGATGACATAGACCACGGCAATCCAACCACAGGGCTCATAACCGCCGTCAAGTCTGTTGGGATAGATATCACCGTTGAGGTGAAGGTCATACAGTTTTTGAGCGGCCTGCCGATCGGGCAGGTCGACTTTCACCTCCATTTCTTTATTGCGCCAGCCGGGCTGGCTGCGGAGGATGACGGTGAAAAGCATCAAAAGGGAAAGGAGTAAGATGTATCTCATTTAAGCGGTGCTGTTTGAAATTTTTTATTTATCCAGGGCGTTCAATGCGAAGGCATAGGCCCCCACCGATACCGCGCGGCTAGTACCCAGACGGCGGAACCCCACGCCGATGCGTTTCAGCGGGTCGTATGTCAGGGTCTTATTGCTGAAGGGCACCTTAATTTCGCGGGTGTCACCGGTCAGGAAGAGCTCGAGGTCATCATGATCTTCCAGGTTGTAGGCTTTTATTTCCATACGTGGCAGGGCGCCACCCTGAAAGGTGTCGTAAGCTGTGTTCATCTCCTGCACCAGCCGTGACAGGAACAGGGGGTAGGCGCGTGCCAGTCCGCCGCCGATGACCACCAGTCCGTCGACTAAGGTGATGGCATTGGCGAAAGCGTCGCCGGCGACGACGGCCAGCTCCTCATAGGCCCTGACGGCTGCCTGCCGGTGGCCGGATTTCAGTCCCATACCTATCTCATAGATGTCTTTGGGTGACATGGCCGAATGATCGCCTGACTCCCTGGCATAGACGCGCTGCACACCACGTATGCTGGTACTTTCCTCCACGCTGTAATTGCCGTAGAGTTTATTGCGCATGCGGTTGATCTCACCCTGGGCCGAATTGTCGCCTGTGAACAGCTCGCCTTTGGTGACGATGCCGCCCCCGAAGCCGGTGCCGAAGGTGGCGCCGAAGAGGTTGTGGTAGCTCTTGGGGCTGCCACGTTGTGCCAGCAGGTCGTTGATCTCCGGCAGCAGGCCCGCCAGGGCTTCACCATAGGCAAAGAGGTCACCGTCGTTGTTGATGAAAACAGGTATGCCGAACTTTTCCCGCAACGCCGGGCCCAGAGCCACACCGCCACGGAAGGTGGGCAGGTTCTCCAGATCATCGATGATACCTTTGTCGTAGGCGGCAGGACCCGGGAAAGCAAAGCTGATGGCGACAGGAGGGTCTTTCAGCTGATCTTTCACCCGGACGAAACCATCGAAAATGGTGCTGATAACCTGCCGCAGGGTGGCATGATGGGCGGGGAGAATGTAAGGGGAGAGTATTTCTTTCTCACCCTGAACGGCGTTGAAAACTAAGTTGGTGCCGCCGGCATCCAGCGTCATCACAATGCGTTTGTCTTGGCTGTAACGTCCCATATGTTAAATGTTTTAGCCGATTTAATTGAGCTGCGAGCTTTGGGCTTTGAGTTATGAGATACAAGGACCTCATCCCCAAACCCCTTCTCCTTTAGGAGAAGGGGCTTTTTATGGAAGAACTTTTCAACTCCTGACTGACGACTGATGACTGATGACTGATGACTGATGACTGACGACTGATGACTGATGACTGATGACTGTCTCAGTGTGCGTCAAGCCAGTTCTCCCCCGTCTTCATCTCCACCTCCATGGGCACGGTCGTCGGTATAGCGGTTGTCATCTTTTCGCGGATGACAGGCTTGATGATCTCCACCTCCTCTTTGGGAACATCGAACACGAGCTCGTCGTGTACCTGGAGGATCATTTTTGTCTCCAGCTTGCTTTTTTGAAATTCATTGAAGATGTTAATCATGGCTATCTTGATCATGTCGGCGGCGGAGCCCTGGGCCGGTGCGTTGATGGCATTGCGTTCGGCGAAGCCTCGCACGACAGCGTTGCCTGAGTTGATATCGCGTATGTAACGTCGGCGTTTCATCATGGTCTCAACGTAGCCGTACTTTTTTGCAAAAGCGATGGTGTCGACCATGTATCTTTTTATCCCGGGGTATTTGATGAAATACTGGTTGATCAGGTCGGCCGCCTCTTTCCGGGGTATATTGAGGCGTTCCGACAGTCCGAAGGCGGAGATGCCGTATATGATGCCGAAGTTCACCATTTTGGCGCGGCGGCGCATTTCGCCGGTGACCTCGTCAAGGGCGACGCCGAACACCCTGGCGGCAGTAGAGGCGTGGATGTCCAGACCCCGGCGGAAAGCTTCGCCCATAGCTTCATCACCGCTTATCTCGGCGATGATGCGCAATTCGATCTGGGAATAGTCGGCCGAGAGAAGGAGGTGGTTGTCGTCACGGGGTATAAAAGCTTTCCGGATCTCACGGCCCCTCTCTGTGCGTACCGGTATGTTCTGCAGGTTGGGGTTGTTGGAGCTGAGCCGGCCCGTGGCCGCCACCGCCTGGTTGAAAGAGGTGTGGATACGGCCTGTACGGGGGTTGATCAGCTGAGGCAGGACATCCACATAGGTTGATTTCAGCTTGGTCAGCGAACGGTAGTCCAGAATGTTCTGAATGATGGGATGCCTGCCCGACAACTTCATCAGCACATCCTCGCTGGTGGAGTATTGCCCCGTGCGGGTCTGCCTGGGATTGTCGGAGATCTTTAATTTCCCATAAAGGATTTCGCCCAGCTGCTTGGGTGAGGCGATGTTAAACTCTTCCCCCGCCATATCCTGTATGGTCTTTTCCAGCTCTTTGATCTCCTGTTGCAGTTGTACCGAATAGCCCTTCAAAATGGCGGGATCGAGCTTGATACCTTCGGCTTCCATGCATGCCAGGACAGGTACCAGAGGCATCTCGATGTCATCAAACAGCCTGAGCGTGTTGGTCTCCTTTAACATAGGTGCAAAGAGCTCCCTGAGCTGCAGGGTGACATCGGCATCCTCGGCGGCGTAATCCTTTATGGTTTCATAATCGACCGTTCGCATGCTGAGCTGCGCGGTGCCTTTTTTACCGATCAGGTGCTCGATGCTGACAGGCGTGTAGGTGAGATAGGTCTCGGCGAGGAAATCCATGTTGTGGCGCATGTCGGGCTGCAACAGGTAATGGGCCAGCATGGTATCGAATAATTTCCCTTTGACGTTGATGTTGTACCACCTGAGCATCAGCATGTCGAATTTGATGTTCTGCCCTGTTTTTTCTATGGAAGTATCTTCGAAGAGGCTTCTGAATTCGTTTAGGACCCCGCAGGCTTCGTGATAGCTTTCGGGAATGACGACATACCAGGCTTCATGGGGTCTGACGGCGAAAGACATGCCCACCAGCTCCGAACTGTTGGGATCCAGCCCCGTGGTTTCGGTGTCAAAGCAAATGTTCTTCTGTTCCTTCAGCATCGCTATGAGCTTCTGTCTTTTCTCTTTGGTGTCGACGAGATGATACTGGTGTGGCGTGGTATGAATGGTTTTCTTTTCCGTGGCTTGTCCGGTTTCGTCGTGACTTTCAGTCTCGCCGGCAGAGAAGAGGTCTTGGGCCTGTTCCGTCTCGGTGGTTGCAGGCATCGCCTTTTCTTCAAGCTCCGGCAGTACCCTGGCGGCAAAGCTCCTGAACTCGAGTTCCCTGAAAAGCTCTTTCAGAGCCGGGATATCGGGCCCGGTCAGACGGAGATGCTCTTCCTCAAAATTGACGGGTACATCAAGGATGATGGTCGCCAATTTTTTCGAGAACAGAGCCTGTTGTTTATGAGTGGCGACAATTTCTTTCAGCCGTCCTTTCAGCTTCTCCTCATGATTGATGACCTCTTCCACGGAACCGAATTCATTTATCAGCTTTTTGGCCGTGACGTCACCCACATTAGGCAGGCCCGGAATGTTGTCGGAGGCATCGCCCATCAAACCCAGAATGTCGATGACCTGAACGGGATTTTTGATGTCATACTTCCTGCATATCTCGTTCACGCCCAGCACCTCGGGTTTATCTCCCATGCGACCCGGTTTGTATATAAAGATCCGGTCGGATACCAGTTGTCCGAAGTCCTTATCGGGAGACATGATGAAGGTGGTGAACCCATGTTTTACGGCTTTCCGGGCCATGGTCCCGATGATGTCATCGGCTTCATAGCCCTCGAGTTGCAGGATGGGGATGTTGAAAGCTTCCAGGAGCCGGATGATATAGGGTATGGACTTGGCGATGTCTTCGGGCATCTCTTCACGGTGGGCTTTATACTCGACGAATTCTTCATGCCGCAGGGTGGGACCACGGGAGTCGAAGGCAACGCCCAGATGTGTCGGTTTCTCATTTTTGATCACATCCCACAGGGTGTTGGCAAATCCCAGAATAGCCGATGTGTTCAGGCCGTATGACGTCATCCGGGGGTTCTTGCTGAGGGCAAAATAGGCTCTGTAGATCAGAGCCATCGAGTCGAGCAGGAAAAGTTTCTTGTCCTGGGTCATGCTGTTGGAATTGGTAACCCGCAAAGATACAAACAATGGGACTATTCCACCAGGATTTCATCGGCGAATACCCAGGTCGAGTTAACAATGTGACTATCAGCACCGGGAGGATTTTCGGGATTTTCCGCTGTTATGTTGATGTATCTGGCTTTCACCAAGCCGAGTGTGGCTGTGAAATTATGTAGGGGTCTTGATTTCGGGCGTGAAGGATGCCGGGCAGTAATTGACCCTCATCTTATCGAAGCGTTTGTACTGTGTATGGAGGCGTGCCAGGAAGTCGTCCCAGTTACGTTGCGTTTTTTGTGACCACAGAACCTCTGCCAGGGCGGTCATTCTGGGTACGGCCATGTATTCGGCATGGGCAGGTGTGGGCCTGGTAGTAGTGGACGTGATTTGGTCGTTTCTTTACCTTAATCCGTCGGTCTGATACACCCTTTTACCGATAATCGCGGCATCTTCTCTTCCTGTGAGAGGGATCAACCGGTATGAATAGCTATAGCTTTGTGCGGGCAGACGGTATTGTGGCAGTGGTCCGGAGCCCCAGCTGTCGATACCGCCGACACCCTGCTGCTTGTCATCGACATTGATCTCGACATATTTCTCCGGCACCAGGTCGATGGTGTGACGGTAGTTTTCTTTTGTCCCCTGGTCGAGGTCGCCGACGGCATAGTGTAACGCCGAGAGGCCTATGAGCGGCATGCCGGCGATCATCAGGCCCTGCCCGCGGTCGTCGGTCAGGGTCATCCAGCGGACGTCGGTTTTATAGCCGTTCTCCTGTGGGCGTATATACGGGAAATACTGGTCGGTGACCGTGCTTTCATATATCCCGACAAAAGCGGATGAGTTCCTGTCGCAATAATTTTCCCCGGGCCCGCGGCCATACCATTTGATGTGTTCAAATTGCCCGGGCAGCCGCAGTGTCATGCCGAAGCGGGGCAGCTCGGGAAGATCGTTTTTGTTGGGGGGTAACACCTTCTCAAACACATACACGTCACCGGGTGCGGTGATGATGTAACGGGTATGGCACGAGGAGCCTGAGGCAGGCAGCTTGTACAGGACATCGACCCAGACCTCGTTATCACTGATTTTTTTAGCTTTGAAGGATACGATCTGCCTGGTGTAACTGTCATCTTTCCATACCTTGCAGCGGGTGTCCATGCCGTTACCAAAGTCATTGTCTGTGGGAGCGCGCCAGAAGTTGGGCTGGGGACCCCGTGCTATGAGTTCCGTTTGATTATAAAGCCATGACATGATGGTGCCGCTCTGGCGGTCGAAGGTGATCTTGAAACGATTGCCGGTGATCTCCGGGTTGTTGCCCTTGTCGCTCAGCTGCAGCTTGCCGGCAACAGGGATGGGGATGGTCGACAGGTCGGAGTAAAAAGGCATCCTGATCTGCTCGGCGGCGATCTCGAATCCTTTCGGTATGAGAGGTCTTTTATCCCTGGTGGTGACACTGAAATTCAGGAAATATTCATCTCCCGGGGTGCGGTTGATGGCGGGCAGAGGGAGACTGTAGTTTTTTACGGTATGAGGGGCGATATCCGGCTTTTCGATAACGCTGTCAGCAATGACCTTACCGTCCCGTAACAGTTGCCAGTGGATATCGCAGGAGTCAAGGCCGGTGAAATCATAGTTGTTCCTAATGCCGACTCTTCCGACCGCCAGATTGACGGGTGTAAAGCTCACGTATTGATATACTTTTTTGACCTCTTGCAGGGCGGGGTGGGGTGTACGGTCGGCCGACACGAGGCCGTTACAGCAAAAGTTACCGTCGGAGGGCACATCCCCTTTACCAAAATCACCGCCATAGCCGAAGTATTCCCTGCCTTGCTCATCTTTCTTCAGCAGACCCTGGTCCACCCAATCCCATATGCATCCACCCTGAAGCTGTGGAGCACCTTCGATGATATTCCAGTATTCCTTGAGGTTACCCGTGCTGTTGCCCATGGAGTGTTCATATTCACACATGATCAGCGGACGTGTCTGCACGCCCCTGGCATAGTCGGCCAGATCCCCGGGTGGGGGGTACATGGGGCAGTAAATATCCGTATGACGGCCTATACCGGCCCTTTCATACTGCACCGGCCGTGACGGGTCACGGCGGTGCAGCCATTTAAAGCAGGTATCGAAATTGACACCGTCACCGGCTTCATTGCCCATGGACCAGATGATAACCGAAGGGTGATTCTTGTCGCGTTCCACCATCCCTTCCACCCTGTCGAGGTGCGCCTGCATGAATAACGGGTTATTCCCCAATGTCCTGTTGGTGTCATAACCCATCCCGTGCGACTCGATGTTGGCCTCATCGATCAGGTAGAGACCATAACGGTCGCAGAGGTCATACCACCGCGGATCATCAGGGTAATGGCTGGTCCTGACTGTGTTGATGTTGTTTTGCTTCATCATCATGATGTCTTTTTTCATGGAAGCTTCAGAGATGACATGGCCGGTCACCGGGTCATGTTCATGGCGGTTGACACCTTTGATGAGCACGGGCACACCGTTGATCAGCAGTTGCCCTTTCCTGATCTCACTGCTTCTGAATCCGACCTTACAGCTCAGGGCTTCAATGGTTTGATCTTCATGGGTGAGTGTCAGGACAAGCGTATAAAGGTAGGGCATCTCCGCACTCCATTTTTTGACATTCGCGAGGGGGATGATATAGTTGTACTGGTTACCGAATATGGTGTCAGGTCTTATTTTATCGAATATGGTCACGACCGGATCTTTTGAAGGATCATCATATAATTTGGCATTGAAGTATATAAGGCCTGAGGGTATGTGAAGGCTTTTGACGATGGAAGCGTCAAGACTGAAGACGCCGTCCTGGTAATTATTGGTCAGGCTGGTGCTGACAAAATAGTCACCGATATAAATCGAGGGCAGGGCGTACAGATAGACGTCGCGTTCGATGCCGCTGAGACGCCAGAAGTCCTGGCATTCGAGGTAGGAGCCGTCCGACCAGCGGAATATCTGTACGGCGAGGAGATTGTCGCCATCCCTGAGCAGGTCGGTGATGTTGAACTCGGCGGGCAGCTTGCTGCCCTTGGCAAATCCGGCGTACTGCCCGTTCACCCAGACATACATGGCCGATTTGATATCGCCGAAATGGAGGATCACCTGCCTGCCGTGCCACTCTTGGGGAATGGTGAAGGTGGTGCGGTACGATCCCACGGGATTGTCGTCATGCGGCACATACGGGGGTTGGGGATCGGAGGTGAATTCGTAACTGCTGTTGACATAAATGGGAATGCCGTAGCCCTGCAGCTCCCAGTTGGCAGGTACCACGATCTCCTTCCATTTCTTGTCGTTATAATCTGTCTCATAGAAGTTTTTAAGTCGTTTGGAGGGTTTTTCCACCCAATCGAACTTCCACATGCCGTTGAGGGACTTATAATAGGGTGACGCCGTGATGTCGGACGCCAGCGCCGACGCTTCATCGGCATATGGTATCACCATGGAGTGCGGTTTCAACCTGTTGACACCCGATATGGCCGGGTTCTCCAGCTCGGGCGGAAATGATTGCGCCAGGGATGAAATCCCGGGGAATAAGAATATAATTATACCTGCGATAAAAATCCATCTGTTCATCATCACTTATTTTTTATTTTTTCAAAGTTTGACTTCCACATCCAACCACTGTTGAAGTGTTTTCCTGACATATTCTTTAAGATCTTCCGGCAAATTGCCTATGCGTGAAAAATGAGCGCCGTGAGGCCTGATGATCCTGACCACGTTGTCATCGCCCGACAGCTGCACGGCGGTAGACGACCAGGGGTCTGTTTCACCGTAAATGAACATCATGTTCCTGGCCCGGTGCCTGATAAACTGGTCCACCTCCTGCATGGGCAGCGGATCGTAAATGCATGCGGCACCCTTGGGACAGGTGAAGGTGAAGGTCGGATTATCCACATACCTGATGAGGCCGTCGAACTGGCTGGTATCATAACCGTAAAAACCGATCTCGGTGAGGGCCTGATAGTAAAAGGGCTCATAACGTTTTATACCCTGATCCGAGACCCAGTCGATCCCTGCCACGGTATTCACATGATTGATGACCTGTTGTGGCGAGGCCTCCTCACCCGGTATCGAATCACAGCTCCACCGCCCCCATTGCCAGAAAGCAAAAGCATATTCCATCACGGTGTATTCATAGGCTTTCTCTTCCCCGATGGAATACACCAGGTTTTCCTTATTGGCCAGGTTGACGAATTCGGGATAATACAGGTCACGGTTCTTCAGCAGGCGTTTCTGAAAATTCAGAATGGCGGCGCGGCATGACGAGTCGCCGACGTGTTTCATGAAAGGTGCCACACGCGCATCGGCGATGGAGAAATTCAGCGGACAGACATACCCCACGGTGGCATCCACATCACCGGGATAAAAGTAGCGGTGGTACATGGCTGTCTGACCTCCTTTGCTGATACCCGTGTTAACCCATTTACCGCGGTACAGCCCCTTGAATAATTCCACCACGCGGTGGTGGTCGGAGGCGGCCTGGTGAATGTTCAGGTATTCCCATTGCAGGGTGTCGGGCACCGATTGTCCAAAGAAACGGTGTTCGACGATGATCTGGTTGGCATCAAGCATATCCGTCAATTCATAAAGGACACGGGGGTGTTTGACATAATCGGCCACATAACCTTCCGTCACAAAAACCACAGGCTTGCTGAAATCCTTGTGGAAAAGGTAAACACGTTGAGTAAACGTTTTGCCGCCCGGATTATTATGATCGAGGGGCTGTGTAAAATACAGGACATAGGCGGCCGTGAAGTGCTCGTTGTGGTCCATTTTTTCAAACCTGACATCTTTCAGCTTCGACAGCCACTCTTCCAGAAAAGCGGCATCGGCACTGTCCTGAGCCATCAGGTTTCCGGCAAACAGGGCGAGAAGGAGAAAAGAAATGAGGCCATACCTCATGAGGGGTCGTGTTCTTTTCATGGTCATTGTTTTAATGAGTTTTTTATCTGAAAATAAATCCTTTTCGCAGCGGATCATCGGGATCAATATAAAATGTATGCTGGCCGGTGAAGTAAGCCGTACCGCTGACTTCTGGGATAACGGCCTTGTAGGGGCCGTATGTGGTCACTTCGCGGATGCCGACCTCCATAACCGTATCCAGTATGCTTTCGATGGTGATTACCTCGCCGGGTTGAAGTTCATGTTTATCATGGAGCAGGGCGGCGCGTGCGCTCACTCCCGATCCCGTGGCCGAGCGGTCCAGCTCCCCGCCGGCGAAGATACACACATTACGGCTATGATGCGAAGGATCATGAGGAGGTGCGGTGAAAATAACGCCGTACAGGAAGTCAAGGTCTTCTTCGTAAGGGTGTTTGACGGTGTAGGTGTTCATCACGGCCTGCTTGATTTTCCGGCCATAGTCGATCAGGCGGTCATGGTTGCTGACTTCCAGGGATGTACGGACAGCGCCGGCGTCGACGATGGCGTAGAAGGCCCCCCCAAAGGCTATGTCAAATCTGATCTCGCCGAGGCCGCTCACTTTGACACTGCCGTCACGCAGCAACACGAACGAAGGCACGTTGAGGAAAGAAGAACGGTGCACCGTTTGTCCCTGGCGGTAAGCTGTCGCGATGATCATGCCCGGCGGGGCGTCGATGACCAGCTGCGGGGTGTCACCCTCTTTCCGTATCCTGCCGCTCTCGAGCATGAACTTTGTCAGGGCGATGATGGCATGGCCGCACATGGTGCTGTAACCTTCATTGTGCATGAAAAAAACACCGAAATCGGCACCGGGAGTGGCGGGTGGAGTGATCACGGCACCGTACATGTCGGCATGACCCCGCGGCTCCCACATGGTGGCCGTACGGAGGGCATCATAATGATCCCTGAAATAGCGCCGTTTCTCCAGGATGGTGGCGCCTTTTATCTCGGGCAAACCATCGGTGAATATGCGCAACGGCTCCCCCCCGGTGTGCATATCCACTGTATGAATGACCTGCCAGGATGACGGCGGTGAAAAAGAAGGGAATGGTTTCATATTAATATAGCGAAGTAGTGAAGTAACGAAATAGCGAAGTAGCGAAGTTACTTCGAATATCGTTACTTCGTTACTTCGTTACATCGTGATATTTTTTTAACTGGAATGGCACCATCTAATACTATAAATGCCCTCGGCATTGAGGCGTTGCAGGCTGTCGGCAACTTGGATGATATCGGCAGTACTGATCCTCCCATCCTCAGTTATGAGAATGGCCGGTGGGTTATCAATCATAGCAACCAGGAGTGCTTCCACTTTTAAACAATATGACCGTCATGTAATATTCGACGAGGTGCAAAAGGTGCCCGAACTGTTCAATTACCTTAAAATGTCGGTGGATGAGAACCGTGAGAAAAACGGCAGGTTTGTCATTACGGGCTCCGGCCAGTTTTCATTTGTCAGGGACATCACCGAGAGCCTGGCAGGCAGGATAGGCTTACTGTCGCTGTTGCCTTTCCAATTCAGTGAGATTCCGGCAGGTCTGCGGGCAGAAGCCGTTTACCGCGGATCGTATCCTGAAGTGGTCAGAACCGGCTATCAGAATGCACAGGACTGGTATTCAGCCTATCTTGAAATATTTGTGCTGCGTGATATAAAATCTTTAGTCAACATCGGTGATCTGCACGATTTCAGACATTTCATCACCCTGCTTGCAGCTCAGACATCGCAGTTATTGAACTATACCGATCTTTCCAGGTCAATCGGCGTATCCGTTTCCACTGTCAGGCGATGGGTATCGGTGCTTGAGGCGGCGTATGTCATTTTTCTGTTGCCGCCCTGGTACCAGAACCTGGGAAAAAGGATCATCAAAAGCCCTAAAGTTTATTTTTATGATAACGGTCTCGTATGTCTGCTCACCGGGGTGACCACCAGAGAGTTATATGATAAAGGCCCGATGGCCGGCAGCCTGTTCGAAAATTATGTCATAGCAGAAATTATGAAGAACATTGTGCATTCACATGCCTCTGATCAGCTTTTCCTTTACAGGACAAGCCATGGGGAAGAAATCGATCTGATCATTGACCGCTCAACAGAAAACAGGTCATTGAAATTAAGAAAACGGCCACATTCCGGACACCGATGGTTCGTCATATCGAAATGTTAGTCAGGTCGGAGGACAAAGGATTTTTACTTTACGAGGGTGAAAATTTACCATATCGCAACAACATCCGGATCATGCATTTTGCAAACTACCTGTTACAATTACAGGCTAACTGATCAATTTAAAACACCATTCCCACGCTGCTACCATACTTTTGCCGCTGACGCGGCTTTGTTGTGATCACAATTCAACCACTACATGGATTACATGGACCTTTCAGTCCCGTAGGGATACTATTATGGCAAAATATTTCTGTGTAATTTTACTTTTCAAAAACCTAATTACACGTGACATGCAGAATTATTATCCTCGAAAACTGGAACAACTTGTAACAAAGTATCTTTCGCAGTTTCCTGTCGTGGGGATAACAGGACCGGGGCAATCGGGCAAAACAACCATTTACTTGTTACAACCGCAAGTAAATGATCAATTTCAAGACAGCATCTGAGGTATATAGCGAAGTAGCGGCGTAACGAAGTAATGATATCCGAAATGACATTGTTACTTCGTTATATCGTTACTTCGTTACATTTTTTTCGTTCTATCTGAAAAAATTATTATTTTTACAAAAAAATTAAGATATGTCTGAAAATTTTAATGCGCTAAAGAAATATAATTACTGGGAGGGAGGACCCATTAAAACAGGATATCTTCGGGAGGATTATTTGGAAAAAATACAGAAAATCCTGGGAAACCGACTGGTGAAGGTTTTGGTTGGACAACGGCGAACGGGTAAAAGCTATTTGCTCCGGCAAATTATACAATTACTGATTGATCAAGGGATTAACACTAAAAATATCTGTTACCTGAATAAAGAAATGTTTGAGTTTAATGCAGTGGCGGAAGGTAATGATCTGTTCGACCTGGTGGAAGAATACAGCAAACAGATCAATCCCCGTGGAAGGATATACCTGATGCTCGATGAGGTTCAGTCGATCAACGGATGGGAAAAAGTGGTTAATTCTTATGCACAAAACCCTAAAATGGAAGTGGAGGTATTTATTACCGGTTCAAATTCAACGCTTCTATCTGGTGAGCTGGCCACCTGGCTCAGCGGACGGTATGTAACCTTTACCGTCTTCCCTTTTTCATTCAGAGAATATACAGGGTTCCTGGGTAAAAAACCTAACAGGGAAATGATGATCCGGTATCTGAAAAGCGGAGGAATGCCTGAACTGATGTACATTCCCGATGAGGAGATGAAACAGAACTATATCTGTTCCCTCCGGGATACGATTTTATTACGCGATATCGTTCAACGGTACCATATTAAGGATGCCTGGTTGCTTGAGAACCTTTTCAACTACCTTGTCAGTCAGACAGGCCGGTTATTCTCTGTCAATAATATCGTCAATTATTTCAATTCTCAGAAGCTTAACACAAACCACGAGACCATAAGTTATTATCTGCAGTACCTTAAACAGTCCTACCTTATCCATGAAGTACCACGATATCATATTAAAGCGAAAGAAATTCTTTCCGGAGTAAAAAAATATTACCTCAATGATGTTTCATTCAGAAACTATGCTCAACTCAGGATTGAAACAGGATTGTCGCAAAACATTGAGAATATGGTCTTTCTTCACTTTCTGATGGCTGATTATAAAATTTATGTGGGGGCAATGGCGAACAGAGAAGTGGATTTTATCATTGAAAAGGGCAATGAGCGACAATACATTCAAGCTACTTACCTGTTGGCTGACCAGGATGTTATCCTGCGTGAATTTGGGAATCTGGAAGCAATAAGCGATCATTATCCAAAGAAAGTGATCAGCCTTGATGACGCTTCCATTGGAATTCGCAATGGCATTGAACATCTTTGCGCATGGATGATGGAATGACACAGCGGTATAGCGAAGCAACGATATCCAAAATAACATCGTTACATCGTTAC
>CAZVNP010000011.1:24781-73923 GCA_964628285.1 uncultured Lentimicrobiaceae bacterium
TCGTTACTTCGTTACTTCGTTACATTTTTTTTCTCTCCTTATCTGTGCCAGCACCATTCCCGCGAGCATAAGGCCGCACCCGAGCAAAGCGCGGGATGACATGGTCTCGTGTATGATGAGCCATCCGCCGAGGGCGGCGAACACGCCTTCCATGCTCATGATGACAGCAGCCGGTGCCGGTGGCGCTTTTTTCTGTGCAATGACCTGGAGTGTATAGGCGACGCCCACCGACAGGCATCCGCCATAGATAAGAGGAATGGCAGCACCGGTGATGGCATGCCACTGAATCTTCTCAAAGGCAAAGGCCACCAGCATGCTCAGGACGGCTGTGACGAGGTTCTGTATGAGCGTCAGCTTGAAGGCATCGGCATGCTTTGAGATGCTGCCGATATAAAGGACATGGCATGCCCAGGCGACGGCGCCGGCCAGTACGAGCATGTCGCCTTTGGAGACATGGGGGCGGCCCGCCACACTGAGCAGATCCATCCCGATGATGGCCAGGGCGACACCCGCCCATACCGTTGCCGGCGGCCGTTGCCTGATGAAAAGTCCGAGAAGAGGTACAAAGACAACGTACAATCCCGTGATAAAGCCGGCATTTCCTGCCGTGGTATATACAAGACCCACCTGCTGCAATGACGATCCCGCAAAGACCAGCAGGCCGGCGATGAAGCCGCCGCGAACCCACATCTTATTGCGGGTGGCCCCGTTGTCAGACAGGTTGATGACATAACGGTTCCTTCTCAGGACGACAAATGTGCCTATAATGGCAGCGCCCAGGGCAAAACGCAATCCATTGAAGAGGAAAGGACCTGTATATTCCATACCGACACGCTGTGCCGTAAAGGCAAAACCCCATATGATGGCTGTCAGCAGCAGAAGCAGCTCCGATTTGATCGCTGCGGGCCGTATGTTTGATAGTATGGTGATGGCCGGTAGGTGTTTAAAAACTGCTCTGTTCAGTACGTCGGACGATCTCATCCTGAAGGTCCTTACCCAGGTCGTTGAAATAATCGCTATATCCCGCCACTCTGACGATCAAATCCCGGTATTTTTCAGGATGTATTTGGGCGTCCCTGAGGGTGGCGGCGGTGACCACGTTGAACTGGATGTGATGACCGTCCATCCTGAAATAGCTTCTGATCAGGTGGGTGAGGCCGTCGATGCCTTTTTCATCACGCAGGAGGTGAGGGGTGAATTTCTGGTTCAGCAGGGTGCCGCCTGTTTTCAGATGGTCGATGCGGGCGGCGGAATGCAGCACTGCCGTGGGACCCTTCGTGTCGGCTCCCTGGACGGGTGAGATGCCCTCCGACAACGGCTGCCGTGCCCGGCGCCCGTCGGGGGTGGCGCCGATGACGCTGCCAAAGTAGATGTGGCAGGTGGTGGGAAGCATGTTGATGCGGTACGTGCCGCCCCGCGCCGTGGGCCGTCCGTTCACGGCATCGTAGAAAAGATCGAACACCCTCACCGCCCCGGCATCGGCATAATCATCATCGTTGCCATATTTGGGTGTGTCGTAGACCAGCTCTTTCCTCAGCTCATCATAGCCCTCAAAGTCGGCTTTCATGGCCTTGAGCATCCCGGCCATGGAGCACCGTTTGGTGTCAAAGATATTGTACTTCAGCGAGGCGAGCATGTCGGTGATGCTGCCCAGGCCGACACCTTGAATATAGCTGGTGTTGTAACGGGCGCCGCCGGCATTGTAATCGGTGGCATTGGCGATGCAGTCGTCGATGAGCAGGGAGAGGAAAGGCACCGGCATCCGGTTGATGAACAGGCGCTCGATGATGTTGTTGCCCTTGATCTTGATATCGATGAAATAGCGAAGCTGTTTCTCAAAGGCCTTCATCAGATCGTCGGGAGAAGCAAAATCCGTTGCTTTTCCGGTTTTGATCCCCGTCTGTTGCTTTGTCATGGGGTCAACCCCGTTAAAGAGTGTCAGCTCGAGTATTTTGGGCAGGTTGAAATACCCGGTGAGGAAGTAGGCTTCCGTTCCGAAGGCGCCGCTTTCGACGCAGCCGCTGGCGCCGCCGTTTCGTGCATCCTCGATGGCTTTGCCCTGGCGTGTGAGCTCCTGCACGATGGCATCGCTGTTGAAGACGGAAGGCTGCCCGAAGCCGGTGCTGATGATCCTGATGGCTCTTTTTATCAGGCTGTCAGGGTTTTGTTTGCTGAGCTGCACCATGGAGCTGGGCTGTACCATGCGCATCTCCTCCACCACGTCGAGGATGAGGTAGCTGAGCTCGTTGACGGCATCCTTGCCGTCACATGTCAGTCCCCCCACGTTGATCAGTGCGAAGTCGGTGTAAGTGTTGCTTTCCTGGGCGGTGACCCCCACCTTGGGCGGGGCCGGGTGGTTGTTGAATTTCACCCAGAAAGCCTGCAGCAGCTCGGTGGCTTTTTCTTTGGTGAGGGTGCCCTCCGCCAGACCTTTTCTGTAAAAAGGCAGCAGGTGCTGGTCGAGGCGTCCGGGGTTGAACGAATCCCAGGGATTCAGCTCGGTGATGACGCCGACATGCACAAACCAATAGTACTGCAGGGCTTCATGGAAGGTGCGCGGGGCATGAGCCGGCACATGACGGCAGATGTCGGCCATGGTGAGCAGCTCGTCGTGGCGTTCCTTCTCTTTTTCCTCTTCTGCCATGGCTTCCAGCATGGCGGCATGACGCCCGGCATACAGGATGATGGCGCCGGCGGCAATATCCATGGCCCTGAGCTCCTCTCTTTTCTCATAGGCCTGAGGATCGTGGTAAAAATCAAGGGCGTCAAGGCTCCTGCGGATGTCGTCGCGGATGTCGAGCATACCCTTGGTATAGATCTTTCCGCCCAGGACGGTATGACCCGGTGCGCGTTGCTCCTGGAATTCGGTGAAGACGCCGGCACGGTAAGCCGCCAGCCATTCCATATCCATCTCTCTGAATATACGCTCCCGCTGAGTCCTGCCCTTCCAGAAGGGGATAATGACATCGCGGTAGAGACGCCGTGTCTCATCGTCGATCCTGAAGGAGACCTTAGGCCTTGAGTTGAGTATGTCAAGGTCGTCGAGCGAATGCAGGCAGATCTCGGGATAGGTGGGTGTGGCCTTGGGCGCCGGCCCTCTCTCGCCGACGATCAGCTCGCCATCGTTAATGCATATTTTTTTATTCTCAAGGATATAGCTGAAGGCCAGGGCTCTCTGCACCGGCACCGACACCTCGCCGGCGACGGCGCTGCGGTAGAATTCCGTGATCAGAACAGCCCGTTCGGGGGATATCCTGTTGATGGCCTTCAGGCTTTGTTCACGTAATTTTTTTATGCGGTCATTCATACATTGTGTCTTTTAATGGTTCATTTTTGAGGATCAAGTCATCCTCCGATATGTGTCTCGAAGTGCAGGCCGGCAAATTCTTTTCGGATCTCCTCCAGCCTGTCACCGGTCATCGGATGAATATCCCGGAGTTTGTATGCCAGGTTCAGCCTTCTGTATTTGTTTCCGGCGATGTCGTGGTAGGGCAGCAGGTCGATGGTCCTGATCCCCGGCAAGCCCGCAAGAAAATCCCTCATCCTGCCCAGGTTATCGTTGGTATCGGTGATGCCGGGTATGAGGGGTATCCTGATCCTGACGGCGGCGCCCGCAGCGGCCAGCAGGGTGAGGTTACGCAAAATGCCGGCATTAGGCACACCGGTGTAAGTCATGTGTTCTTTTTCATCCATCAGTTTCAGGTCAAAAAGGAAAAGATCTGTTTTACCGATCATCTTTTTTATGACGGCAGCGGAAGCCAGGCCACAGGTGTCGAGGGCCGTTGAGATGTTTTGCTCCCCGCAGCGTGACAGCATATGTTCCAGGAAGAGGGGCTGCATCAGGGGCTCGCCGCCGGAGAAGGTGACGCCTCCGCCCGACTCATCATAGAAAACCATGTCTTTCCTGATCTCCGCCATCACCTCCTCCTCTTCCATCCACTTTCCCGACACTTCCTCCGTTTCATAAGTCCGGCCGTCCAGTATCCTGTCCTTTTTGATCCATTCAGGTTCCCTGCTCTGGCTTTCGGGGTTATGGCACCACCAGCAACGCATGGGACAGCCTTTCATGAAGACCGTGGTACGGATACCGGGACCATCATGGATGGCGTAACGCATGATATCGAAAATCAAACCTTTCATTGATTTACAGGTTTCGGATGACCCTTTGTAAACAAACAGGAAATGTATCGCCGGCGAAGTAATTCCTGCCGGAGGCAAAGAAGAAGGATGATCAGATCATCCAGCAATGGTACAAACCCCTGCCGAACTTCTTGTACATTTTCAGATGGAGGTTACGTGGAAACATGGCCAGGGATATATAGGATACAAAGGTACAACGAATTCAGTTTGTTTGTACAGTATATTCTGTTTTTTCTATTCGACTATCTGTTGTTCAAAGGAATGACCGCCGGCATACCGCCATAAGAGGTCGGCGGTGATGTCAAGGTATTCCCTCACTTCGTAAAGGATGCCTGAGAAGGAAATGATGACGGTCAGGAACCGTTCTGCGCCGGGGGTCACCATGGCTCTTTCCGAATCGCTGGTGGGGCTGCCGAAAGCTCCTGCGGAGTCACGGAATACAGGCAGATCTTCTATATTGATCACCCCTTTGCCTATGCCGGTATAGGTTTCATTTTCCGCGCCTGTGCCAAAGACCACGGGGGGTTGTATCCTGTCTAAGTTGAAGCTTCCGAGCGAGAAGCGGGATAAGATGGAGACGAGATTGTTGATGTCGACAATGGTGTTCACCCGATACAATCCTTTACCCTGAATGATGCGGCGCAACAGAGCCTCCGGCGACACCCGGTAGCGGCTGGGTTTTTTCCCCGTGGCCTTATAGGCCTCACGGGTGTCGCGGATGTGCGGCTGACGCGCGATGTCGTCGATGGTCATGGTGTGCCGGATCTCGTCGCAGAGGGCGTCAATCTCGTTCCATAAAAGCTCGTTGTGCTGTTCCACCCTGGCCTTGTACTGCAGGCATCCGACGAGCGTGGGTGACCAGAGCGCTTTCAGTTCCGGTGATATCGACAGGTTGATCATTGTTCCAGGTTTTGAGTGAAGGGACGCTTAAACTTATACCGTTCTTTTATCTTCTTCACTTTTTCATCCCACAACCGGTAGAGATAGGGTTTGGGATCCCAGCAGTAATACACCGGCAAACCGCTTTCACGGGCATAGGGATCGGTGATGCGGCCCGTCAGCTCATAGTGGTTGAACAGCTCGGGCAGATCATCGCTCTCGCCTATTTTAATAAAATGTGTGGCCGTGAGATGATCGGGGGCATGAAAGATGAAACTTTCATTGAAGCAGTAGGGCTCGGGAAGACCGTACTTTTTACCGTAAAAACATATCGCTCCCGCCTCGCCATAGTTCTCGGCAAATATGACACATTCCGCCTGCTCCCATGGAGTCAGTCCCTGGTACTTACCTGCCGTGATCTCCGCCAGCTCTTTCCATCCGGTCATATCGGCATAATCCTGTGGCAGGCTGTAATAATTGCCGTCTTCCCACCGCAGAGGCTCGGCTGAGATATACCTGGAGATCACCTGCCCGTAACGTACCATGGGATCGGCCCGCAGGACAGGCAATCCAAAAGGGAGGCCGGGTATGGCGAAGACTATAATAAAGAGAATGACGGCATAACGGAGAAATGTCATCCTGCCCGTGACATGCTTTTCAAAGTAATAGCCCCCGGCGGCGAGGAGAAAAGGATAGAGTCCCAGAGTATAGTAGGCTTTACCTTTTAAAGCGAAAAAGAGAACCAGAACGACGATGTACAGATAGCCGAACAACCGGTAAGGCCTGGCTTGTTTGTAAACCAGCAGGTAAACGAGACCTGAGATCCAGACGATCAGGCCGGGAAAATTCATCAGAAGCTGCATGAGAAGGAAACCACCCTGTTCGACATTGACGAGCTGTGTCGCACGGAGCTCCTGCATATGATGTATGACCGGCAACCGGTGGATGACCTGCCACAGGAGGTTCGGGAAAATAATGATCAGGCCAGCCAGCACACCGACAGGAAAGTACCAGGAACGGAGCAGCTTCCTGAGAGGGGTGGCGAGAAGTACCATGAAGAACCCGGCAACGAAAAAAACGATCATGTATTTATTCAGGAATGCCAGACCCCAAACAATGAACAGGTAAACCCAAATCCTGGGATTACGGGTGTTGATGAGGCGGATGATGAGATAAGCCGATAAGGTCCAGTAAAATACGTCGAAGCATACCGGCTGGAATAATGAGAATGTCCTCAGGTAAGAGGTGGAGAGCAGAAAAGCCAGACCCGTGATAAAAACGGCCACATTGCCGCCTTTGAGCTCTTTAACGATGAGGCATGTCACCAGCAGGGTGAGAGCGCCCATGACTGCGGGAAAGAAACCTATGGCTAAGGCCGTTTCACCGAAGAGAAAGCGCGACAGGGCAGCGAAAAAGGCGATGGAGGGAGGCACGGAGACATAACCCCAGGAGAGATGCTCGCTTAGGGCTATGTACAACAATTCATCACGGTGAAGCTCATAATAGTTCTTAAAAATCAGATGAACCACGACCAGAATGACCATCATGACGATGATCAGGCCCCATTCCTTGAGAATTCCGGTCAGGTGCTTATTCATTGGCGGATCATTAAACCCAGGCCAAAGTTACATTTTTTCCGTCACTTTGATTTTTATCGGACGGTATTCTTTATCTTCTCAACGGCATGAATCAAAATATCTGAAAAGCCATCCACATGGTGAAATGATTGGAGGAGGAGAAAGATACCAACTGTTGAGCCATCGGTCAAACCATGACAAAAGGTTATGGATGGACTCATAAGGAGCGTTTCAGCTCGCTTTTCAGAATTAAGGCCGTGGAGATACCGGCCAGGATGAATTTGAGATCGTCGGGAATATCGTTGCTGATGATCACTTTTTTATGCTCCGTCAGGTCCACGGCTCCTATCACCTTATCATCCAGCGAGTATTCATAACCCAGTTTGTAGCCTTCCATTAAATCTCCCGACGACAGGGTGCTGACCTCGTTGATGGTGATCCTCATGGCGCCGTTCGACAAAAACCCCAGAGACGTATCCCCTTCGATGGAATAGCTGTTAATGACCAGAAAATGCCACCGGCCGCCTTTCCCTGCACAGTCGATGGTGCCCTTGAAGACATCCTTCTGTTCAATCTGTAATTCGGAAGCGCCATCTTCTTCCAGTGGTTCTTTATCTTTTAACAGGGAGAGATCTTCACCTCCCAGCTTACCGGTGCAGATGACGGTGGATTGGAACAAAGCCCCCCTGTTCATTTCAAAACCAATATCCTCTTTCATACTTTTCACCCCCATCTCGGCGTCCAGCACTTCACCTATGGGTGTGGTCCTGGTCACTTTTCCGGTGAAATACGGCCCGAACGACACGATCTCCCTGCCCAGGAAAATATGCTTTCTCTTAACGGCCATGATGTCGGCATCGGACTGCAGGTTTTCATTGAGCAGCATGCTCGAGGCACAGGCAACCACCAGCAGGGTCATGCCGGGAATAAGGAAATATTTAACTGCCGACCGTAACATGTCATGTCATTTGATCCTGTTTAAGGCGGCCGAGGTCACCCAGTATACTGCCGATCCTGTGGTGTCCTGAGCCGCTGCGATAAAAAAGCAATACTGACCTCCCGACGTGAACCTGGCCGATCCTTCCTGTCCCCGGAACCCAAACCTGTTGCCCATGGCGGCGGGTGTACTCCAGACGTCCTCATCGTCCCTGAAGCTGATGAGGTATTCATTCATCTCTTCACCATTAAGGGAAGCCCTGCTGAGCACCATCACGGACTCATCCGGTGTCACGCTCACACCGGTGATGTCACCGGTTTCATTGATCATGCCTGAGAGTTTTTCGGGGATCTCAAAGGCGCCTTCTTTTATCTTTGCCCTGTAAACGTTGCCACCGGCATAATCATCACCGCGGATAAAGTACAGCGTCCCCTCGCGTGTCACGGAAGGTGAAAACTCATCCATTGCCGTGTTGATGCTGGCTTCGAGATGATGGGGTGTGTCCCAGCCCTCCATGGTTTCATAGGTGTACCAGATGTCTTCATCCGCAGCAGCTGAATTTTTCTCCCGGGGACGGTCGGAGACAAAATAGAAAGCCTTTCTGTAAGGAACGAAACAAGGCTGCCGGTCATTGTATTGCCCGGAGTGAATGAAAACGGAGGGAACCAGCCAGTGCTCTTTTACCTCCCCTGTGTACATAAGGACCCGGCGGTCATTCACCGAAGCGGTGAAGAAAAGCTCCCGGCCATCGGCCTGAAAGGTGATATCACTGACATGGTGAAAGGTGGAAAAGATATCGCGGCCGAAGAGCTGCGGCTCGTTGCCGGGTTTTTCTTCGCCCAGAAACCGGCCCTTTACCGGCAGATACCCGGATTCTTCTTTTTTATCAGAGCGGTCTGAACAGCCGGCCATGATCCCGATCATGACCAGGCCGATCCAGAGATATTTTTTAGTTCCTTTTCCCATAAAACTCCTGGATTTCATCGAGTGTTTGACCAAATTATGATGATTATTTGTGTTTTTCATAGGAGGAATGAAAATACAAATAAATCCTGCAGGACGATAAAAAATTCAGGTGAAAGTCGTCATTCTTAATATAAATTTTGGTTTTTACCGGCGATTTTCGCAGATTTACATACTTATTTTCCATTACGTTTTAACATAAGACAAATTATGAAGTTTTAAATGATAAAAGAAAAACCCATGAAAAAGACGTTACTCCTTTTCCTTTTGATCCTGGCCGTTGTTTCAGTTTTTTCCCAGGAGAAGAAATTCATCACCGACTGGCTGGTCCTGGGGACCTTTCAGAATCCGAACACTTTGTCGCTTCTCGATGATCCTTATATAGCCGATGAGTCCACGGTGACGCCGTCATCGGGCGGCATCTATGACGGTCGTTCCTGGTTTCCGGCCACCACGGCCCCCAACGGCAGGCTGGATTTTCTTACCATGGGTTTTGCCATGACGGATTATTCGGCCGTATATGCTCACGTATACATCCATTCGAACGGGGAGGAGAATGTGTACCTGCTCACCGGTTCCGACGACGGCAATGAGGTGTTCCTGAACGGCATGAAAATATCTGCCGTACATGCCTGGCGCAGCTGGCATGCCGACACCGACACCGTCCTGGCCCGTCTGGGCATAGGATGGAACCGCCTGCTGATCAAAGTGGTGAACGGTGATGGTGACTTCGCCCTGTCGGCACGCCTGACAACCATGGATGGAAAACCTTTCCCCGGACTGGATTACAGCCCTGACAATCCCTTCGGAAAACAACCGTTCGTCGAAACCATGGTGCATCCGTGGCTGGTGGCCGGCGCCCTTAATTTTGACGATCATTTTCAGAAAGTGAAGAATAACAAGAGCCTCAACCTGATACTATCCTATAAAATACTGGGAAACATGTACCCCGAGCTGGCCAGGGTGGCTGTGCGCTGTCTGGACGATAACCAAAACACGGTGATGGAAAAGAACGACAGGATAACCTCCTTTGTCACGGGTGAACACGCATTTGCAATGGATCTCAACGACATGGTGCCCGTCCTTCAGAACGGCAAGCTGTTCACGGCCGACTTTGAGTGGGACGGCCATAAGGCGTCCTATTCGTTTCCTGTGCACAGGGAACAGGTGTTTGAAGCCGTTTTGAATGATCATGAGGAAGATATGCCGGCGACGCTGGCCGATAAGCTCACCTATCTCGGCACCAACCTGCCCTATGCCCGGATTTTTTATCCCGACACCCTGCGTCCTTCCGATGAAACCATACAGGTCATGGCTTATGACTGCATGACATCGCAATGGCCGGGGTTGGAGAAGGATGTGAATCCCATGTTCGGGGCAATGAAAAACATCACCACCGGGCTGAAACAGAACACGGTTTATTTCACCGGCAATGCACACATTGACATGGCCTGGCTTTGGAAGTTCGAGGAGACGGTGGAGGTGTGCTATGAAACCTTCGAGTCGGCATTGAAATTGGCCAATAAATACCCTGATTTCATCTATTGCCAGTCACAGGCACAGGCTTATTGGTGGATGGAGAACAGGTTCCCCGGATATTTTGAGAAGATAAAGGAGAAAGTCAAAAACGGCCAGTGGGAAATTGTCGGTGGTATGTGGGTGGAGCCTGACCTGAACATGCCGTCGGGCGAGGCCCTGGTGCGGCAGTTTCTCTATGGCAAGAGGTATTTCATGCAGAAATTCGGCGTCGACGTCAAGATCGGCTTCAATCCCGACTCGTTCGGCTATTGCTGGACGCTGCCGCAGATCATGCGCAAGGCCGGCATCACCACCTTCATCACCCAGAAGCTGACATGGAACGACACCAACAAGTTCCCTTATAAGATTTTCTGGTGGGAGGCCCCCGACGGCTCCCGTGTGCTGGCCATCTTCCCTTTCACCTATACCCACACGGGTGAGCCGCACCGTATCGCACAGGAGTTCATGGAGCATAAGAATATATCGGGTACCACCGACCAGCTGGTCCTTTACGGCGTCGGGAACCATGGCGGCGGCCCGACACAGGAGAACATTGATAACATTCAGCTCATGAAGAACCTCGATGCTTTCCCGGTGGTCAGGGAAGCCTCATGCCAGACCTTTAGCGATATGGTCCTCGGCAAATACCATGACCTTCCGTCATGGGACAGCGAGCTGTATCTTGAGTATCACAGGGGCACCTACACCACGCAGGCGCACAACAAAAAAAGTAACCGCCTCAGCGAGATTTACCTGGAAGAGGCCGAGAAACTGGCCATGGTCTCCGGATTGCCTTATCCCGTGGATGAACTGCATGAAGCCTGGCGGCTGACGATGTTCAACCAGTTCCATGACATCCTGCCGGGGTCGGGGATAGGGCCCGTTTATGAGGATTCGAAGGTGCAGTATGAGAATGTGCACCGTCTCACGGCCCGCGTCATAGGCTGGTCGCTCGACACCCTTTTGCGGGCCGCCGCCGTCAGCGGCAAGGGAGTACCGCTGATCGTCTTCAACCCCCTCACCCAGGCACGCCATGATCCCGTGATCAGCGACCTGCCGCAGGATTATCATGAGTCGCTGGGATTATATGACGCCGCCGGAAAGGAGATTCCATACGAAGTCGACCAGGGGCAGATGATTTTTTCAGGCGTGGAGATACCACCCATCGGGTACAGGATCCTTTACCTCAGGGAGGGCAGGAGCAGCAACAGCGGCAATTCATCTCTTTTCGTCCAGGACGACATGCTTGAGAACGAGTACCTGCGTGTAACCGTCGATACGCTTGACGGGACTATCACCGGCATTTACGACAAGGAGCATAACCGTCAGGTGCTCGCCGACGGGGGTCGTGGCAACGTGCTGCAGCTCTTCGAGGACAGACCCTCATACTGGGACGCCTGGAATATAGGCTACACCGGCCGGGAATGGGACATCACCGACGTAAGGTCGGTGCAGGTGGTGAGCAACAATTCGCAGCGGGTAGCCCTGCGCATCATGAAAGGCCGTGACAGCTCGATGTACAGTCAGACACTGATGCTGTACTGTGGTCTGCCACGCCTCGATATCGTCAACACGGTGGAGTGGCATGAGGACCATAAGCTGCTGAAAGCGGCCTTCGACGTGGCACCCTCTGACGACACAGCCACTTACGAAATACCTTTCGGGTACATCGGACGGCCGACGGTATACCGCAACTCGTTCGATTCGGCCCGGTTCGAGGTCAGCGGCCACAAGTGGATCGACTTGACCGACCGTGACGGCACTTACGGCGTGAGCTTGCTCAACGACTGTAAATACGGCTTCGACGTCAAGGTCAGCACCATGCGCATATCGTTGCTGCGATCGCCGAAATGGCCCGATCCCAATGCCGACATGGGGACGCACACTTTCACCTATGCCATCTACCCTCATGCCGGCTCCTGGCAGTCAGGCGGAACCTATCAGCAGGCCTATGAGCTTAATTATCCCTTGCTGTCACAAATAGGGACAGCACCCGAAGAACAGCCGTCACGCCCGAACACGATGCCCGAAAGCTATTCTTTTGTCACCACCGACCGGCCCAACATCATGATATCGGCTGTTAAAAAAGCGGAGGATGACGATGAGGTCATCATGCGGTTCTATGAGACCTGGGGCAAAGAGACCGGCGTGGAATTTGAATTCGGGAAACAGCTGGTTTCAGCCCGTGAGACCGACCTCCTCGAGAGACCGGAAAGCACCCTGACACCGACAGGCAACAAACTGACGGTTCACGTCAAGCCTTTTGAGATCATCACCCTGGCACTCAGGTTTGCAGAATGATGGGACTGTAAGAGTGACGGAAAAGATATCTTGTTAATCAGTCCTTTGTTTATCGGTATCTACTGATACCTGATCTTCCTTCCTATCCTGAGGATGGTGTGTGTGGTGATGTGGTTCAGGCTGCACAGTTTGCTTACGGTGGTATGGTACCTGACGGCAATGCCCGACAGCGTGTCACCGCTCCTCACCGTATGGTATTTTGCTTTCCGCAGTTCGACTAAGTACTCGAAGTTTTTCTTCGACAGGACGAGGGTGTCGGTTTTGAGGCAGTAATTGGTAAAATCGATGAAGCAATTCGGGTCGAAAGGTTCGCCGTAGTAACGTATCTCGAAATGGAGGTGACTGCCTGTGGAGCGGCCCGAATTGCCGCCCAGGCCGATAAGGTCGCCGGCTTTGACAGGCTGGTCGGGCTTGACAAGCACCTTGGACAAATGACCGTAGATGGTCTCCAGACCTTTGGGATGGCGTATGACGACCACCCGGCCAAAGCCGTGGCTGTCGTATTTGGTTAACCTGACAACGCCGTCAAAGGCAGCCACGACGGAGTCGCCCGTACGAAGCTTGATATCGACACCGTAATGCCAGATGTGACGGCTCGGGCCGAAAGGAAAAGAGACATAGTTCTTATGGGGGAAGGCAAAGCGCAGCTCGTAAGCACTGTCGAATAGAGGAATGTACACCGTGTCGGTCATGTTCTTCGAGTCGAAATGGCCCGAGTTGATCATGTAGTTGTCCCAGGCAAACGTGTCGATGGTTGAATAGACGCTCTTGACCAGCGTGTCCAAGTACTCCTGGAATTGTGCTTCGTTGGTTTCGTTGGTGACGGTGCTGTCAGACGTGGCGATCGTGTCACTGGAGGGAACAGTCGCCGTCGTGTCGCTCTGGCAAAAGGCCATATACGGCAACAAGGCGGTTAGGACAAGCAGGCTCGCGACGATCTTTTTCAATTCGGGTTATGTTTTGGGATATGGAAAAATTTTTACGAAAATAGTTAATCCTGGTAAAAGACAATCAATTTTCAACATTCATTGAGGAACATCCTTGCTTGCGCGCGTTTGCAACGTGTGCCGGAAGAGTATTTAAAATCGATTCCATCCACCTTCGTGAACCTCCGTTTTCCTCCATTGCCTCCGTGGTTAATAAAGACGTTTCTTTTAGCGACATACGTCTGCAATTCGCCATCCCGCCACAGGCGGGATGGCGCTGTGCTCCACCTGCAACCCGGAGGATAATCCGGTCATTTCTGTGAAAAATGCCTATATTTGAATCCTCAATCTAACTTTATTGGAAACGAAATGACATTCCGTCCTATTATGGGACTCCATCCCGATAAAACCCCCTCGAGGCCCGGGATGGAGTCCCGCAACCTGCATTTAAGGAGAAGCCTTCTGCCTGCCGTTCTTTTCGCTTTTTCCATTCCTCTCTTTTCGCAGAACCTGCTTGACTTTCTTGAGGGGACGGTCACCGACAGTGCTTCGGGTAAGCCCCTGCCCCTGGTACATCTGATCCTGAGGTCGTCCGGGACAGGCACCGTCACCGACCTTGACGGTCATTACCGGCTGAAGGTGGCGGTGCTGCCCGATACCATGATCGTTTCGTGCATCGGCTTTGAGACTCGCAAAATTGAACTGTCACCGGATATACAACATGAATTGGATATCGCTCTGTCACCGCGGATGGTGACATTACGGCCGGTGATCATCATAGCAGGCAAAGCGGTACCGGTCTTTAAAGACGACCGTTACTCGGTTCTGGATTACCAGTTTTACGATGATCACCTCCTGCTGCTTATTTACAGAAATAACCTGGCCCGCTCGGAGTTGCTGCTGCTAAGCCCTGACGGTGAGGACACCTTGGCCCGGATGGCATCTCTTCCGCATTCTCCGGTGGCATTATACAAAGATTGCCTCGACTGCCTGCATCTCATTACCGGTGATGCGGTCTGGCAGGTTTTTTATGAAGGTGACTCACTGGCCCTGCGGTATAAAAGCACACCTCAGAAGTTCAATGAGACCTTTGCGGATTGCATCACCAATGCAGATGAACGTCTGTTCTTTAAAAAAGATCTCGGCGACGGGCTTGCTATTGAGTATTACGGTGTGGATAAGGTGACCCGTGCCAGGAAGACGCTGGCGATCGTCGCCGATGACTTTAAAATGAATATGCTGCGCAGAAACCCTGAAGACCGTATGATGCTGGCGATGTCGGCACACGATCCGGCCCTCATGGGTGATCTGCCTGCGGCCCTGGATAACAGGGACGATCTGTCGGACCTGCGCCGCATGTTCGATGAAGGACGCTTTGTCAGATTAGCCGTGTATACCCCGGTGACAGCACCTTTGAAAAGAATGGACAACACCCTGATCATCTTCGATTTTCCCGGCTCAAAACTGTGTTTCTTTGCCCCTTCAGGAGAAGAATACGGCGAGGTATCGATCACTTTTCATCATATCGTCAGGGAGCATGGCCCACTGGAACGGTTGTTCCAGTCAAAGGATTGGCGTGATTATGAGGTGTATGTCGACGAACAGGCATATAAAGCCTATTTCCTGAAGACAAAAGGCGCTTCCTATGAATTGAATGAGATCAACCTGTATACCGGAGCGGCGGGTCCTTCATACAGGCTTGATTATCCCTTTCCCGAAAAGATCACCGTGAGAGACGGTTATGCCTATTTTTTATTTAAAAGCAACGGCGACTGGGGCAGGAAAAGGTTGTACCGGCAAAAGCTGGACTGACCTATCACGTAGGATGGATGAAATGATTCTCTGTGGAATGGGACCTGTTGGCATTTTATTTCCTGATAACCTGGACGTCCATCCCTATGTCCTCATGAAGGTGCCTTTTCACGGGGCACAGACCGGCAGCCTGGATCACCGCACCCTCATACTTCTCAGGGAAATCCGCAGGCACATAAATCCTGAGCCGGACAACGGATATTCTTCTTTTTTCCCTGTCATATTCCACCTCCTGTGTCAGCCTCACCTTATCGGTACTTATATTCCGCTGATCACAGAAATTTTTCACGTAGATGCCTGCACATGCTCCAAGTGAAGCGAGAAAGAGTGAAAAGGGTTGGGGATATCCACCGTTGCCACCGGCACGCGGCTGTTGGTCTGTTTTGACCGTAAAGCCGTCAATGTCAGCAAATACCTGCTTGCCTGAATTAAAATAAATGTCCATAAAGTTCGTGTATTGATTTTTGATTTTGGGAGTGCAAAATTAATTTCTTTTGGGTAATGATATTTAAAAAGTTGTTATCTTTACCAGCCGGCAAATCCATCTTACCGTCTCTTCATAAACAAGAGAAAAAGGTAAAAGATCGAATCTTTCTGCAACTGGTTATTTAATCGGTTACGACTCGTTAATAACCGGTATTTTATAGATTCAAAAACCTCCTTTGATCAGATTTAGACTAAAATCCGACAGATCATGCGTCTGTGGCACATGAGCTATTAATTAAACTTTCAAACCATGAAAAAACACCGTTTGACGATCCCATATTTTTTAATGGGCCTTCTCTTCTTTGGCTTCATGCCCCTTTCAGGACTTCTCTCGCAGAAGGTTCAGGATTCGTCCCTTCTGACCATCGACCGCATTTTTAACAGCCCCGAGTTCAGGATGGAGCGTTTTGGTCCGGTGCACTGGACAGATGACGGTACGGCGTACACCATGGTGGAACGGTCCTCCTCGGGAATTAGAGGGCAGGATATCGTCAGATATGACACGCAGGGGGGTGAAAAGGAGATTCTTGTGGCCGCTGGCCGGCTGATCCCGGCCGGCACCGACAAACCGCTGACGATAGCCAATTATATCTGGTCGAACGATAAGCATAAGCTGCTGATCTTCACCAACACGCAGAAGTTGTGGCGGCTGCATACACGCGGTGACTACTGGGTTCTTGACTTGTTGTCGTGGGACCTGCAAAGGCTCGGCGTTGATCTCCCGGAATCATCACTGATGTTCGCCAAATTCTCCCCCGACGACAGCCGTGTGGCGTACGTCAGCGATCATAACCTGTATGTGGAATCCCTCGGCGACCATCACATCACCCAACTCACCGGCGACGGCACCGTGACACTGATCAACGGCACGTTTGACTGGGCCTATGAAGAGGAATTCTCTTGTCGCGACGGCTTTTCGTGGAGCCCCGACGGCAGTGAAATAGCATACTGGCAACTGGATGCCTCTGATATCCATGATTTCCTCCTCATCAATAACACGGATTCCGTTTATTCCTATGTCATCCCGGTGCAGTACCCCAAGGTCGGCTATCTGCCTTCGGGCTGCCGCATCGGCGTGGTACCGTCATCGGGAGGCCGCACCACCTGGATGGAAATACCAGGGGATGTGCGTGAACATTACCTGCCCCGCATGATGTGGGATCCGAACGGAGGACACCTGCTGGTGCAGCAGCTTAACTACCGGCAGGATACACTCTGGCTGTGGCGTTGCCGAGCTACCACCGGCGAGGCGGTGAACATATATACCGAATCGGATCCCGCCTGGGTCGATGTGGTGGATGAATGGCAATGGCTTGATAATGGCAGGACGTTCCTGTGGACCAGCGAAAAAGACGGCTGGCGCCATTATTACCGGATTGCCGCTGACGGCTCCGCCGAAACTCTGATCACCCCCGGCCCTTACGATGTCATTAACCTGGAAAGGATCGACTCGAAAAACGACATGTGTTATTTCATCGCCTCACCCGATAATCCCACCCAGCGTTATCTCTACCGTCTGCCGCTGAACGGCGAGGGCACCCTTGAGATGATAACGCCTGCCGACGCAAAGGGGACCCATTCTTATGACATTGCACCCGGCTGCGCCTTTGCTTTTCATCATTTTTCGTGTCTGACGTCACCGCCGGTGACCGAACTGGTGGCCCTGCCCGGTCATGAGGTCATACGCGTGGTCAACGACAATGCCTCCTTCCTGCAGGCTTATGACAAGCTGCGCCATTCCCATAATGAGCTTTTCAGGGTAACCACCGCCGATGGTGTTCAGATGGACGGATGGATGATGAAACCTCCCGATTTCGATCCTTCCGGGAAATACCCCGTTCTTTTCTATGTCTATGGTGAGCCTGCCGGTCAGACGGCCACCGATTCCTGGCCGCACAATCTCTGGTACCTGATGCTCGCTCAAAAAGGATATATTGTCATGACCCTCGATAATCGGGGCACGCCATGCCCCAGAGGCAGGGAATGGCGCAAGAGCATATACCGGAAGGTAGGCGTCCTGAACTCCCATGACCAGGCCATGGCCGCCAAAGAGATCTTAAAATGGGATTTTGTCGATCCCGATCGCATCGCCGTATGGGGCTGGAGCGGCGGTGGCTCGATGACCCTCAACCTGATGTTCCGTTATCCTGAGATATACAAGACAGGCCTCGCAGTGGCGGCTGTGTCGGACGAGAGGTATTATAACACCATTTACCAGCAACGGTATATGGGTCTGCTGGCCGAAAACCCTGAAGACTACACCGAAGGCTCTCCCATCACCTTCGCCGGAAACCTTCAGGGAAACCTGCTCTTTGTGCATGGTACCGGCGACGACAATGTCCATTACCAAAATGCCGAGGCGCTCATCAACGAGCTGATAAAGAACAATAAACAGTTCACCTTCATGCCTTACCCCAACAGAACCCATGGCATTTACGAAGGTGAGAATACCACACGGCATCTGTATACCCTGCTCACGAATTACCTGATGGAGCATACACCCCCCGGCGCCAGATAATTTGAACCCGTAATGACTGCCGGTATGGACGCAGTTTTACATCACGACAGGCTTCACAACTCGAATCGCCTGAAAAACCAGGTCTTCGGGAAATCGATCAAGATAGTAAGGAGGAAGAGGAAAAGCAGTGGGATGAGGACAACCTGCGGCCTTAATGGCGGGACGATGACGCCATATACCCCCACCAGGATAAATACGGTGATGGTCACCAGGGTAATGATGATCAGCCATTTTCCCGGTCGTGACGACCAGAAATGGTTCCGCTCCCGCACCATCAGCACCTTGAACTGACCGGTGAAAATGAGGATCAGCAGGACAAGTGTCCGCAGCTCATCCGGGGTTAAATGATTGCGCTTCATGACGGCGACGATGACCATGACGTCGCCTGCTACGAAAAGCAACGCCGGAACAAGCGATGCGAGCATGATCTTTCTTACATTCCATTTATTTGGACTGGGGGCTTCCCTGACACGGTCGGTGGCCAGCGACATCGTCACGAAATCATTGGCGAAGACCAGCAGCGACACGCCCAGGAGGGACAAGATCAGGTGATGGAACCAGAAAAAGCCGATGGTCAGCAAAACGACAAACTCAATGACCTTGATGACCTTGTTGATGACCCACGACAACATGCGCTGATAGGTTTGACGGCTCGTCTTGACCGCATCGATGATGATGCCCACGCCCTGTTCGGTGATAACCACACTGGCGGCGGCCTTGGCCACATCGGTCGAGTTGCTCACGGCTATGCCCATCTCTGCCTGCTTCAGTGCCGGCGCATCATTGACGCCGTCACCCGTCATGCCGACCATGTGACCTTGTGATTGCAGCAGCTTGACAATGGTGTACTTGTCCTCGGGGTAAATCTCGGCAAAACCGTCGCTGTTATTGACGATCCTGGCCTGTTCATCCTCCTCCAGGCCTTCAATATCGCTCATCCTGATAATGGCGGGTCCTATGCCTGCCTGTGTCGATATCTCCCTGGCGATGGCGAGACTGTCACCGGTCAGCATCAGAGGTTTTATGCCCAGTGCCCTGGCTTCGGCGATCATGCCGGCGGAGTCGTGACGGATGGGATCGGACAGTATCAGAAAGCCGGCCAGCATGAGGCGTTTCTCCGGCTCTTCACCGGTGGTGGCTACGGCTAACGTCCGGTAACCTTTTTTTGAATAGGTGCCGATGGTTTTTTCAATGTCGGCCGCCATACCGTCGGTCAGATGACACAGCGACAGGATCACCCGGACGGCTCCCTTCATCACGGTACGACGCCTGCCGTCTTTCTCAGCCACGGCTTCCGTGCGCCGTGTGGAAGGATCGAAAGGGGAATAGGAAACCTGCCTGTAACCGTCGTTATTCACGCCTGCATGTTCCGCATGACGGAGAACGGCCTGGTCTATCGCATCCGGGCTGCCGCCGCGCGAGGCCAGAGCAGCCATCCTCACAACGTCTTCCTTGGTAAAATCACCGTAAGGGATACATGCGGCGACAGAAAGTGCATTCTCGGTGATGGTGCCTGTTTTGTCAAAACACAGGATATCGATTAAAGCGGCATCCTCGACGGAGTCGAGGCGTGTGACCAGCGCTCCTTTTTTCGCCAGCTCCCGCGCACCAAACGACTGTACGATGGTCAGCACGGCTGGAAGAGCCACCGGGACGGCACCCAACAGGAAGATGACGATAAAGGTCAGCACAACGGCAAAGTGAAAATTCATTCTGACGGCAAAAGCGGTGACTAAAACCGAAGCCACAATGCCCAGATACAACATGTATTTCACCACGGCCATCATCACCTCCACCTGATGCGAACGGGGCTTCGCCGTGCCGACCAGCTCGGCGGTGCGGCCATAGTAAGTGCGCGGACCGGTATTGACAACGACGCCCGTGACCTCTCCCCGTTTGACGACGGAGCCTGAGAACAGGACATCGGAGGGGTTGACGGCCACCGCCAGTGATTCTCCCGTGAGAACGGACTGATCGACGGAGAGATTACCGTCCATCACTTTGATATCGGCCGGTACAATGTCGCCGAGCTTCACCGCAACGATGTCACCATAAACAAGATTTTTGGCCTCAACTGTTACCCATTTATTGTCACGCAGCACCCTGGCCCTGAGAGCCAGTCTTTTTTTCAACAGGTTCATGGCCTTCTGAGAGTGGCTGGCGTGGCTCTGACCGATGATCGCATTGAGAACAAGCAACGCGAGGATGATGTAGCCTTCAAGGGCATGGCCCAGGATAAAGGAGAGGATCATAGCCAGCTCAAGCAGCCAGGGCATAGGACCCCAGAATCGCAGCATGAATTCGAGAAAATGATTCCTTTTCTTCTCCGTCACCTCGTTGGGACCATAGGTTTCGAGCCTCCTCAAGGCTTCGTCACCGGAGAGCCCGCCGGAAGAGGTCACCAGAGACCGTAACGTCTCCGCCACGCTAAGGCTGTTATAACTGGAGGTGTTATTGAGTGTGAGAGGCATGAAACCATGACTTATGCAACAGGATCAAAGGCAACATCTGAAATTAAACGATGAATCAGTCCTGAAAATTTTTATTATGACCTGTTATTCAGTGATTTTGCATAGTGCTTTAACAAATACCCGGTAGGATTGTTCAAACGGGGTGGAACACTTCATGAAGAGGCAGAATGAGAGAAGCCCTATTCTCTTAATTTTCATTTTTTCATTTCAAGAATCACGGCCATGCCGTCATGGTCACCGGTAGTTCGGTCAGGATCACCGGTGATGCGGTTGTCAAGGGCCACTGTCCTGACTATTTTGTAACCGCTTTTCCTATCAAGGCTTTGTGCAAACATGTCGCGGGCCTGAAGGAATGACCCATAATGATGTTTTATGCGTGCCAGCGGCGCCACCACCTCCCTGCTGAGAGCGGCAGTGAAGTAAAAGGCGCCATCCCACTCACAGGGGCCGAACACCCTGCCGTGGTTGTTATTCATGAAAGCCGGCCTGTTCGAAAAAGCACGGTTTTTTTCTTCAGGGATCTGAGAGTAAAAGTCACCATCAAGATAACCTTTATAACCGCCCGAGTGACCTCGTCTGACTGAGTACCCCGCTTTCAGCAGCTGGCCGCGAAGCCGTTGTTTTGCTTCAACGGCAGTCGACGAGAATCGGTCGATCAAAATAATGTTGATAGGTTCAATAAGGCTTTTACCCTGCCATTTCACTCCCAGCCAGTCAGCCCGCTGTCCGTCGCTGCGGTACATCCATTTCCCCATGGCGGGGAGCTCTTCAGGAAAAGCGATATCGGACGAATCCGGCATATTCTGTGACCGAAAAATTTGACTCATGCTGCAGTTTTTTTGTGTCGTGTGAGTGGATTTTGTATGGCAACCGGAAGTTAATAATAATACGGATAAAATAACGAAAAATGTAAGGTGAACAGTTATGGTTTTCTTCATTTTTATACCATGTTGATTTTTGATGTTACAATGAATGCCCGGCATAGCCTCAATAGCCATGGTGAATCATTGAATCATTTGCCTGTATTGGTTCCGGCAGACCAAACCGGCATCTCAGGTTCAATGTTAAAAAAGGCCAGGGCATTTTTATACAGGATATTGTCCAGGTCTCTGGCGGTAAAATCTCTGATGCCGTGAATGAAGTCGAGGTATTGCCCCTGCCTGTATAAAGGGAAGTCGGTACCGAACAACAGTTTTCTGGTTGAGCCGCAATACGCCACCAGGTCGAGCAGGTGATTTTTCAGTCCCTCGTTGTATCTTTTTTCAAACCGTCCCGGATTCTGATTGGTATATAAAATCCCTGACAGATCCGTATAGACGTTTCTGTTTTTGTACATCACCTCTGATGTCTCCCTGATCCAGGGATTACCCAGATGAGCGATGAGGATCCTGAGTCTGGGGAACCTGACGGCGACATCGTCAATATATAGCGGATTGGCGTACCGGATAATAGAGGTGTTGATTTTCCACCAGGTATCACCGCAATGAAAGATGACAGGAATATACATCTGCTGACATAACTCGTAAACCGGATCACAAGCGTCATCATTAGCATAAAAATGGTCATAACCGGGGTACAGTTTCACCGCTATGATTTTTTTGCCGAGGATGGCATTTCTCAGCACGGCCAGGTCATCATGAAAGTTCCTGTTGTTTTTTATTTTGACTGATCCGGCAAGAAGCAGGTTATTATGACCGGCTATCAATGAGTGCATGACATTTAACGGTGGATTTCTTTGCCCGGGCAGGTTGGGCCAGTACAGGATGATAGATTTATCAATATGGTATTCCTTCATGCTCTGGAGGAGATCCTCCACCTCCCCAGCGGTTCCGGCGTGCACATGGCAATCAATGATCATATGGCAAACGGTTTAAAACGGTCCGGTTTCTTTTTTAATAGATTCAATATCGGCGTGTCGAATGTAATCAGGTATATTCTTAAATTTTTTATGAAACCCGTAGCTGCCGTTTTCCAGTTCATCAATGGCTTTCTCTTTGGACCAGTTCTGAAAAACGATACGGTACATGGCGCAAATCAGACCCGTGCGGTCGGAGCCGTGCATGCAATGGATCAGAATGGGTTTGGGTGCTTTCCTTATAACCCTGAGGGCCGCGATGATCTCCTCTGTGGTGAACGATCCCGCCCGCATCTGCACTTGGTAAAGGCTCACATCAAGGTTGTATGCGCGCCTGCCGTCGGTGTTTTTTTCCCTTAAGTTCAATATGGATTCTATGCCTCTTTTTTCCAGACATACAAATTCCTTTCTGGAAGGTTGTTCGGAGCGGTAGACCTCATCATTCAAACGGTACATGTTTTTCAAGTCACAAATGGTATCCTCGCGGGCCCATGCTGCAAGGCGCTCTTGTTCCGGGCTTTGTGCCAACGCCGGAAGAGCCGTAAAGATAAACAGGATGTAAGGGATAATCACGGTTTTCATAAAATGACATTTCATCCCGTTTCATGCCAATGTGGCGAGGAACTCTTTCGTGAAGGTCATGGCTTTTTCCACCTCATGCTCACCCAGAGGGCCCTTGAGATATGTCACTTCACAACGCAGTGTTTTCCCATATACATTCAATCCGCAGGCCTGTGCCCTGGCAGCCAGAATGCCCGCCGCTCCCGGCTCAATCCACTTCTTGGCTTTCATGAGCTCCTCAGCATCGGAAGGAACAGGACCGTACGTGTCGAAGATGACAAGAGGCTGTGCGACTTTTTTCTTTTCGAGCAGTTTGAGTATTTTTTTTGCCTTCCTGTTCACCCTTGCCATACGTGTGGGCGATCCCAGAAAAATGAAAGCCACACGGCTTAAATCAGGTAACTTCTCCCGGACGTCACACAGGACAGGATCGTAACCTGCTTCAGCGAGCTGTTTCCCGATGGCTTCGGCTATCTGCCTCGTGTTACCGAAATAGCTCCTGTAAAGTACCAGTCCTTCCATAATAAGCGGTTTGTGATGTTTAAGGTGCTTATCGGTAAATGTCAGAAGCACCCATTTACCGGTTGAATTGTCAAACAAAGTTGTGAATAGTTTTCCTAATAACCAAATACCGGAGTGTTGGAACCGCAGCGGTATAGCCAGGGAAGCCCGCTAACAAATTTGAGCGTACGTAAGAGATGGAAATGAGAACCCTATTCCTCCGGTGGAACTCTCAGGTTGGTGGCCGACTGTATCCCCGATGCCACCTCAGGGATGATACCCAGTTTGACATAGATCGGGTGCACCCTTTTTTTCAATTCCGGCAGTTTTCTGATAAACAGGATAGCACCTATTATGCATGTTATGCCACCGATCATCAGGGTGAAAGGAGCCCCGACCCATTTGGCCAGACCGCCGGCCAGAAGGCTGCCGAAGGGCGCCGTCCCCATGAAAGCCATCGCATAAAAGCTCATCACCCGTCCTCGTTTGTCGTCATCGACGATAGTCTGTATAACCGTGTTGCTCGAGGCCATCTGCAACATCATGCCGCAGCCGGTGATGACCATTAGCACCAGTGAGGGTATAAAAAGACGCGACAATGAAAAGGATATTAACCCCAGGCCGAAGATTCCTGCTGCCAGGGAGATGATACGGCCCAGGCCCAGGACACTCCTGCGTGAGGCTAAGTAAATGGCGCCGGTGAGAGCCCCCAGTCCCGACGCTCCCATGAGAAAACCAAAGGTATGGGCATTACCGTGAAGGATGTCTTTGGCGAAGACAGGCATCAGAACGGTATAGGGCATGCCCATCAGGCTGACCAGCGCCAGCAGCAGGATCACCGACTTCAGCGGCGCAAAACCGAAGGTATAAGCAAAACCCTCTCTCAGGTCCTGGAAGATGTGTTTATCGCTCTTCACTATTTTTCGTGGGGTCACCTTCATCAGTAACAACGACCCGATGACCATGAGGTAGCTCAGGCCGTTAACCAGGAAGCAGATCCCTTCACCCGCGGCGGCTATCAGAATACCCGCGATGGAAGGCCCAAGCAGACGGGCGCCATTGACCATGGTCGAATTCAGGGCGATGGCGTTGCTGAGGTCTTTTTTCCTGTCGACCATCTCCACCAGAAACGACTGCCGCGCCGGGCTGTCGAAGGCATTGATGAGTCCCAGCATAATGCTCAGCACGAGGATGTGCCATACCGCGATGACGCCCGTAAAGAAGAGTACCGCCAGTGTCAGTGCCTGCACCATGGCCAGGATCTGGGTGGCGATGAGCACATGGTAGCGGTTCCACCGGTCGATGAGGACGCCGGCGAAGGGAGCTATCAGGAACGTCGGTATCTGACCGGCAAAACCCACCACACCCAGCAGCACCACCGAGTGAGTCATGTGAAAAACCAGCCATGGCATAGCAATACGCTGTATCCATGTCCCTACAAGGGACATGCTCTGCCCGGTGAAGAAAAGACGAAAATTCCGGTACTGCAGCGAACGGAAGATGTTTTTTAATCCGCCCAGCGGATTGGAGAGACCTCTTTCAGCACTTTCTTTCGTCATGTTATAATCTTTCCTCTTTTATAATCCGTTCCGGTTGCCGGGCGAAGTCGAGGCAACGGTGGCTTCGACTACGCTCAGCCACCGTTTTGTGCGGGTTGCCGAGCGCAGTCGAGGCAACGGTGGTTTCGACTACGCTCAGCCACCGTTTTGTGCAGGTTGCCGAGCGCAGTCGAGGCAACGGTGGTTTCGACTACGCTCAGCCACCGTTTTGTGCAGGTTGCCGGGCGCAGTCGAGGCAACGGCTACTGTTCCTGCACATCGCCAGCTTATGCAATTCCACCAGATCACCCCGTATCAACGCCTCTTTTTTCTTCCGACTCCATCGCTGTATTTGCTTCTCTCGATAAAAAGCAACATCAATACGGTTATACTCTTCATAATAAACAAGTGTAACGGGTAAACGTCGACGCGTATGGTTGGCGCCCTTACCAGATTGATGCTGCATAAGACGTCTGTTCAGATATTTTGTGCTACCAGTATAGTAGGATCCATCGGAACACAGTAAAATGTAGACATAGCCTTTCATCCTCCCTCCTTTCACAACATCGCTATGTACTCAGGAAATTTCTTTGAAAGCTTGTATTTTGTTCAATCTATCGTATTATTCTGAGGATTAAAGCATTAATCAGTTCCAGAGATTTCCTCAAAGACGTGACAAATTTAGTGAAATCTAATATCAGAAAAGATCCCCGCCGGAAAAAGAAGCCGGAGGATGACAAGGCTGCCGTCGGCTATATCCCGCGGCAGCCACAGGTCAGATTTTTTCGCTTTTATATATTAAAACCGGTAAGCTACGCACAACAAAGCCGGCCTGCGTTCCGCCGTACGACAGGACTTTTTGAAGCATCCCGCGGACGTCATCCACCTCAAAAGGTCATGAAAGTTAAAGAAAATTTTGAATAAGGACGGACTTATTTTTTATCAACTGCAAATTGAACGTTTGATTCCCTTTTTCTGTTTATCCAATAACAAAACAGATAAACAACTGCGATTGTCGACCAATTAATACAGGAAGAGCATTGGAGGAGGTTGGCTTTCAGTACCTTGAAACACAGGAAATGGTCATGTGGGGTTTGCCGGTTGAAATTGTAATAGCAAGAAAGTCGCAAAACTGAAAATATACCGTATATTTATAGCATCCTTGTCAATCTTTTTGAGTTGGTAAAACCTTTTTTATAGGCAAATAAATTTTCATTTGACCGGTATATTCAATCATCACCGGAGAAAGGAGAAAAATTTGATGATCATTTTACGCGGCCAATACATGTGTTTGCTGAGATCACTTGGGGCAGTTGCTTTGACATTGCTACTGTCACCGTTGTCTTCTCAGTCGCAGTGCCTTGAATGCCACGGTGATCCCAACCTGGTCATGACCGATTCCACCGGACAGGTTATTTCCCTTTATGTTGACAGCACCGTGTTTCAGAATTCCGTTCATGGCTTCTATGACTGCCAGGTATGCCATACTACCATCACCGCTTTTCCACATGGTAAGAACGTGCCCCGGGTGGACTGTTCACGATGCCATGGCGATGTGGCGGAGGTCTATCAATGGCATGGCAATCACCGTCAGGTGGCGGGCGATCTCATGCCGGATTGCCATGACTGCCACGGCACCCATGATATTCTGGATGCCTCGGATTCAATGTCACAGGTGAATCCTGTCAACCTTGTCAGAACATGCGGTCATTGTCATCAGAATCCGGAAATCGTGGGGAAATATCATATCCCCATGACTAAGCCGATAGAGGTTTTCGAGACGAGCGTTCACTCCCGCAGGATGCCCGGTACCGATAGTCTGGCAGCCACCTGTGTCGACTGTCATTCCTATCAGGGCACCGGTCACATGATCATGGCTCCTATCAATCCACAGTCGTCGATCTATCATTTTAACATACCGGCAACATGCGGGCGATGTCATAGCGAGATCGCAAAGAGATATGAACAGGGAAGTCATGGTCAGGCAGCTGCAAAAGGAGAAGCTGACTCGCCGGTTTGCACCGGATGCCACAGTGATCATGAGATACTGCCGATGAATGACCCGCGGTCGCCCATCAGCCCAACGAATGTTTCAATGACCATCTGTGCCCCCTGCCATGAATCATCCACTCTGAATCTCAAGTACGGTTTCAATCCCGGCGTGATGAAGTCATGGTTGCACAGCTATCATGGTCTGAAAAGTACCGACGGGGATCCCACGGTAGCTAACTGTGCATCATGTCACCGCAGGCATGTGATACTGCCTGCATCTGATTCACTATCATCCATAGCGCCGGCGAATGTTCGGCAGACATGCGCCCTATGTCATCCCGGCATCACCAAGGCACTGGCCGGCATACCCATCCACGGCATTCCGGGCATCTATCTCAATCCCACAGGTAAGGTGTTTCGCGATATTTATATTTTCGGTATCATCCTTATTATCGGTGCCATGGTGGTACACCTGATCATCGACTTATTGAAACAGTTCAAGCTCTTAAACCAGGGACGTCAGATCGTCCGTATGAAACCCGATGAGCTCCTGCAACATACCATTCTGATGGTGACGTTCATCGTCCTGGCCATAACGGGTTTTGCCTTTCATTATTCCGGTTCCTTTTGGGCCAAATTTTTATTCGGCTGGCCGGGAGGATTCATGGTGCGACGCATCATCCACCGTGTCGCTTCGGTTATTTTTATAATGACTACCGTATGGCATATCATCTATCTCTTTCATGCGCGTGGCAAGCAGTTTATGAGAGATGTCTTTCCGACGAGGAAAGACTTCATTCAATTTATACAGACCATGGCCTATGACCTGGGCTTCCGGAAAGAACCACCGCGTTTCGGCCGCTTCAGCTATATCGAGAAAGCCGAATACTGGGCGTTGGTCTGGGGTACTGTCGTAATGATCATCACAGGCATTTCATTATGGTTTGGTGCCATGACAGAACGGTTCATGCATGTCGGCACGCTGGGTGTCATGCTGGTCATTCATTTTTACGAAGCCATCCTGGCCAGCCTGGCTATCCTGATATGGCACATGTATTCAACCGTTTTCAATCCCGCGGTCTATCCCAACAACCCGTCATGGTATACGGGAAAAATGCCTGAGAAAATGTACCATCATGAGCACCCGGAGGATCCTGTACTGAAAAATGATAAAACTGATGTGGAGGAAAAGGCTGAAGTTCAGTAGGTGGCTTATTTACTTACCACATAGACACAACAGGTCACAATAGATCGAATGTGTTCTATTGTGCCTATATAGTTTATATTATATCTTGATGATCTTCTTCACAATCAATTGATTTTCAAACTTTATCCTAATAAAATAGATTCCTGGTGGTAGCTGTCTGATATCGAGTTCAATGGTTCCATTGTTCGATTGTTCGATTGTTCTATTGTGATTGAATTCCACCACTTTACCATATAAATCAACTACTTCAATTTTGTTTTTTGTATTTTGGAATTTGTAATTTGTTTGTATTTTGGTGCTTGTAATTTGTAACTTCCCATGGGTTGGGTTGGGGAATACTTCGAAAAAATCCGCGGGGCTTTCATCAATTCCAAATGGTAACAGGGGTTTATACATCACCAAAGCTTTGGATGGGTCATCGGCTGCATCATAAATATCAAATTGCCCCACTTCATCCTCCGTGTTGTGTGTCCATTGATTATACTGGGCCCATATGGTGTCAACGAACAAAGACGGGGTCTCCACGTATAAGTCATAGCTTCCGTTGTCCTTGATGACATTATATCCGGTGCCGGGTTCACTGAGATTACCCATAAGGCAATTGCCTTTTGTCCAGATACCGTGGCCCCCATTATTCCTGATGATATTGTGGTTGAGATAGATCGCATTGGTATCATAATCTTCTGATGGGTAATCCAGGATCATACCATCGGCAACACATTGTTCCACACGGTTACTATCGACATAGGCTGAAACGGAATTCAGATAGAACCCGTAATGTGAATCCTGAATTTCATTTTTGTCAAAATAATGTGAGGCGATTGCAGTCAGGTAAACACCATAGGCACCTCCTGTGATCTTATTGCCTTTCATCCCCTCAAATGACACGGATTGAACGTTGATCCCGCAAACTGAGATTGTATCCTTTTCAAACGGGAGGCCTGAAGGCTGAGAATATGGAAGGGTGATGGTATTATTTTCTAAATACCCGCCTGCAATCGTCTTAAGCTTGATAGCGCTTTCCAACCCTTCTGAAATAATCACATTTGAATCTATAATTAGTTGGGCTGAATGGGCTACCACTTCGATACCACCGTTAGCAAATGTATTATTGGAAATATAAGATTCACCAAGGGCAACGGATGTTTCATACAGCTTTCCATTGCTGACTTGGTTATCCCGGAAAGTAAAACCCTCGTAAGAAACGGCGGATATTAAGACCCCTGATCCGATGATATTACCGTTAATGATCCCGGGTCCTGATGCCACCGATTCGACAAGCAGGCTGTCCTGAACTGTATTATTTGTCACGATCACGGTATCTCTCTGCGAAATGGTTTGTATGCTGAGCATGCCTCCGACCTGGTTTCCAAATACCAGAATTTTTCCCTGTGAGGAGGCGCTGCTGACCAGCAAACCACTGCCTAATACGCAATTAATAATTTCCTGTTTAGCATGACAGGTGGCACTCAAAATATGAATACTGTCGGCGACCACATTATTTTTTATGATTATTCTGCCCGTTTCATACACAGAAGGTGTCTCGTCGGTTAAGGTTTGCAGGCCGGCTTCCTGTATTGTCAGCGGGGTTTGTGTATAGCCGCTGTCGCTGTGCATGACATTCCGGCACCACAAACTGCTGATTGAAACAGGCAGAGTATCGAGCTTTGAGGAGAGAACGAAAGTCCCGTTCACAATGGTGGATGTGCGGCCAGCCCCGGCGATAGAGACACATTTTGCGATCAGCAATGTATCTTCGGGATAGGTGCCGGCGGCAACAGATATAGAATCACTATCCTGGGATGCATTTATTCCTTCAAATATTGTATTGAATGGATGGTCCTGTGTCCCGTCTTCCACGCCAGAGTTGTTGGAAGCATCGACATAGATCACTTGTTGCGCATTCAATGAGCAGTGAACGGTGATGAGTGAGCAGAGGAGAAAGAGTGAGGCGAGAAGAATGAAGCGCGAAGCGAATTTTTGGATTTTTGTTTTCATGGTTTTCTTTTTTACCACTCAGGCACTAAGAACACTTAGGAACACTAAAGTTTTCTATATTCCCTCTTAGTGCTTCTTAGTGCCCTTAGTGCCTGAATGGTGATTATTATATCTTAATGATCTTCTTCACAATCAATTGATTTTCAAACTTTATCCTAATAAAATAGATTCCTGGTGGTAGCTGTCTGATATCGAGTTCAATGATTTCATTGTTCAATTGTTCGATTGTTCTATTGTTATGGGAATCAATGATCTTTCCGTATAAATCCAAAATTTCTATGACCGTCAACTGACGACTGACGACTGACAACTGAAGGCTGACAACAGAAGAAGAAGGATTCGGCCAGAGCTTCACCTCCTCAAGCATTATCTCTTCAATCCCGGAACTTTTCGAATAGAAATAGTAAGCCCTTGTGCTCAACTCGTACTGGCTAGTATGCACCACCCATTTATAATAGGAGTCGGTATGCATACGGAACAATGTGTCATACTGGTAGTTGTGACAGTCAACAAGATTCCAGTATTCATTGTCCATGATCCATTGATAAAGTGAATCGGCCATCAACAACGTATCGTTTAAATAGTCATAACGCCGCTCATAGGCCGGAACCCACTGGGCTTGGTCATTTCCGCTATATGAACGGTTCCGCACCATTTTACCCTGACTGTTATAAGTCATTTCCGATTTCAGATCCGGGTACCAGGTCTCCAGGTCTTCACCTATCCTGTAATAAGCATAAAGGATCAGGCTGTCGGAATCATCCCAGCCCCAATCTTCTTTTTCTTTTTCAATCCATTTTTCTTCGGCTTCATCATAATCGGAGTACATCCAGTTGATTTTCCTGTTATCAGAATCATACCAGTATTGATCCCTTGCAGTGAAATACCATAATTCGGTGTTGGGATTATGGATCTGATGTACTCTTTCGATTACATTTCCCGATTCATCGTATTGGTAATCCGCGCGTTCGTGCTGATAAATTATCCCCGATTCGTCATCGGGCTCCCATTCGGTCACATGCTGAAGCAGCCCGTTCCCATCATAATCATAAATTTCATAGGAAGTGGTATCCCATTGTTCAGAATCCGTATTCCATTCGAAGTAATTTGCACGGGTCATTTTATCCTGGCTGTCATAGTAAAACACATCCCACACATTATTCCACCAGTCCGACAAGGTTGGGTTCCAGATATAATAATGATATTCAGCCACGTTTCCATGGTTGTCGAAAGCTGTGGTTTCCTTCATAAATCCCTTGTAGGACGAAGAACCGTTGTCCCAGTCATATATAGCCCACATGGTACACCTGTCCTGACTGTCATATTCCCGGTTGTCTTTCCGGTTGGGCACCCAGAGATGCAGAGATTGCTCCCGGGTGAACTTTTCCGATTCAATCATATTCTTATGGTTGTCGTACCGGTAATTCACTTTTGCATTCAATACCGAATCGCCCTGGGAATCGAATTTCCAGGTGATGACCGAATCGGGGTAGGATACGGACATAATTTCCCGGTCGGATATTTGACCGTTTACGCCTGACAGAAGGAATATTAAATAAATCGGGGAGAAGATGTAAAACTTTTTCATGGTCAATGATTTTTAAGGATGACGATAGTTCCGGTAAAGATTTCACGCCCGGCCCTGATGCGGCAGGCATAGATGCCGTTCCCGGTGTCCCCGGGATTCCATTCGATTTGTCGGCTACCCGCATTATAATGCCTTGGTTCACTTTTATAAATGATGCACCCGCGGATATCCATGATCTCCAGGATTGCATCAGCGGATGAACTAAGCTCAAATCCGATAGTAGCATGGTCGTTTACAGGATTCGGGGAGACTGAGACTGATTTCAGGTCAGAATTTCGGTTGGTAAAAGGCCATTCATGGATGCCGAGAGGAGGCAGGGGCAACATGGTGAGGGTGCCGCCTTTCCTGTACAGGACGATGTTCCAGTTATTGGCATCACCCGCAATACGGCCGTCGCCCGTGGCTATGTATCCCCCGTAGGAGGTGGGCTGTGCATCATTGGCCCTGGCCGTTGTGGGCATGTAAACATATCCGGGGGAACAGGCTATGGTATCGGATGAAATGAAATTGCCTTCGGTATCATAGGTCCTGACGTTCATCAGGTATTTCGAACCAAATTCTCTCCTGCTCAGAAGCAGATTACCATCCGGCTTCTTTGCGATGGTAGTAAATCCGCCGTTCTCGGTGGTTTCGGAAGTTTTCTCCCAGAGGGTTTTCCCGTCGGTATCCAGTTTGGCCAGGTACTCTTTGTTTTGATAATATCCGGCCAGGATAAAGGTTCCGTCGTTCATCTCCAGGATATCGCCGCCGGCGTCCCAGTAATCATCGTTGCCTATTTCCCTGGTCCAGAGGGTGTCGCCGGCTGCATTGAACCTTATCACGTAGATGTTGGTGATGTAGCCCACGCTGAGTGCATGGCCCTTTGTGCCGGCGAAAATAAACCCATCGTCGGCCGTTCTGTGCACCTGGCCCACTTCGTCACGGCGGTCACCGCCGTAGATCCGGGTCCACAGGCTGTCGCCCTGGGCATTGATCTTCATGAACCACAGGTCGCCCGAGCCGTCATAAAGGTAAGTCTTCCCGGCAATGAAATAACCCCCGTCGGCAGCGGTGACGATGGAATTTCCCTCTTCATCGGTATCATATCCGTAGGTCTTTTCCCATTGCTCGTTTCCGCTCTCATCCGTTTTAACAATGTAAAGGTCCTTGCCACCGGCCCCGGATGACTTGGTAAAGCCGGTAAGGATGAAACCATTATCCGGGCAGATGGCTATATCATAAGCCCGGTCTTCGTCGTAGCCGCCATAATTACGTGTCCACATGGTATCGCCGTTGATGTCGGTCTTAATGAGCCGCATATTGTACGTTGAAGCGGTAATGGAGGTCCCCTGGGCCCCGGCGATGATAAAGTTCTTATCGGGCGCTTCCAGCACTGCATAACCTGCACCCCAGGTTGCGTAGCCTTCCATATTGTAATAACCGTCGGTATTTCGTGGCGGGTCGAGCTTCCAGACATATACATCGTGGAGACTGTTCGACTTGTAGTCGTAGCCGGTCACGTAAAGGTACCCGTCTTCATCGGAGGCGATCGCATAGGCGACATCCATATCTATGGTCGGGCCGACGTAGCGCATGACCCAGAGGTCGCGGCCGGTGCGGTGGTTGATGCTGATGGTACCGGCCTCGGCCAGCAAACCGCAGAAATAGCCGGCGACATGCACGTTGGTGTCGGGTGTCTGTGTGATGGAGAAAGCCATGTCATAGTCGCCGTACAGCCCTTCGTAACGGTAAAACCATACCGGCTTTCCTTCGAGGTTTACTTTCATGACGGCCACATCCATGTCGGTATCGACATATGCATCGCGTCCACCAGCACGACCGACCACATACACATAATTATCGAAACCATAGATCAGTTGATAACAATTTTCGCCGAAATAGGGCTCAGGCCCAGGCCCGTCGACATTACAGTTCCACTGGTACTGACCGGATGCATTCACACAGATGACACCCATGTCCGAATGAATCATGCAACTGGCATAGATCCTGCCGTCCTTGCCATAAACGATATCGGTTGCCCAGCTTGCCCCTTCGTTGTATGATGGAAACATATATTTCCAATTTTTATCTCCACCAGGGGTCAGGCTGACGATAGTAAGTTGTTTTTCAGTGGATTCGGTGGAATAGCCTGCTGCATAAACATTCCCATCGTCACCAAGGGTAATGGCCCAGGCCTCGTCATCGCACATCGCATACGAACAGCCACCGTCGAACCAGTAGACCCATTCCTGCTGCCCGGTGCCGGCATTGATCCCGGTCACGATGAAATCGTAATCGGCTACCCCCGCTGCATAGACCATCCCATTGCCACCATAAACAACCGAGTAGGCATTACTGGGATAGCTCCCCTGCTCGTCATAGATATAATCCCAGCGGAAACTGCCCTCCGCAGTCACGCTGAAGATAACAAACTTATCGTCGCCTGAGGCGTTTCCGGAAGTTCCGCACACATATAGGTTGCCATCGCTTCCATATACTATCTCCTCAACCTCAGCAACCTTGTCAGGCTGTCCCTCATAAGTGTAGATCCATTCCTGGCCTCCTGACTTGTTCAGTTTAATGACGATAATGTCACAATCGGTATCGTCATATTCGACACCGGCTACATAAACATAGCCGTCAGTTCCGTAAACGATATCGTTGCCGACTTCACTCTTGCCATCGTTGTAATTGTAATACCATTTGTGATTCTGGCTGAAACCCTGATGGCAAAATATCAAAATCAGGCTGATCAATAATATTTTTTTCATGATTTGATAATTTGTGGACCCCGGATTCAGGATTGGAATGGAAAATACAATGCCGGAGAATCCTTGCGGATCCGGTTCATTTATAATTTATTTTTAATTAAAGGCATTTGAATATCAAAATATTAGAGTTACGGTACTATTTAACCGATCATTAGAAGATCTTCGTTTTTTCGGGTTAGGGCCCGGTTCAGGTTGCTCATGAATACTACCGCTGTCGAAGGCATGTTCGTCATGTCAAATCCTGAAGGGAACACCGCCTTTAGGGTATTTACTTTTTCCATCAATTCATAAAAGTTCACGGGCAGCATAAAATCAAACCTGATATTATCCTGAAAGGTTTTCCTGACACTTTCAAGATCTGATTCCTTTAGTCCCAGGATATTGGCTACGGTATTTGAAAATAAAGTATCGTCGACAGGTTCTTCCAGCATGGGTCGGATCAGTATATCCCCGGACGATCCCTGATGACGTGTGACCTCATGAACCATGACTGCAGCCAGGACATCCACGGGGATTACTTTGAAATTGAACCTGAAGAAACAACCGGTTTTCAGAAAAATATCCAGCAGCATCCAGATGGGATAGTGCGCCGGGCTGAGGCCGTTTTTCTGGGACCCCAGGACCAAAGGGATATCATATATGCAACCTTGCAGGCCCTGGCTGAAGGCATTACGGATGGACTGACCTGCAACCCATTTAAAGCCGGCGTAACCCGATTGCCAGGTGTTGGAATTTAAAGCACGGAAATCATCTTCCGTCTGAAAAAAGTTCGCGCTGTTGGAGGAGGTATAATGCAGCGATTTAGGTGCATCAGCATCCCCGCAAAAAGCTATCATTCGCTCCAATTCAGGCACCCAGACCCTTTTGAAATGAGTATAGGGAAGATGGTATAGGGGTGTCATGGCCAAATGGATAACAAGGCCGACCTGTTTCTGTAACTGCCTGAATTCATTATGCATCAGATTCATCATGTTCTTGGTGACATCACCCAGATGGATAAAGACGTTATCCATGGTAAAAGGTCCCAAACCCCATTGTGAAAAGGCATGATGCATCTTCAATATGGCTTCATCAACAGACGGGGCCCTCAGCAATAAATGAACCGGGCCGGGATGCTTTTTTTGAAGGAGACTCACCACGTGAGCGCCGATGAATGAGTTGGCTCCGGTCACTAAGATGCCCTCAGGGAAGGTTTCACTCTTTGGCTTGCCGAAGTCCCATTTTTTTCTCAGGAGGTTTTCTTTTCTGATGTCTTCAACCTGTGATATCATAAACCGTTGCAGGAGATATGATTGACAGGGTAAAATTACGTTGCGATTTCAGCGGGATGCAATTTTTTAGGAGGTACAAGACCACTCACACCACCTTACAAAAACACTCATCCCGGCAAGCGGTCATACGGCGGCGAGAAAACTGCTCAGGTTATCGTCTCTTTTGAGGTTGAGTTTTTGACGGATGCGGCTGCGGGCCACTTCGATACTTTTTGGCGAACGTCCCGTTATCGCTGCAATTTCCTTGGTGTTGAGATTCATACGTAAGAAAGCACAAATACGCAGTTCATAGGAGGTGAGGGCAGGATGCTTTTCATAAAGCCGCTGATAAAATCCGGGATGGACCTGTGTGAAATGGGTCTCAAATTCCTTCCAGTTGCTCTGTGGCGTGTCCACACGGAGCTCATTCACAATGGAGACCAGTTCTTCGGAAGAGGTGTCGGGGGAATGCTGTATCTCCTGAAGCCGCTTGATCAACCTGCCGATGAGCTCATTCTTCTGGTTCAGGAACATCATTTTAGAGGTCAGCTCACGTTCTTTGCCGTCGAGTTCTCCTTCAATTTTTTCGAGGTGCTGAAGGTTTAGCATTTGTTGCTGTTCATATAGAAGTTTGGCATCCTTGTTCCTGCGGTTCAGAAGTAAAATAATGATAATGCTTAGTATGATCACCGCTACCAGGGCAATGCTTATGACGTTGCGTATTCTGAGTCGTTGCTCCTGAAGGGAGGCCTTGTCTCTGAGCATTTCATTTTCTTTTTCCTTTTTTTCATAATTGTACTTGGCTTCAATCCTGCTTATCTCCTGGCGTTGATTAAAATAGCTCAGGCTGTCGGAGTGTATGATGAAAATCTTATACCAGTGCAGGGCTGATTTATTATCTCCTGTTTTCTCATAAGCCTCAGATAATAGCTCCGAAGTCTCTTTCTGAACCATAAGCAGATGCAAATGGTCAGCCAATTTGTAGGCCTCCTGAGCCAGTGCAATGGCCGCCCGTAAGTTGCCATCTTTCAGGCTGGTCCTGGCATGCCAGAGGTCTATATTGGTGATGAGAGGCATATCGTTGGTCTTACGGGCGCTTTCGGCCGCAACTTTAAAATAACCGCCGGCTGCAGGGAAATCATCCTTAAGGTAATAATACCTTCCAAAAAGATAATCACATTCGGCAGCGAAAGGATGGGACCCTATGTCATTGTCCACGGACTGGATTTTCATGCAATAGTCATAGGCCTTATCTGTTTTTTCCATATCCAGATACAGATCGGCGAGATTGAAATACCTGACGGCGAGTTTGGATTTCTGCTGTTGCAATTCCTCTATCTCGGTGGACCTTTTTATGTAAGCCAGGGCTTTATCATATTCGTTAACCATCTTTAACACCACGCCGATGTTCAGCAGGGCAATGGAGACCGCTTGCCCGTTACCTATATGTTCATAATAGCTGAGTGCTTCTTCAAACATGTTGATGCCTTCATCCAGAGTACCTTGCTCGCACCACAGGATACCATAATTGATCCGGGTATCTGCAAGTTTCAGGCTGTCCTGCTGTGACAACGCATACTCCAGACACTCCTTATAGCATGAATCGGCTTTTGCATAATCACCCAGGCGGCGGTAAGTCAGCCCGCAGGCCTGCCGGACATTGTGCATTCCATTTTTATTACCGGTTTCAGCATAAATAGAGCAGGATTGCTCAAAGAGTCTTGCAGCCTCGGCATAATCATTATTGACATACCGGATGTATCCAATGTCAAACAGGGCGCGGGCCGAGTAATCCTTCATCCCTGCCGCCCCGGCATATAAAAGCGATTTTTGAAAATAAGGCTCCGAACGGTTGTACTCATCATCATAATAATAGATATCACCGGTATAATTCAATGCTTTGATGACGGTTTCGAGATAGGATTTTTCGAGGTCAGACATGGAGGATGACAGCTCCTTTGCCTGTATATCTGCCTTTTCGATGATCAGACGGTAATAATAGATCGCCGAATCGGGATTGCTGTCATGCAGTTGCTGACCTCTTCGCAGCCAGTCATTGACAAGGGCAGTGTCGGCCGCAGTTGTGGCCATGCCTGACATGTTGATGAACAGGCAGATCCCAGGGACTAATAGAATGAAGAAAATTATAGTTGAGCGGTTAGTCATACCTGACGTGATAAGGCATCGTTAAAAATAAGAAAAAATTCAAACTGGTGTCAATAGTCACTTGCTAAAAAATACTTGGAGATATTATCTGTCCGTCCTCGTTTTGTTGAGATACCGATATTCGATTGACAGGTCGCCATTCAAGTTCCGGGGGAAGATATTTGATAAAACCTAACTGTTTGTTTTATTTACCGGTGTCTCCGGCCCATGGTATGACTGATCAGCAGGATATCTTCATGGTCAGGATTTTTTTTGAGGGCGTTCTCACAGTATTTGATGATCTTTGCTTTGATCTCTCCGGTCCAAATGGCCGGTTCAATATGGCCGTATAACCTGGTATAACTGACAATCAGATCATAGAAGTTTTTGACCCCAACGGTTGAGGGTGAAATATGCCGGAAGATCGACTCAATACCTGAGAAGCCGCTGTCATATAAATATTTGGGCAGTTCCAGCGAGATACTTGGATGGGAACCAAATTTCAGGTAAAACTCAAGCTCTTTGTCCCTGAAAAGTCTCCACATCTCATTTGCACTATCCAGCTTGTCAATATAGTATTCGGTCATCAGAAGCAATCCCCCATTACGAAGCCGTCGATAAGCCTCTGAAATGAATTGCGGTATGTTTTCCATGTGCTCAACGGCAAACCGGGCGGTGATCAGATCATATCCGACATCAGGAAAGGACGGATCGAACAGGAGGGTTTTGAAAGCTAAGTTTTTCAGGTGGTGTTTATGTTGGGCCCGGGTGATAAGGGCTTTATCGATATCTATGGCCTCGTAAAGGACCTCCGGTGTCATGGACGCCAGACCGGAGATGAAGGTCCCCTCACCCGTGCCTACATCCAGGATGGTCTTTATGTTATGATGAATGATAATATCTTTCAGATACGGATACTCCAGAGGTGAAAATGCCTTTGTCTGGGCAATATAACAGTCTTCGACATAAGCGCTGACCTCAAGAATGTGTTCATTTACAAAATCCATAGTAGGCTGTTTCAAACATCCATGTGCACAGGATCTTTTTTAATCTTCTTTTCTAGCCTGGGTATAATATTTCCTTGTGGCATTGGCATAACCTTTCGCGGCACGCTCGGCATGATATTGTACCCATCCGTCAAAACCCAGTTGCCTGAACAGTTCATAGTCCTTCATTTTTTCAGGACTGTTGACCCAGGGTAACGGGAAGTGAGTGCACGGATATTCATGACACTCATAACAAATCTCCAATCCTCTTTCCCTTGCACACAACCGTATCTCACAAGGCACACCGCCACCATCTTTACAGGATTCCTGGCAATAGGCTCCGCTGTAATTTTTACTGAAATAGGCCAGTCCTTTCATGAATTCCCCGAAATCAAAATCCGGCTTGTCCGCCTCCGGATTAATGGTCAATTCTTCAGGATAGTTTGCAACCTTCATTATTTCCAATAGTTCCCCGGCAATTCCGGCATAGATCCTTCCCCGGTACATCCCGCATGAGCCACAATAGATACCACAGTAAGCGGCTAATATTCTTGCTTCATTAATATCGGTCATTTTTATCTCGTTAAGTTACAGGATTTTGCTTATGGTTAATTTGAAAGATACCATTTCATTCCTGAAGTCTAAGTTACGATTTATCCCTGTGACATCATCCGTTATTTTTTAAATTGTTCAATCAATTGATCGCGTTGATCCCTGAGTCTGTCGCTCAGACCTATTTTATAAATATGGGGGTTCTCGAAACGTCGATACTCGCCGGGCAATTCTTCGACCCGTTTCATGCTGTAATCCCTTATCATCGCCAGTGCTCTGGGAGGATAAAGCCGTTTTCCTTTGGCCATCACCTGATGCAACAGGGCTTCCCGCCGCGATCCTATTAATGACAGGGATTTATCAGGTTCGAACGGATGACACATACGTTCGACATTTTCTTCGTCCCGTAATGTGATGACATCGGCCCCTGTTAATAAACCGTCTTGGTTCCTGACTCTGTAAACCTGCTTGCCATAGGGCAAGGTAATTTTAGTCCAGCTTTCCGACAGTTTGATGCGGGGTTCACCGGCAGCATAAGCCAGTTTGTATACGCCGTCGATAGCGGCGTCAGGTCCTCCGGTTACCAGGCTTGTGCCCACACCGAAATAATCAACGGGAGCTCCCTGCTCAAGCAGACTCTTAATGATGTATTCATCCAGTTGGTTCGAAACGGCGATCTTCACATAATCCAATCCGGCATCATCCAACATCTTCCGGCTCTCCTTAGCCATATAAGCCAGGTCACCGCTGTCGAGACGGATACCGCTGAGTTTCTTGCCTTGTTTCTCCATCTCCTTTCCGACTTTTATCGCATTGGGCAGACCGCTTTCCAAGGTGTTGTAAGTGTCGACCAGTAAAACGCAGTTATCGGGATAGCACGACGCAAAATCACGAAAGGCTGTCAGCTCGTCATCATAGCTTTCAATGAATGAATGCGCCATGGTTCCGGACACAGGGATATGAAAATCCATCCCTGCCCGCACATTGCTTGTGGCATCAAATCCTCCGATGACGGCGGCCCGGCTGGCATGGTAACCGCCCACACCCTGCGCCCGGCGGAGACCAAAGTCCACCAGTACCCTTTTACCTGCCACCTGACGCATGCGACTGGCCTTGGTGGCGATGAGGGTCTGAAAATTCAGGATGTTGAGCAACACCGTTTCAATGATCTGCGCCTCGAGGATGCCGGCTTCCACCTCCAGCACCGGCCGGGTCGGAAATACCACATCCCCTTCTGCCGTGCTGTAAACATCGCCGTGAAACCTGAAGCTTCCCAAATAGTGGATAAAATCTTTATTAAAACCATGTTGTTGTAAAAAAGCCAGATCTTCTTCCGTGAAGTGCCAGTTTTCCAACACATCCAGCAGGGTGTCCAGACCGGCAAAGACAGCATACCCGCCATTAAACGGCAGTTTACGAAAAAAATAATCGAAGACGGCACGGCTCTCTGTCCGGCCCTTCAGAAAATAGACCTGAGCCATGGTGAGCTCATAGTCATCGGTATAACTGCCACTGAAATCTATCATAATGCGACTGCCGGTATGGTATTTTAATGTATAATCCCGATGTTATAATAGAACAATCCGGACTGGCGGGATGTTTTCAGTTTTTAACCGTTGTACAGATCCCCGTCTAGATATTTCAATCCCGAATCGCATATAATGGTGACGATTTTCTTGCCGGGGCCAATGATTCTGGCTCTTTGTATGGCAGCCCATACATTGGCACCGGATGTCGTTCCTCCCAAAATGCCTTCCATTCTCGCCAGTTTTCTGGCGGTTTTATAGGCATCTTCATCCGATACGGCCATGATCTCATCAGCCAGATCCAACCGGCATATGGCCGGCACGAATCCTGCCCCGATACCTTCCAGCTTGTGGGTCCCCGTGGTGTCACCGCCAGAGAGAGAACGAACATGCAAAGGCTCAAGGGCTATGCACCGGATGGATGGGATATCTCTCTTGAACACCTCCGCATTCCCTGAAAAACATCCACCCGTGCCAACTCCCATTATGAATTCGTCAATGTCGTGTCCAAGAACCTCCATGATCTCTCTGGCCATATGATGATAGGCATTCCTGTTGTCGACGTTGTTGAACTGATCGGTCCGGAACGTATTCGGTTGTTTGCTTAATTCTCTGGCTCTTTCCACCAGTTGGTCGATAAGTTTTGCGGTGATCAGGCCGTTTTCGCTGGGAATGATGTCGAGCTCGGCGCCAAAAGCTCTCATGGTTCTGAGTTTCTCCTCGGCAAACGCATCGGAGGAGACGAAGCAGGCATGGTAACCCTTGGTAGCGCAGACCATGGCAAGAGAGCTGCCGGTGCTGCCACCGGTGTATTCAACGACTTTTCCTCCCGGCCTGAGCTCACCCCGCCGTTCGGCTCCTTCGATCATCGAGAGAGCCATCCTGTCTTTCATGCTGCCCGTCGGATTGGCTCCCTCAAATTTCACATAGATCTCAGCGCAGCCGCGCTCTGCCAGTCTTTCCAGCTTGATTAACGGGGTGTTTCCTATGGCTTTCATTTTTGAAAAATTGGTACTAAATCATAAAAGTAAAAACGGTTGTCACGCAATACGGTTTCCCCTGCGGCAAACGATATCTTTTCCCTGAAAAGCGGCCCGTCATATACAAAAGTATGAAACTCGCCATTCTCTCCACAAGGGTCGACACCGGAAGGGAGATCGCTCAGAAACTCGCGGTCATAAAGCCTTCCGGTAAAGTCTTTATCAAGGAGTTTGGAGTCAACGCAGATTATGATGGCCTTGAAACCTGCATCGATAAAGGTCCGGGCCAAGTCGGCTGTATCCTTTCTCCAGATGGGGAAAATGCCATTCATTCCAATTTTCGACAGGTTTTCCTCACGGTATTTTCGAATATCATCCAGGAAAATGTCACCAAAAACGACTGATGTGATGCCTCTTTCTCTGTAATAGGTTAGCTTTTCATTCATCCTGCTCTCATACTCTTCATTGGATGTATTGGCGGTGAGATAAACCTTATCGAGCGGAAGATCAATGGAACGGGCTTGCTGCTCTAAGAGAGCCCGCCTGACGCCATGCATGCTGATACGTTCATAGTCCTCCGTCAGGGTGGTTAACAATGCTGAAATCTTATAACGGTGATCTGACACCAATTCATATAGCGCCAGAACGCTGTCTTTTCCTCCGCTCCACGAAAGGATGGCCCTTTCTTTCATTTGAACGCTCATAAATTTACCTCCTCAGAGAAAATACCTGAGCATAACGTCTGTATCCCGTGATCCCAGGATAACGGGATCAATTTCTCCATAAAAAGTCAGCTATTGAACCTGTTCCTCTACCCACGATTCATGAGAATGGAGAATCTTCCAGCCAATCGGCTCTTTCTTCCAGATCATTGTAAAAACATGGCTGAATTTGATCTCTTTGCCGCTTTTCATCTGCATCTCCGTTTTTTCCTGACTCGTCAACAGGGCCAGATCGGGTGCAAGGGCTGTGACCTGTACCCCTGTCGGTTCTATCTTCTGACTTTCGCGCATTGAAAAATAGTTTGTGATGGTATCCACCCAGGCGCTTCGTGTAGTAAAAAATTCGGTACCGGCGAATGCTGAGATGAACTCATCTTTACTGTAAAATTCAGACCATGCCCTGGCATCCAGCTGATTGATGGCGGTGACCAGCTGGTTATACTGCTCTGTCACTTCTTTTCGAATGATCTCTTTTTTTGCATCTGTCAGTGTTTGTTGTTGCTGGCAGCCAAACAGGATAACCGGAAATACAATGGATAAGATTTTGTACAGTGATTTCATCAGTGTTCCTTATATATGATTTGAGGTTGGTTTATTTGGAATATTGAATAGTCTAATATTAAAGTAAGTGTAAACAGATTTATTTCTTCTTATATCTGTCAGGCTGGTCAAAAAGAGTCAAATCTTTGTATCCTTCACTGATTCTGGCAGAGTGTGGTACCCCTTTTTCAACAAAGTAACTGTCGCCTTTTTTCAGGTGTTTTATTTTTCCGTTAATTGTCAATTCGATCTCACCATCAAGAACAACGCCCCATTGTGCATTGTGCGAATGAACAGGGATTACCGCATCTTCAGCGAATGCCATAAAAACAAATTGTTGGTCTCCGGCCTGGATGAGCCTTGATGTCAAGCCGGGAATGGGAATGTCTGCTTCGGGATGCCTGTCGATGATCCCGGGGAAATGTTGTCGTGTATCCATACCAAATCTGCTTATAATACTTTTGTGTTATTAATTATTGTCAGAACCATGTTGCCATTCCTTTGAAAGGACGGCATATATGACCTCATTAACCCAATGGCTTTGAACATTAAGGCTTTCGACAAAACAACCTGAGATTTAATTATTGATAAAAATGTGAATTCGGTTTGAGATACAGCTTCTTATCCTGATAATCAAAAATCAGATTGAATCTTCTGAGACATTCATTACCGAGGACGGCATCGGCATCCTTTTGTTTTGAACGCACCCGGGCTTCGGCAAAGGAAGCATTGATATTTTTCAGCTCAAAAGGGCCGATGACCAGTTTTGATATCATCCCCGTCTTACCATATATATCGCCGCTGAGGCCTGTTCCAAGATAAACCTCTCTCGTCTCTTCAGGGAGTATGAATTTCTGATCCGGCTTTTCGAGAAGAAGGATTTCGTCACCAGCCGCAAAATCAATGTACATGGAAAGGGAGACCGGCATCTCTTTCCCGGTGGCGAGAGAAGCATCCAACCATGGGATATTGTTATCCTTGAAATAAAGGGGAATCACCGTCCAGGAATCATCCACCTCAAATGAATCAGGGTCATATAAGGTCATCGTATTTTTATCATTGTCGAATTCTGTTATGTAATGGCCGAAAACCGAATAGCCGGTGATGCCGTTTGACCCGAAGCTTTTCTCCCCCAGCAGGATGATGATGCGATGGTTGACCATCTTTGCCTCACCCACTGAAAATTCAGCCGGGTCAATCATTATTGCATTTGAGGCCTGACCGCCTCCTGCACCCCCGATCTGTACCTTAATGGCAGATGTCATATCCAGCGAATCCCTGTATGCCGGATCAAAGAGCATGAGCCCGTCATATACTAAACCTGTGTCGAGTAATATGTCTGAGATTGTCAGACCTCCTGTTTTTATTGTAATGTAAGTCCTGTGGTTTTTGACGACAACGGGGATGGCACGTCCGGTCTGGCCGAGAGCAGGAAAAGTCAATAAGATACCAAGCTGTGTTAATAAAACAAAAATCTTCATGATTTATGGTCTGTTCAAAAATGATATTTCTTAGTTTAAAAATATCAGGTTAATATGTGTCACCGGCAATTAATGTATTTTCAATTAGCAATCAGGTATTTAAATCAAATCAGAATGCCAGGAAGCTCTCAAATATAATGTTATTTCACTCGGTATCCAAGAGTTTTGTTTTTGCTGCTTCCCGGATAGAATCGATTATTTCATTCTTAGCAATATCTAATAACATTATCAGGCACAGGCCAAAAAGAAAAATTGTTGTTGGCAGATAAGCCATATCAGCATACATTGCTTAAACCCTCGCTTGCAGGTAACGGTTATTATGCGCATATAGCTGTTATTTTTTCATCCCTTTAAATAGTGTATATACGTAAAATCCGCAGTAATCAGAATCATTTAAGATAAATTTATCTGATGACGGTAAACAATACTCATTGTATTTTTCCCAGTCTTCTTGTGAAACTTCATTTTCTGAATTTCCCCAAAACATTCGGAATAATATTGTTAATGCTGTTTTATTATTTTCACTTAATGGTCCTACGATATCCCCGACAAATGATTTTACCTCAATATTTTCAAATTTTGCATTCTGAAGCCATTTCTGACCGCGCAAAATATGATTATCCGGATTCATATCATTCAGGTACGGAGCATTTGCCGAAAGTGATGCGTTCAGTCGGGCTTCAAGCAAGGGATAACCCGGAAGAATTTTTTGAGAAGACCAAAATGACAGATAAATCGTTCCACCCGGCTTTAATATTTTATATAGCCGGTTAAGAATCTGATCAGGTTCTTCCGCCGGACACCCGAATTCTTCAGGACCGACCCAAATAGTATCCATACACCAAATCCAATCGAATGAATCGGGATTAAACGGTAAATGGTTGACATCGCCTTGAATAAATGTCACATTTTCTTGTATTGAATTTTTCCTGGCATAATTTATCATGTCTTCAGAAAAATCCAATCCGATTAATTCCTCGTTTAATCCAATCTTATTTGAGAGAAGAGTAGTGATACGACCGATTCCGCAGCCGATGTCAATACCTCTGGAATCATGCTTTATCCCTAACGATTCAATTATTTTTTCAATTAACGGTTCCCTTAACCTTGTCAACTTTTCATAGAGATCATATTCATTCATTTGAGTTTAATTTGCCTTGTTTTTTATCTTTTGACTATTGCGCATATAAGCGCGCCATTTTATACATGACCGGAGCTGAGAAAATTATCCAGGTAAATGAAAATTCCGTTTAACATTACGGGATTTATTTCAACCGGGCATTTCCCGATAAATGGGGGAAACCACTCTGGACGCTGTGCGCCAAAATGAACGCCTAATTATTTGTAACTTTTATTTTCTTTATCTGAAGATAAAAATAATCCAAAATTTGAAATGGCTACGGTATTATTGGCCTGAAGTATCTTTAATTTTACTTTTGAGGCTTTAACAGGATTAATTCTTATCAATCTTTTATAGCCAATCGTCGTTCCTTCATACACTCGTTGCCATTCATTATTATGCTGTACCTCAATTTGGAATTTGATAATTCTCTGACCAAGGTGAACAGGTTCCTGAATCATTATCCTGTCAAATCGCTTTTCTTCATCAAAACTCACTGTTAATTCAGCAGGTATAACTGGATCATCAGTTGCCCAATAGGTCTTAAGATCATTGTCCAATACTTTTTCAGGACAGAAGTCTTCATCATTCGATCTATAATTATTAGCTGTAACGTTTGCTCCCTCAGCAAGATTGACAGAAAATGTTTCATAAATAATTTTTTTAAAAGCTTTCAGAGAATCCACATCATGTTCATGGATAAGCCCTCTCTCATCGGGCGGAAGATTCAGGAGCAAGACAGAATTTCTTCCGACGGATTTATAATAGATATCAACCAATTCCTGAGGCGATTTAACTGAGCGGTCTTCTGCTTTGTGATAAAACCATCCCGGTCTGATTGAAACATCACATTGTCCTGTTATCCAATACCTGCCTTCCGGATATCCGGAATTTAAATACCCCGGATCGGAATTTCCAATAATCAATTTATCTTTATTAATAGTCGACCAAAAGGTATTACCGGCATATCCTTTTTCATTACCTATCCAGTGTACATCCGGGCCGGCATCTGAAGATATGGTAATATTTGGCTGTAATTTTTTTACCAATGCAAAGGTACTGTCCCAGTCATAGTAAGTTCTGCTGTCAATCTTCCTCACTTCATTTGCGCCTCCATAGTAACCGTCACCTCCATTTGCACCGTCAAACCAAATCTCATTGATTTCTCCATATTGGGTAAGTAATTCGATTAATTGATTCCTGTAATAGGTAATATATTCCGGTTTGCCATAATCTTTGTGGTCCCTGTCCCAGGGAGATAAATAAAGTCCAACCTTCATTCCGTGTTTTTTGCATGCATCGACAAATTCCCTCACGATATCACCCTGGCCGTTTTTATACTTACTATTCTTTATGCAATGCTCGGTATACTTGCTTGGCCATAAACAAAAACCATCATGATGTTTAGCTGTGAGTATGAGTTCTTTGAAACCGGCAGATTTTGCCGTGGTTACCCATTGTTCTGCATTTAACTGATCAGGGTTAAAAATTTTTGGATTTTCATCACCAAATCCCCACTCTTTGTCAGTAAATGTATTAACTGTAAAATGTATAAAACCAATCATTTCCATTTGTTGATACGCCAGCTGATTAGAAGTAGGGACAACATCATTTGGCTTAATATCACTATGTTGGGTATACTTATAATCGCAACCGGCCAGAATATTTAAGGCCACAGTAAAAATAACATACAAGCCAGTGCTTTTCATTTGAAGTTCCTTCATTTAATGGATTCTAATGTTTCATGGCCTGGCGTAGTGGCGGCATTATAGAATTGCCGTTGACAGGAAGCACCACAGTTCAATTCTTCGGTCAGCCCGCAATCATGGATGATCATTCTCAATTTCTCAAATTCTTCCTGCCACTTTTTGGCTTTACTGAAAAAAGAAATCAACCTAAGGATTCATTCTACGCGTTGTCATAGTATTTTATATCAATAATTTCGAATATACGCTTTTCCCTGGCAAGTGTTAAAATAGCTTTATCCCCGACTTTTTTATTCAATAATGCTTTGGCTAAAGGAGACAGAAAGGAGATTTTTCCTTTGGAAATATCGGCCTCATCAACACCTACTATTTGAAATGTTTGAATCTTATTGGTTGCTTCAATTTTAAGAGTTATCGTTGCACCGAACCTTATTTCATTTTGTGGCTGCTCATTCAGATTGACGACTTTGGTTTCAGCAATTCTATTGTTCAGCAGTCGTAATTTTGCATTGATATGGTTCAACGCTATTCTTCTTTCATTTTCATCGGCAATATCCAGATTGTCTCTTTCATTGATCAACATTTGCTTTTCGGTCAATAGTTGATCAAATCCCACCCGGGTCACATAATTTGTAACCCCTTCCGGTAATTCTGCCCTCGGCGGCACCATCGGGATTTCTTCCTGATCGCCTTCTTTAACAAATCCTCTGCTCACAACCTGTTAATTTAAAAATAGTCATACTGTAAGCCAGATAAATTAAGACCTTAGTGTCTTTTAAAAGGATATTTTCGTTTTTGTCTCTCTCTGGCATAGCCCTGGAAATTAATTTTTTGGTCAATATGTTTAGTAAAGTATTGATTTCTCAGCTTGCAGGTAAAGGTTGCGCTCAGCGGCCGGTCCGGGTTATAATTGCACCATGGGGGCGGGTGGGAGCGCCCAACGTTTAAAATTACAAATTCATTTTCAATGAACACCCGCTCTAATGAGGCAACAACAAGAAGTACCCCGGGCTGGCTGATGCGCGCTTGTTGCACTAGATCCCGTCACGACAGAACCGTGACGGGATAGCTTTTTCTTTGTGAAATCATAGAATAAAGGGTACACCAAAAAACTCTTACTATGAAAACACAATCAAAACTACGAAAAAAGTCGTTCACAATCATGGAACAGGCTTGTCATGAGATCCATGGCTTTAGCAAGCTATGGGAGGAACTTCAGGAGAAGGTGACTCTTTCGGGGCATTCCCAAAGCACCCTTGACAATTACGGTCGGAAGATTGCTCAACTGAGCCTTCATTTCGGCAAACTTCCATATCAAAATCAATGATTTCAAACATGTCCATCATCCGGACCCGGTATCTCATTGCCCCAACCGGCCATAAATGCCTTTCCAATTTTTCTTTTGCCATAAATCTATCTGAAAAACCGCCTGTTTCACGACAAAATTTCAAAGAACGCATATCATTTTTATCAACTTTCTGCCAGGGTTTTTTTATTTAATCCCCATAATTAAGCCCTAACTACCTGGCGGGATTTTCCCGCTATCGCGGGACAGGCTTTGCAACACGGCTTCATGTTGGGTCCGCCTCAGGCGGACCACACGAAGCCTTACTTAT